>NZ_QURH01000910.1 GCF_003428695.1 Actinomadura logoneensis
CCCCGTGATCCGGTCCGGAAGGTGACGGCGCGCGTCCGCTCCGGGAGGCGGCGCGGT
Source organism: Actinomadura logoneensis (assembly GCF_003428695.1). Taxonomy (GTDB): domain Bacteria; phylum Actinomycetota; class Actinomycetes; order Streptosporangiales; family Streptosporangiaceae; genus Spirillospora; species Spirillospora logoneensis. Next base: position 58 of record NZ_QURH01000910.1, read on the forward strand.
CGGCGGGCATCCCCCTCCGCCGACCGCGCCGCCGTCGTTCTAGTGGGACGTGAGGCCGAGCTTGATGGCGCGTTCGACCGGGGACGGGCCGTCCACCGACAGCGGGACGGCGGGTTCGAGTCCGGGCTGCGCCATGAACTTGACGTTGCGGCCCTGGTGGCTCTGCGCGGCGTGGACGAGGAACGGGTGGCACAGGTAGACGTCGCCCGCGCGGCCGGTGGCGAACGCCACGTCCCGGTGCTCGGACGCGGCGACGGCCTTCCCGGCGATGTCCATGAAAGCGAGCCCGTCGTCGCCGGCGGGTTCGAGGAGCGGCGGGACGTCCAGGTGGGAGCCGACGCGGACGCGGGTCGGGGCGTCGTCCTCACCGACGTCGGAGAACAGGAACAGGACGAGCAGGGCGCGTCCGCGCGAGGTGAGGTTCACGCGGTAGCTCAGGTAGTCGTCCGGGTTCGGGCCGGGGAAGCTCGACTCGATGTGCCAGCCGTCGTCGCCCGGCGCGTCCGGCAGGGGGAAGCGGACGGCATAGCTGCCGCCGACCGTCTTCCTCGGGACCCAGCGGTCCCGGCCGACGAGCGCGTCGTACGCCTCGTGCAGGCGCGGACTCTGGGCGGCCTCGCGGAACGGGGGCTGGCCCTGGTCGTACAAGCGGATCACAGGCTTCGTCCAGGTGGACGGGTCGTCCGGGGAGCAGCCCGACATCTCCCACAGCAGCGCGCGGCCCTCGTCGGCCACGGAACGCGGGAACGCCTCGGACACGCGGACGAACCCGTCCCGGATGAAGCTTTCAACATCGATATCCATCGGAGGGGCAGCCTGCCGAACGTCCGGCGGCGCGTCCAGCGGTTTTTTCAGGCGTACAGGAGTGCGGCCAGCAGTGTCCCGGCCAGCATGAACGGGCCGTAGGGCATCTGGTCCTTGCGGCCCGCGCGGCGGAACAGCAGCAGCCCGATCGCGAACACGCCACCCAGGAGGATCGTTCCGGCGAGGCCCGTGATCCACGCGGGACGGCCCAGCCATCCCAGGTACAGGCCGAGGACGGGCGCGAGCTTCACGTCACCGAACCCGATCGCGCTCGGGACGATGACCCACTGCACGGCGAACACCAGGAAGAGCAGGCCCGCGCCCGCGAGCATCCCGAACCAGCGCGACGGGTCGGCGATGAGCAGCAGCACCCCGGCGATGGGGATGGACGGCAGCGTCAGCGGGTCGGGAAGGCGTTTCAGCGCGACGTCCACGACGCCGAGCAGCACGGCCAGGACGCCCAGGAACGCGAACGCCGGGATGGCGGCCCCTGAGACGCGGAATGCCAGGAGCAGCGCGAGGGCGACGCAGCCCGCGAGCGTCCACGCGTTGCGCAGGGGCTGGGTCCAGTCGGCCCGCACCGACCACACAGGGGCGCTCATGCCCCGCAGCCTAGAGCCTGGCGCGGCCTAGCCCTGCCCGGCCCGGCCACGCACGCGAACGCGTGACCTGCCCGGCGCAGCGACGCCGAAGGCGAGCGAAGCCGGGCAGATCGCGAAGCGATGCCGCGTTCGCCCAGGCACGGTCACGCAGCGAGCCGCCAGGCGAGCAAGTGGGCCGAGGCTGCGATCAACACAGCCGCCAGGCGAGCAAGTGGGCCGGGACTGAAATAAATTCAGCCCCGGTGGACGCTCAGCTCGACGCCGCCGACGACGCGTCCGCGCAGGGCCTCGGCGAGGCGGTCGGACACGCGCTGCGCGGTGGCCCGCTCGTCGTGGCCGGGCGCGACGGCGAACCGGACGGCCAGCTCGGTGTGCTCGCCCTTCCCCACCCGGACGCCCTGGACGCCCGGCTCGGCGCCGAACGCGGCGTCGATGGCGGCGAGGATCTCGCGGTCCTCGTGCGGGGGCGGGACGGGGCGGCCCTCGGCGAGCAGGTGCAGGTGCAGGCCCTCGACGGCGAACGGGACGGGGCCCGCGACGTCCAGGACCAGGGCGTGCGCGCCCTCGTCGAGCGCGGCGGCGGCGGCCTGCTGCGCGCTGACCGCGACGGGCCGGGCGTCCGGGCGCCAGGCGGCCATGGTCTCGGTGGCGGTGAAGCCGAGCACGCCGCGGCGGCCGTCCTCGCCCATGAGGGTGGGCAGGGCCATCTCGCTGTTCTTCTCGCGGCGCAGCTCGCCGGGCGCGACGTCCTCCTCCTCGGTGAGGACGGCGACGACGGGCACCAGGACCCGCTTGCCGAGCAGTTCGGCGACGACCGCGTGCCCGCCCGCGCGCCCCGCGGCGTAGGCGGCGAGCGCGTCCCGCAGGCGCGGGTCGGCGCTGCCGTCGTCGTCGGGGAACTGCGGTACGGGAATGGTCAGGTCGGGCACGCCAGGAAGGTTACCGGCCGGGTCGGCCACCTGGTGATCCGGGTCCGGCACGGTCCGTGACGGGGCTCACGGGCGGCTCGCACGGGCACGGAGGATGTGATGTAATCCGCGGGTTTCGGCCGCCCCGGGCCAGGGGCGGCGCGGGTCCGGTCCGCGAATCCGGTCCCCCGCCCTCCTGGAGTCCCCATGTCCGAGCAGGCTTCGGAGCTGCGCGCCCGGTGGCGCGCGCTGCCGCCGTCCACCCGCGACGAGCTCGTCAGGACGGGCCGCACCGGCGATCCCGAGGCGCAGTGGGTCGCGGTCCACTACGCCCGGACGCGGCTGGGGCGGCTCCGGCGGCTCGTCCGCGTGGTGCTGCTCGTGTACATCGTCGTCCTGGGGACGGCGCTCGGGCTGCTGCGCGCGTCCGGCCTGCTGAACGGGCCGGGGGTGTCGGTGGCGGCGGCCGTGGTCACGCTCCCGTCGGTGCTGGGCCTGTTCGCCTGGTTCCGGGGGCAGGTGATCGTCTTCAACCGCGTGCTCACGGTCAACGAGACCGCGCCGCTCCCGGAGGCCGCCGCGCCGCCTGGCCCGGACGCGTCCGGGGCCGCCGGGTGGCGCGCGGACGGGTGGCGCGCGGACGGGACGCGGCGGGGCGAGTCGCTGGTGGTGCGGGTCGTGCCGCGCAGGCTGATCGTCCACCTGGGCGGGATGGCGCTCGCGCTGGCGGCCGTGGGCACCATGCTGACGGCTTTCGAGCGCGGCTTCTCGGCGGCCGTCACGTGCTGGGTGGGCGCCGTGGTCGTCCTGGGGCTGCTGGGGCTGGGGCTCGTCCGCATGCGCCGGAGCAATCCGCTGGTGACGCTGTCCGAGGAGGGCGTGCGGGTGACGGGATGGCGGACGAGCGTGCCGTGGAGCCGGATCACCGGCGTCCGCGTCGTCGCGCCGCTGTCGGGACGCGGCGGTCCGCGCGTCATCGCGCTGGGCGTGACCGCTTCCGAGCAGCTCGTCGCGGATCTCACGGGCCGGTACGCGCAGGCGGCGCGGCGGTCGATGAGCGCGTACGGCACTCCGCTGTCGTTCACCGACCGGTATACCGACACGACGGTCCACGAGGTCGCCTCGGCGGCGTCCGCGTGGACCGGGCTGCCCGTCCGCTCGTCCTGAGACGGGGCGCGGCTCCCCCGGACGGCCACAACGGGCCGCGCGCGGCGCCGGATGATGTGATGCAATACGCGCATTCCAGCCGTTCCGTTCTGACCGGTACGTCCCGGATGGATCATGCCCCTGGGGAGTCCGCGTGTCCGACCAGGCCGACGATCTGCGCGCACGGTGGCGGTCGCTCGAACCGTCCGTCCGCAAGGAGCTGCTCAGGACCGGGCACGCGAGCGACTCCGAGGCGCGGTGGATCGCGGTCTATTACGCCCAGCGGGAGATCGCGCGGGTGCGTCGGAAGCCGTGGATCGCACTGGGTGTCTTCGTTCCCGCCGCCGGGGCGGTGCTGGGCTCGGTGCTCCTGGCCGGGACGGGCCGGACGGCCGTGCCGATCATCGCCGCCCTCGCCCTCTTGATCGCCTTCACGGTGGGGGTGTTCGGGGCGGCGTACACCCGACTGATCGCGCTCTACCGGATCATCACGGTCAACGACCACATCCCGCCACCTCGGGCGGAGGGCGCTGGGTCCGAGTCACCGGCTGCTCCGGCGGCGGCCGGGCCCAGCCCGTCCGAACGGAAGGAGCGACTGGTCGTGCGGGTCGTGCCGCGCAAGCTGGTCGTCTTCTTCGGGGGGATCGCGCTGGCCCTCGCGGCGCTCGCCTCGTTGGCGCTCGTCTCGCGCGCCGGTTGGCCGACGCTCGCGGTGTACGCCTGGCTGATCGGGCTCATGCTGCTGTTGCTGGGAACGACGCTCGTCCAAGCGCGTCGGGACGACCCGCTGATGGCGCTCGGCGAGGACGGGGTCACCCTCCCCGACGGGAGGACGACGGTGCCGTGGACGCGGGTCACCGGCATCACGGTCGTCCCGGTGAACGCCTTCCGGCGCCACGGCGGCTCGCGCGCGCTGCTGCTGACCGTGGACGAGCCCGAGCGGGTCGTCGCGGACCTCGGCGGCAGGCACGCGCGGACGGCGCGGCGGTCGCTCGCCACGTTCGGCGCTCCGGTGTCCTTCGTCGACCGGTTCACCGACACCACGGCCCACGCGGTCGCCTCGGCGGCGTCCGCGTGGACCGGGCTGCCCGTCCGTGAGCCCTGAGTCCTCGGCGGGCCGGCTACTCGAGGATCTTCAGCAGACGCGGGGTGTCCGAGGTGCCGAGCCGGACGAACAGCGGCACGGTGCCCAGGTCGGCGCGGTATCCGCGCAGGCCCCCGCCCTTCACGGCGCGGTGCCGGACGACGTCGTACCAGGCGCCGGGCGGCAGGTGGACGTCGCGGCTCGTCCCGGACGCCAGGACGGGCGCGGCGAGCAGCGCGTCGCCGAGCAGCCACTCGTCGGCGACCGTGTAGGACGCGGGGTCGTCCGGGTGCCGGAAGAACAGCGGCTTCATGATCGGCTCGCCGGTCCGGACGGCGCGGTCGGCCTGGTCGCGGATGTACGGGGCCAGCGCGGCGTGCAGCCGGGTCGCGGCGGCGTAGTGGCGGGCGACCTCCGGCGGGTAGGTGACCCACGTCCTGTTCACGAAGTCGTACACCTTCAGCGGCGAGGTCGAGGAGTACTCGATCGGCATGAGGGCCGCCGCCTGCGCCCAGCGCACCAGCACCTCGGGCGACGGCGGCGGCATGCTGTCCGAGCCGCCGATCATGTCGGTGGCGACGAACGGGTAGCCGATGACCGAGACGGCGAGGTTCTGCTTGACCGCCGCGTTGAGGGAGGCCCAGTCGGTGCCCTTGTCCACGGTGCGGGTCACGAAGCCGTACTTCTGCGCGCCCGTCCAGTGCACGCGGATGCCCGCGCCCTGGAGGTCGAACTGCTGGGCGAGCTCCGCGCCGAGCCTGCGGTAGCCGGCGGCGTCCAGGCCGTTGGACGCGGCGCAGCGCTCGTCGAAGAACTTGGTGTCGAACTTGAAGCCGTCCACGCCGTAGTCGGCCTGGAGCTTCTTGAGCTGGCCCTCGTACCACCTGTAGGCGTCGGGGTTGCCGAGGTCGATGAGCCCGGCCTTGCCGTTCCACCAGGTGACCGTGCAGGGCTGGGACGGGTCCTGCTTGGACTTCAGCAGGTAGCCCTTGTCCTTGGCGACCTGGTAGTTGTCGGCGTCCAGGTTGATCCACTGGGTGATCCAGACGCCGAAGCCGTAGCCCATGGCGTGGATCTGGTCGGACATGCCCTTGGGGTCGGGGAACTTGGCGTTCCACGTGTAGTCGCCGTAGTGGGTCATCCAGCCGTCGTCGAGCTGCATGGTGTGTCCGAGGACGCCCGCGTCGTGCAGGGAGCGCGCGTACTCGAGGAAGCCCTTCTGGTCGACGGTCGAGTAGAACTGCGCCCACGAGTTCCAGAGCGGCTCGGTGAACTGCGCGGGCGTCGCGCCGACGGCCCGCGGCCTGCCCGCGATGCCGATGTAGTCCTGATAGACGGCGCGCGGTGTGCGTTCGACGAAGAACGTCGCGTCCAGGCTCGCGGTGTCGGTGACCTCGAAGTCGGCGACGCCCGGGTGCAGGCGGCCGAGCGACACGCGCATCAGGTTGCCGGTGTCCACGTACAGCCCGGCGGACGTCGCGGTGAACCAGAACGGCTCGGTCATCAGGTACGACGCCGGGCCGAACGACGTGTCGTTGACCTGCTCCTTGCCGGTCGCGGCGTCCAGCGGCCAGGGCTGGCGCGTGTCAGGTTCGCCCTCGGCGTCGCTCTTGGCCTCGCCGTGCCCGTACCAGTGGCCGCCGGACGCCATGTCGAGATGCAGCGCCGTCGCGGACGCGGCTGACGCGCCCTTGACGCCCGTCCGGACGCGGTAGCGGTCGGCGGACGGGGTGACGGCGACGGTCAGCGTGGTCGCGGCGTCGGACGTCGCGACGGACAGGTCCAGCGTGCCGTGCGACCAGCGCGCGGAGGCGACCTTCGTGGGCGTCACGCGGGTGCCGTCCGGGCGGGTGACGTCGAACGCGCCGCTCGCGGCGGTCGCCAGGACGGTCCTGCCCGCGCGGCGGGTGGTGATGGCGAACGGCTCGCGGGCGACGGCGATCTCGTAGCCGGGGGTCGCGAGGGTGACGGTCCTGGCGTCCTGGCGGACGGCCACCCGGGTGGAGGCGGCGGACTCGGCGTGCGCGGACGGGGAGACGACGGCGGTCAACGGGGCCGCCAGCACGAGGGCGGCGGCGGTTGCGGTGCTTGCTCTGCGGCGGGTTACGGGACGGCTGCGGCGGGACACACGCGGCACGGACACCTCACAGGAGTGCTCGATTGTGAGCGTTTCTCAAGCATCCCGAGCGTAAATGCGCAACCCGTGGAGATCAAGAGACACGGCGGCCCCGCGCGCCGCACCGGGCGCG
>NZ_QURH01000906.1 GCF_003428695.1 Actinomadura logoneensis
CCGACCTGCTCGCCCGGCCGGAGGCGGCCACCCTCGCCGTGCTCGGCGCGGGCGTGCAGGCGCGCAGCCACCTGGACGCGATGGCGGAGGTCCGGCCGCTGCGCGCGGCGCGGATCTGGTCGCGGTCGCCGGAGCGGGCGCGGGCCCTCGCCGAGTCCGTCCGGGACGAGCTGCCGTTCCCCGTCACCGCCGCCGCGTCGGTGGCCGAGGCGACCGACGGCGCCGACCTCGTCTGCACCGTCACCGGCAGCGCCGAGCCCCTGCTGGACGCCCGTCACGTGGCCGAGGGCGCGCACATCAACGCCGTCGGATCGTCCTTCCCGGACAAGCGCGAACTGACCGCGGACCTCGTCGCGCGCTGCGCCGTCTTCGTGGACGGACGCGAGGCCGCGCTCATCGAGGCCGGCGACCTCGTCATCCCGATCGCGGCCGGACGCCTCGGCCCCGACGTGATCCGCGCGGAGGTCGGCGAGGTCCTGCTCGGCCGCGCGCCGGGCCGCCGCTCCCCCGCCGAGACCACCCTGTTCAAGTCGCTCGGGCTCGCCGTGGAGGACGCGGTGACGGGCCTGCGCGTCGCCCGCCGGGCGCGCGAACTCGGCGTCGGCCGCGAGGTCTCCTTCCCCTGAGGGCGCTCCCGTCCGCCGGCCGGTCCTCCCAGTCTCGTCCGGACCGTCTCGTCCGGACCGTCTCGTCCGGACCGTCTCGTCCGGACCGTCTCGTCCGCGCCGTCCCGTCAACGGGACATTCCCTTGCCCGCAACGGCATTCCATTGCATACAGGTAAATCACCTGCAAACCTGGCGCCATCGGCGCCGAACACTTCGCAGAGCCGAACACTTCGCAGAGACGGAGAGCCATGATGCGGATCGCCTTGGTCAACATGCCGTTCGCGGACTATGACCGGCCGTCGGTCGCATTGAGCCAGCTCGCCGCGCACACCGTCCGGGAATTCGGCGACGCGGTCGAGGTCGACATACGGTACGTGAACATCGACTTCGCGCTGCTGTTCGGCGCGGGCGAGTACAAACTGTTCGCGAACAACTACGACCACCTGACGACCGGAATCGGCGAATGGCTGTTCCGGTCGCTGGCGTTCCCCGACGAGCCGGACAACGCCGCCGCCTATTTCCAGCGCTACTTCGCGGGCGACCGGGCCGTGGAGTTCCGCAGCAAGCTGCTGCGGCTGCGGGCCCGCCTCGAGGGGTTCTGCCAGCTGGTCATCGACGAGTACCGCCTCGCGGACGCCGACATCGTCGGCTTCACCTCGATGTTCTCCCAGAACGTCCCCAACATGGCGATGGCCCGCCTCATCAAGGAGCGGAACCCCGGCGTCCTCACCGTCATGGGCGGCGCCAACTGCGAGACACCGATGGGCGCGGTCCTGGCCGAGCACGTCGAGGCGCTCGACTACATCTTCTCCGGGCCCGCGCTGCACTCGTTCCCCGACTTCGTCCGGTGCGTCCTGGACGGCGACCTCGGGAAGGCGGAGGAGATCCCCGGCGTCCTCACCCGCCGCAACGCCGACCAGCCCCGCTTCCGCAAGGCGATCGGACGCGACCGCGACATCGACGACTACGTCCGCCCCGAGTACGAGAGCTTCGTCGACAAGTTCAAGGCCGCGCAGGACGAACTGCGCGCCGGCGCGGGCGAGGCCGAGCCCACGCTGTACTTCGAGACCTCGCGCGGCTGCTGGTGGGGCGAACGCTCGCACTGCACGTTCTGCGGCCTGAACGGCCTCGGCATGGGCTACCGCGCGATGGCCCCGGAGAAGGCCGTCGAGCAGTTCGAGTGGCTGTTCTCGTTCGCGCCCTGGTGCACGACCTTCGCCGGAACGGACAACATCATGCCGCGCAACTACACCCGCGACGTGTTCCCCCGCCTCGACCCGCCCGAGGGCGCCGAGCTGTTCTACGAGGTGAAGGTGCCGGTCGCCGACCGCGACTTCCAGACGATGGCGCGGGCGGGAGTGACGGTCGTCCAGCCGGGCATCGAGGCGCTCTCGACGTCCACGCTGAAGCTCATGGCGAAGGGCACGACGTCCTTCCTGAACCTCCAGTTCCTCCAGAAGTGCCTCAAGTACGGCGTCGTGCCGATCTGGAACCTGCTGCTCGGCTTCCCCGGCGAGGAGGAGGGCGTCTACCGCAAGTACGCGGCGGAGATGTCCCACCTGGTGCACCTGCCACCGCCGGACGGCGCGTTCCTCGTCCGCTTCGACCGGTTCAGCCCCTACTTCATCAAACGCGAGGAGTACGGGCTCGACCTGCGTCCCCTCGACTTCTACCGGCTCTGCTACCCGGTCGTCCCCGAGGAGAAGCTCGCCGAGCTGGCGTACTTCTTCGTGGACGAGAACCTGGCCCCCTACCAGGTCCAGTCGATCGAGTGGCTCGCCGAACTGCAACGCCTCTCCGCCGAGTGGCAGGACTCCTGGAAGAACGGCGAGAAGCCCCGGCTCGTCCTGCAGACCGACGAGGACGACGGCACCACCGGCGTCCTGGACACCCGCTTCGGCGACCGCCGCTGGATCCCCGTCACCCCGGAGGAGGAGGCGATGCTGCGCCGTCTGGCCTCCCCGGGCCGTCCGGACAAGATCGCCGCACAGACCGATCTGCCCCTGGCAGAGGTCCGCGCCATGCTGGCCCGCTTCAGCGACCACAAACTCCTCTTCGAGGAGAAGGGCTCCTACATCAGCCTCGTCAGCATGGAGACCGACGACGAGCCGGAGCCCGAGCCCGAGCAGACCGCCGAACCCCGCCGCGTCCTGCTCAACCTCCTCCCACCCGGCGACCACTGACCTTCCCGGAGGACTTCGACCACAGACGGCCCCTCGGAACGCGTAGGGCGGTACCCCACCTCGGGTACCGCCCTTTTCGCACGCCGCCCCACACCCACGAGCCCCGCCCATGGGTCGTTATATTTCCCTACAAATGGCCATATTCATGCATTAAATTGGCATGAGAAAAGGGATAGAATTAGCTCTCCTGGCGTTGACAAACAGCGAATGTTGCCTATAGACATGCTTGCTGTCAGACAGCCACGCCAGAGGGGCAGCAGAGTGATGAAGATCGGAGTCGGGAGCACCGCTGCGGCAGCACTCACCATGGCCGCTTCCCTTGTGTTCGCCGCACCGGCAGTGGGCGCGGAAAGCGTTCAGCTCAAGGGCAGCAAGTGCGTCGTCTGGGAAAAGACCTGGAACAAGTTCTCGGGCTGGTGCAACGGTCGGGGCCCGGCGACATACCAGGCCACCATCACCTGTACCGGCGGCGAGCACCAGGGGCAGCGGCGCTGGCTCGGCGACCGCCGAGGCTCCACCGCGTACTGCACCTCCGGCCGTCGAGTGGCGAGCAAGTTCAAGTTCACCAGCGGCTGAACAAGCGCGGAAAAGCCCGGTAACGACTCGTGATCCAGTGGCCGGTGAGGTGGTCTGCCGTGGCGACGGAGGCACGTGCTGATCCGAGGAGCAACAGATCACCGCTCCGCCTGACGCGACCTCCCGCCACCCGGGCCGCCTCGGTCGCTCTCGCGGCCGGATTATGGGCCGTATATTCCTCTTTTTCGCTGCTTCGGCACGCTCGGATGGATTCGGCCGGCTACGATCTCGGAATCTTCGACCAGGCCGTCAGGGCGTATGCGCATCTGCGGGCGCCCATCGTCCCGATCAAGGGGCCCGGCGCGAACCTGCTGGGTGACCACTTCCATCCGATCATCGCGACGCTGGCGCCGCTCTACCGGCTGTGGCCGGACGCGAGAACGCTGCTCATCGCGCAGGCCTTTCTGATCGCCGTGTCGGTCGTCCCGATCGCCGGCCTGGCCATGGCGAGGCTCGGAAGGCCCACCGGGATCGCCCTGTCGGTGGCCTACGGCCTCTCCTGGGGGATTCAGGGCGCGATCGCGTTCGACTTCCACGAGATCTGCTTCGCCGTGCCGCTGCTGGCGTTCGCGGTGACACGTCTGGCGGAGGAGCGCTGGCGCGCGGCCGTCGCTTGGGCCCTCCCTCTGCTTCTCGTCAAGGAGGATCTCGGCGTCGCCGTGGCGGCCTTCGGGCTGTATCTCGCGTTCAAGAGACGGTACTGGCTGGGCCTCAGTGTGTTCGTCGCGGGAATCGCCGCTTCGGCGGTGACGGTCTCACTGCTGATTCCGCACTTCAACCGCGCTGGGGAATACCGCTACTGGGGTCAGGTCAGCAACGGCGGAAAGCAGAGCCTCCTTCAGACGATCGCCGGGGTGCCCGCGAGCCTGCTCCAGCATCCGCAGAAAATTCTCCTTCTGCTGTGCCTGGCGGCGGTGACATCGTTTCTGGCGCTTCGGTCGCCTATTTCCATCATCGCCGCACCTGTCGTGGGATATCGAATCGTCTCGACGCATCCGCTCCAGTGGAGCATCGGCGAGGTTCACTACAACGCGATTCTGATGCCGGTCGTCTTCGTCGCGGCGCTCGATGCGGTGACCCTGCTGAGGGCGAGCAGGTTTCCCACGGCTCGCCTCTACTCCAGGACCGCGCCCGTGGCTGCGGTGGTCATCGGGATCGCGGCACTGCCGTTCTTCTCGTTCTGGCGATTCACCCGCCCGGATTTCTACACGGCTTCACCGCACGTCGTCGCGGCGCGGCGGTTGCTGGCGCAGATACCCAGCGGTTCCTCGGTCGCGGCGAGCAACTATCTCGCGGCCCAGCTCACCGACCGATGCGAGGTGACCCTTTTCGCGGACGTGCACCGGCGTCCCACCGACTGGGTCGTCGTCGACAGCAGGCGTCTCGGCGGCGTCCCGGCTCCCCTCGCCGTCCAGCGCGCCCGGTTGGCCGCTCTCCCGGCCGAAGGGCTCACCCTGGTGAAGCAGGCGGACGGCGTCCTGCTGTTCCGCCGTCTGCCCGCTGGAGGGGGATCTGGACCGCAGTCGGCTTCCCCGTCCGCGCTCCTTGGCCGCCAAGCCGCCGGTCGCCGCCCGCAGGCCGGTCAGACCGGCAGGACCGACGACGGGGCGGGGACGGAGAGCGGCGCGGCGGCGGGTGTCAGGCGTCCGGACGCGGGGTCGCGCCGGAAGACGGTCACCGTGTCGGAACGCTGGTTGGCGCAGAAGAGGAGGCGGCCGTCCGGGCTGAGGGCGATGTCGCGCGGCCAGGCCCCGCCGCACGCGACCACCTCGACCGGTTCCAGGTGACCGCCCGCGTCGGCGGCCCCGCCCGCGCCGCCCGGCGCGACGGCGTGGACGGCGATCGTGTCGTCGCCCCGGTCGGTGGTGTAGACGTGCGCGCCGTCCGGTGAGATCCGGACGGCGGCCGAGAAGTTGGCGGCGGGGTTCGCCGCGTCGCGGCGGGTGGGGAGTTCCGCGCCCGGCAGCAGGCGTCCGGACGCCGCGTCCCAGCCGCAGACGATGAGCGTGCAGGACAGCTCGCTGATGAGATAGGCGTACCGTCCGGACGGATGGAACACCAGGTGGCGCGGGCCCCGGCCGTCCGGGACGCGGGCCGTCCCGTGCGGTTCGAGCCGTCCCTTCCCGGCGTCGAAGGCGTAGATGTGGACCCGGTCGGCGCCCAGGTCGGTGCACAGGACGAACCGCCCGTCCGGGGAGATCGCGGCCATGTGCGCGTGCGAGCCGGGCAGGTGGTCCAGGGCCTGGACGGGCTCGGACGCGGCGATCCGCCCGTCCGGGCCCGTGGGGAACACCGACAGGACGCCGTCGCCGTAGTTGGCGACGAACACGTATGGCGCGTCGGGGTGGACGGCGACGTGGCAGGGCAGGGCTCCCCCGCTCGCGGCCTCGGCGACCGGTTCCCCGAGGTCGGCGCCTGGGCCGAGGGGGACGGAGGCGACCCGTCCGGCGTCCTCCTCCAGGACGGTGTGCAGCATCCCGTGGCGGGGGTCGAACGCCGCGTACGACGGCTCGGGGAGCGGCAGCGACCGCTCGACGGCCATCGCCCCGGACGCGTCGTACCGGACGGCGTGCAGGGCCACGCCGGGGACGGGGCCGGAGGCGCCCACGATCAGCCGGCCGGACTCCTGCGGGGTGTGGTTCACGGTCACGTCCTGCTCTCTGCGGTCAGTGCCTCGGTCAGGCGGTCAAGGTAGGCGCGGACGGGGCCGAAGGTGAGCATGCCGCTCGCGGCGCCGGCGAGTTCCCCGGCGGCGGGTTCCAGGTCGTCGCGCAGCCGGCGCATCGCGGTCCGGTCGTCCAGGCGCAGCGCGACCTCGGCGTGCAGGCAGCCGCGCGCCTCGAAGAGCAGGTCGCGCGGCGACGGCGGGATGTCGCGGGCGGCCCGGCCGGCCTCGTCGCGGCGGCCCTCCGCGAGGAACAGCAGGGGCCGCGCCCAGGGTTCGTAGGGGCCCCAGTCCATGTCGCTCAGGCCGGTGACGGCGGCCGGGGCCGTCCGGAGGCGGAGGCCGAGCAGGGCGAGCGGGAGGAGGCCGTGCTCGACGCCGCGCATGCCGGTGCCGGCCAGGCGGGCGGCGGCGCGCCGGTAGGCGTTCTCGGCGTCCGGCGATCCCGCTTCGGCCAGGCGCAGCGCGCGGTACCAGTCGGTGAAGACGCCGGGGAGCGGGAGGTCGTAGCGGTCGGCGAGCGCGTCGGCGGCGTCCGCGTTCCGGTCGGCGGCGTCGAAGTCGGCGAGCGCCGCCGCCGACTGCACGAGGATGAGGTGCGCGAGGACCTCGTAGGGCACGAGCCCGTGCTCGCGCGCGAGGTCCAGCAGTTCGGCCGCGATGACCGCGCGTTCGGGAGCGAGCCCCGCGCGCTGGAAGGTCTGTAGGTAGCGGGCGTTGAGCGCGAACGCCAGCAGCGCCGGGTCGGCGGCGGACCGGGCCAGGCGCTCGGCCTCGCGGGCGGCGTCGCCGCCGCGTCCGTCCGGGTCGGCGCGCAGCTCCATCGCGATGGCCGCCAGCAGCCGCGCCCGTTCGGC
>NZ_QURH01000908.1 GCF_003428695.1 Actinomadura logoneensis
ACGGCGTCCACGAGCCGCGCCACCGTCGCGGCGGCGCGCGGGTCCCGCGACCCGTGCGCCACCGCGACCAGCGGCCGTTCGCCCGGCCCCCCGGACGGCGTCAAGATCGGCAGCCACCCGGTCGGCGTCGCGACCGGCCGCCCGGACGGCCTCACAGGTGGATTCCGCATTCGGTCTTGCCCGTCCCGGCCCACCGGCCGCTGCGCGGGTCCTCGCCGGGGGCGACGGGCCGCGTGCAGGGCTCGCAGCCGATCGACGGGTAGCCGTCATGGTGCAGCGGGTTCACCAGGATGCCGTTGTCCTGGATGTAGTTGTCCATCTCCTCCTGGGTCCAGTCGAGGATCGGGTTCACCTTCACCATGCCGCGCCGCCGGTCCCACTCCACGACCCGCCGGTCGCGGCGCGCGGCCGTCTCGTCCCGGCGGATGCCGCTGAACCAGGCCATGTAGCCCTCCAGCGCGCGGCCGAGCGGCGCGACCTTGCGCAGGTGGCAGCAGAGGTCGGGGTTGCGGCCGTACAGCCGCGGCCCGAGCGCCGCCTCCTGCTCGGCGACCGTCCGGGACGGCCGGACGTCGATGACGTTCACCGGGTACACGGCCTCCACCGCGTCCCGGGTGCCGGTCGTCTCGGCGAAGTGGTAGCCGGTGTCCACGAACAGCACGTCGATCCCGGGCTTCACCCGGGACACCAGGTGGATCAGCGCGGCGTCCGACATCGACGAGGTCAGGCAGATCCGGTCGCCGAACGTCGCGGCGGCCCAGCGGACGACCTCCCGGGCGGGCGCGCCCTCGAGCGCGTCGGCCGCCGACTCGACGACGTCCTCCAGGTGCAGTGCGGGTCTGTCGGTCTCCAGCAGTGTCACGATGGCGTCTCCTCGTGCTCCGGCCGGGGCGCTCCGGCCTCGCGGGGCGTTCCCACCCCGAGGAACTTCAGGTGGAAGGAGCGGACGCAGTCACGGCAGAACCACGCCCCCTCCCCGGTGCGCGGTTCCAGCCGCTCCTCGCCGCAGTACGGGCAGTAGAAGGGTGCGGCCCGCTCGCTCACTTCAGGTCCGCCTCGTCGGCCCGGCCCACCCACTCGGCGAACGTCTCGCCCTCGGCGCGCTGCGCGTCGTAGGCGCGGACGACCCGCTCGACGTAGTCGGTCAGCCCGGCCGAGGTGGTCTTCAGCCCGCGGACCTTCTTGCCGAACGTCCGCCCGAGCGCGCCGCCGAGGTGGATCTGGAAGCCCTCCACCTGGTCGCCGTTCTCGTCCACGACCAGCTGGCCCTTGAGCCCGATGTCGGCGACCTGGATCCGCGCGCAGGCGTTCGGGCAGCCGTTGACGTTGATCGTGACCGGCTGCTCGAAGTCCGGCAGCCGCTTCTCCAGCTCGTCGACCATGTCCATCGCGCGCTGCTTGGTCTCGACGATCGCGAGCTTGCAGAACTCGATGCCGGTGCAGGCCATCGTCTGCCGCCGGAACGTGGACGGCCGGACCTGCAGGTCGTGCCGGGCCAGCTCGTCCGCCAGGGCCTCGGTGTGCTCGGCCGGGACGTCCAGGATGACCATCTTCTGCTCGGCCGTCGTCCGCACCCGCCCGGACCCGTACCGCTCGGCGAGGTCGGCGACGACACCGAGCAGTTCGCCGTTCACCCGGCCCACGCGCGGCGCGAAGCCGACGTAGTACTTGCCGTCGTTCTGCGGGTGGATCCCGACGTGGTCGCGGCGGGGGAGCGGCGCGGCGGGCTCGGGGCCGTCGGGCAGCGCGTACCCCAGGTACTCGTCCTGGAGCACCTGGCGGAACCGCTCCACGCCCCAGTCGGACACCAGGAACTTCAGCCGCGCGCGGTGCCGCAGCCGCCGGTACCCGTAGTCCCGGAAGACCGACACGACGCCCTTCCAGACCTCGTGCGCCTGTTCCGGCCGGACGAACACCCCGAGGCTCCGCGCGAACATCGGGTTGGTGGACAGCCCGCCGCCCACGAACACCTGGTAGCCGACCTCGCCGTCCTCGTTCACGACGCCGACGAACGCCACGTCGTTGATCTCGTGGACGGTGCAGTGCGCGGTGCAGCCCGAGAACGCCGACTTGAACTTGCGCGGCAGGTTGGAGAACTCCGGCGACCCGATGTACCGGTCGTGCACCTCGCGCAGCTGCGGGGTCGCGTCGATCACCTCGTCCGCCGCGATCCCGGCCAGCGGGCAGCCGATCATGACGCGCGGGGTGTCGCCGCACGCCTCGGTGGTGTGCAGGCCGACCGCCTCCAGCGCCTCCCAGATCGCGGGGACGTCCTCGATGCGGATCCAGTGGTACTGGATGTTCTGCCGGTCGGTGATGTCGGCGGTGCCGCGCGCGTACCGGGTGGCGATGTCGGCGACGGTGCGAAGCTGCGGGCCGTCGAGCTGCCCGCCGTCGATGCGCACGCGCATCATGAAGTAGCGGTCGTCGAGCTCCTCGTCGGGCAGCGAGCCGGTCCTGCCGCCGTCGATCCCGGGCTTGCGCTGGGTGTACAGCCCGTACCAGCGGAACCGGCCGCGCAGGTCGGCGGGGTCGATCGAGTCGAAGCCCGCCTTGGAGTAGATCTGGATGATGCGGTCGCGGACGTTGAGCCCGTCGTCGTTCTTCTTGTTCTCTTCGTTCTTGTTCAGGGGCTCGCGGTAGCCGAGGGCCCACTGGCCCTCGCCTCGCGGGCGTCTGACGGTGGTGGTGGTCGCAGGTGGCACGGCGCGTCCTTGGACGGTCAAGGGGACGCGGACGCACCGGCGGCAGGGAACGGCCGGCTCGACGCTGAGCGGAAGGTCGTGTTCGGGACGACGCCGATGCGCCACGCGCCCCGCGTTCGACGGATCGGTCAGTGCGTAGGCACAGGTCGACTACGGCAGGGGCGTGGTCCGGGCGTCACCGACAGGCGGCGCTGCTGACCCGCAGGAAGTCCACGTGCCGGCGCATCACCAGCAGCGGGTCCACGGCAGACATGCCTGAACTGTGACACGGGCCGGAGCGACGTGTCCAGTTCCGTCCGGCATGCGGACGGTGACGAGCGTCATCTCCGGAAATGTCGATCACGGGCCGGACGCCCCGCCGCGCCGTCGAATCGGGGGCGCGACGCGCCGCGCGGATCACGGAAATGGGTGAGCGGAGCATGATCCGGACGGGGGACGCTCTACCGTGGAGGTCGGTGGTGCGTGGAGCGGGCGGAGCGCCCGCGGGCGGTAGGGGCGGTTCGGCGGAGGGAACGGGCGAGAAGGTGGCCGAATTCGAGTCGGTGCCGGCGGCCGTTCCGCGCCCGCGCCCGGGCAGGACGTCCCAACCCGGAGCCCCCGGCCCCGCCGAGGCGGACGAGGCGGCCGAGCCCGAGGCCGTGGACGGCGAGACCGCGGAGTTTGCGACCACGGAGCCCGAGGCCGCGGAGCCCGAGGCCGCGACGTCCGAATCAACGGTGTCCGAGTTCGCACAGGCGGAAGCCGCGCCGCCTCAAGTCTCGACGACCGATGCCGCCCCGACCGATGCCGCACCGCCCCAAGCCGCGCGGACCGATGCCGAGGCGGTGGACGCCGAGCGGACGAAGGGTGCCGAGCGGACGAAGGGTGCCGAGCGGCCGAGGGACACCGAGGGCACCGGGGGAACCGGGGGCACCGGGGGAGGGGGCCTGGAGGCGCCCCTGCACTCCGCGCTCGGGTCGGCCCTGCAGACGGCCTGGATCCTGCTGCGCGGCACGGTCGTGGCGGCGTTCCGCTACCGGGTGACCGGCCTGGCGGCCGAGGCGGCGTTCTTCGCGCTGCTGTCGCTGCCGCCGCTGGTGATCGGGCTGGTCGGCATGATGGGCCACGTCAAGGGGCTGCTCGGCGCGGAGACCATCGGCGAGATCCGCACCTGGACGATCCACCGCGCCGAGAACGTGCTCACCGGGCCGGCCGTCAAGGGCCTGGTCGTGCCGCTGATCGACGACGTCGTCCGGGGCGGGCGGCCGGACGTGGTGTCGGTCAGCTTCCTCGTGTCGCTGTGGGCGGGGTCGCGCGCCACGAACGTCTACGTGGACACGATCACCATCACCTACGGGCTGTCCGGGGTGCGCGGGGTCGTCCGGACCAGGCTGCGCGCGTTCTTCCTGTACCTGCTCGGCCTGGTGCTGATGTCGGCGGTGATCCCGCTGCTGGTCGCGGGGCCGGCGATCGCGCGGGAGGCCGTCCCGCAGAGCTCCGGCTTCGTGGAGGTCTTCTACTGGCCGGTCGTGATCACCCTGTCGGTGGTGTTCCTCGCGCTGCTGTACCACCACAGCATCCCGGTCCGGACGGCCTGGTGGCGGGAGATCCCGGGCGCGGTCGTGGCGCTGCTGATCTGGATCGTCGGCAGCTTCCTGCTGCGCTTCTACCTGGCCGGGTCGCTGCGCGGCGTCTCGGTGTACGGCTCGCTGGCGGCGTCCATCGCGGTGCTCGGCTGGCTCTACGTGGCGGCCCTCGCCGTCCTGCTGGGCGCGGCCCTCAACAGCGAGATCGACCGGCGCTGGCCCAGCGCGGCGACCCTGCGGGCCCGCCAGGAGGCGTCCGACCCGCCGGACCGTCCCTGAACGGCGGCCGGAAGGCGAGGGCGGTGCGACGGCCGGACGTGAGGGTAAAGAATCCCCAGCGATCGGCTGGGAATCAGTCAAGTATGTCGTAACCTCGCCAGGTATGACCCCCAGTGAGCAGGCCGGGCGGTTGCGCACCGTCACCGGCGCCATCGACGCCTCCTCCGTCACCGGACCGGTGCTCGCGCACGAGCACCTCCAGCTCGATCTGCGCTGGCCGACGCACCCGCGGCAGCTGGACTCCGACCCGCGCCGCTGGCTGGACGAGGAGAAGACCGTCACCGGCGAGCTGGGCGCGCTGCGCGTCGAGCACGGCGTCGGCCTGGTCGTGGACCTCACCTGCTCCGGCGCCGGCCGCAACGCCGCCACCCTGTCCCGGATGGCGGCCGGGGCGCGGGTGGCGGTGATCGCCTCCACCGGCGTGTTCGCGGGACCGTTCCACCCGTCCCACGTGGACGACGCCGACGAGGTGCGGCTGGCCGAGCGGCTGCTCGCCGAGATCGGCTTCGGCCTGGACGGGACCAGCGCGCTGCCCGGCGTGATCGGCGAGGTCGGCACCTGGGGGGAGACGCCCACCGAGGCGGAGGAGCGCTGCCTGCGCGCCGCCGCCCGCGCCGCCGCGTACTCGGGCCTGTCGGTCGCCGCGCACGGCCGGTCCGGCCTGGCGCTGCTGGAGGTGCTGACGTCCGCGGGCCTGGCCCCCGGCCGCGTCGCCCTCACCCGGCAGGACCTCGGCGACGACCCGGCCGCGCTGCGCAAGATCGCCGACAGCGGCGCCTACGTCTCGTTCAGCATGCTGCCCTTCGACCCGGACGCCCCGACCCCGCCGCTGGAGGCCCGCATCCGGCCCGTGCTGGAGCTGTTGGACGCCGGGCACGCCGACCGCGTCATGCTCAGCTCCGGGGTCAGCCGGATGACCCACGTGACCCGCTACGACGGCCCCGGCTACGGCCACCTGTTCACCAGCGTCGTCCCCGCCCTGCGCACGGCCGGAGCCGACGACGCCACCCTGGAGCTGATCCTGCACGCCAACCCCCTGGCCTGGCTCACCGCCTCCGACTGACCCGGCACCCGCGAAAGCCCAGGCGAGGTCGTCTCTGCCCGCGGCGACGGGCAGAGACGGCCTCGGAGGACCTATCGGACCTTGTGCAGGTAGTGGCTGAGCGAGTAGCCCGACCTGTTGTTGACCGCCTGCTTGCCCTTCTTCGGGTGGACGTGGACCCAGTGGCGCTTCGAGTGCGGCTCCTGGACCTTCTTGCAGCCGCCAAGCACGTGCCTGGCGTTGTAGTGCAGGCGGTTCACTCTCTTTGAGTGGAGTCGGGGATGCCGCCGGACGGCGAGGTAGTGGCCGCGCTTCACGTGCACCACGTTGTAGTGGCACCTGGGTGCTGATGAGGCGGCGGTCGTGCTGGCGTCCGCCTGCACGGGGACCAGCACCGTGAGGGCGGCCAGCGGGACGGCCGCTGCGGCCGTTTTCCAGAGCTTCATGGTTCCTCCGGATGTTCCGGTGTCTTCGTTGGGGGGGACCTCCGGCCCGGCGAGGACCCGTATCAGGCCGTCCGCGCCGGGCTCCCGGGTGCCCGTCCGGGCCCCTGGCCGGGGACCGGGCCGACCGTCTCGCCTCCCAGCAGCCACACACGCGGGCCTGCCAACAAAACGGTAACAGATCGCACTTGGAAAATAACTCTCCGTTATCGGACCGGGGTGGACACACCAAAAGGCCGAGAGGGGAAGGCCGCCGTGCCCGCCCAGCGTCGAGCATCGCCGCTCGGAGACGAGCGGGACCTGCAAGCTCGCGGGCGCCGCCGCCCTGGTCCGCCACCGCCGGTCACCGGATGAGACGACGTCTAAGCTGGGAAGTGGCCTTGGGCTTCCGGGGGGAGGACGTCATGCCGTCCGTGCAGTTGCCGTTCGCGGACCGGGGTGAGGCCGGACGGGTGCTCGCCGAACGGCTCGTGCCGCTGGGCCTGGAGGAACCGCTGGTGCTCGCGCTGCCGCGCGGCGGGGTTCCGATCGGGTACGAGGTGGCGCGGCGGCTCGGCGGGGTCCTGGACGTGCTGGTGACGCGGAAGATCGGGTGTCCGGGACAGCCGGAGTTCGGCGTGGGCGCGATCGCCGAGGGCGGGGAGCCCGTGTTGGATGCGCGCCTACTGTCGCAGCTCCGGCTGGACGAGGCGGACCTCGCCGCCACCGTGACCGCCGAACGGGCCGAGCTGGAGCGCCGCGTCCGGGCCTACCGGGGTGACCGTCCGCTGCCGGAGCCCGAGGGGCGCGCGGTGGTCGTGGTGGACGACGGGCTCGCGACGGGCGGGACGGCCCGTGCCGCGCTGGCGGCCGTGCGGCCCCGGCGGCCGGCCCGGCT
>NZ_QURH01000904.1 GCF_003428695.1 Actinomadura logoneensis
CGCCGCCGGGCGCCGCGCCCGCAGCGGTTCCGGCCGCCGGCGCGGCCGGACGTCGTGGAGCGGCTGGAGCGGGCCGGGCTGCTGCCCGCGATCACGTTCATCTTCTCCCGCAACGGCTGCGACGCGGCCGTCCTGCAGTGCCTGCACGCGGGGCTGCGGCTGACCTCCAAGGAGGAGGCGGAGGAGATCCGGGCGCACGTGGAGCTGCGCACCGCCGACCTCGACCCCGCCGACCTGCACATCCTCGGCTACCACGACTTCCTGGCGGCGTTGGAGCGGGGCATCGCCGCGCACCACGCCGGGATGCTGCCGACCTTCAAGGAGGTCGTGGAGGAGCTGTTCACCCGCGGGCTGATCAAGGCGGTGTTCGCGACCGAGACGCTCGCGCTCGGCATCAACATGCCCGCCCGCACCGTGGTGATCGAGAAGCTCGACAAGTGGAACGGCGAGGCGCACGTCGACCTCACGCCCGGCGAGTACACCCAGCTCACCGGGCGCGCCGGCCGCCGCGGCATCGACGTGGAGGGCCACGCCGTGGTGATCTGGGGGCCGAGCGTGGAGCCGGCGTCGGTCGCCGGGCTCGCCGGCGCCCGCACCTATCCGCTGAACTCCAGCTTCCGGCCGTCCTACAACATGGCGGTGAACCTGGTCGGGGCCGTCGGGTTCGAACGCGCCCGCAACCTGCTGGAGCAGTCGTTCGCGCAGTTCCAGGCCGACCGGGCCGTGGTCGGGCTGGCCAAGCAGGTCCGCAAGAACGAGGAGGCGCTCGCCGGGTACGCCAAGGCCGCCGAGTGCCACCTGGGCGACTTCATGGAGTACGCGGCGCTGCGCCGCCGCCTGTCGGACCGGGAGGCGGAGCTGTCCCGGGAGCGGTCGGCGTCGCGGCGCGCGGAGGCGGCCCGGTCGCTGGAGCACCTGCGCCCGGGCGACGTGATCCTGGTGCCGTCCGGGCGCCGGTCCGGCCTGGCCGTGGTGCTCGACCCGGGGCTGGGGCGCCGCTCGGACGGGGCCGCGCCGCTGGTGCTGACCGCCGGCGCGTCGGTGCAGCGGCTGTCGGTCCAGGACTTCCCGCGGCCGGTGGAGCCGGTCGACCGGATCCGGGTGCCGAAGTCGTTCAGCCCCCGCAACCCCCAGATGCGCCGCGACCTGGCGTCCACGCTGCGCAACAAGGTGTCGCCGGAGACCCGCGACCGGCGGCGCGTCCGCGACGTCCCGGCCGGGGACGACGCGGAGGTCGCGCGGCTGCGCGCCGAGCTGCGGTCGCATCCGGTGCACGGCTGCGACCAGCGCGAGGACCACGCCCGCTGGGCCGAGCGGTTCTTCCGGCTGGAGCGGGAGACCGAGCTGCTGCGCCGCCGCGTCGAGGGCCGCTCGCAGGTGATCGCCCGCACGTTCGACCGGGTCTGCGCCGTCCTGCAGCAGCTCGGCTACCTCGACGGCGAGGAGGTCACCGAGGAGGGCCGCCGCCTCGGCCGCATCTACAACGAGCTGGACCTGCTGACCGCCGAGTCGCTGCGCGAGGGCCTGTGGGACAAGCTCGACCACGCGCAGCTCGCCGCGTGCGTGTCGGCGCTGGTGTACGAGTCGCGGCAGCCGGACGACGCGTCGGCGCCCCGCACGCCGGGCGGCGCGGTGCAGGACGCCCTGGCCGGGATGGTGCGGCTGTGGGGGCAGCTGGACGCGGTGGAGAAGGACAACCAGGTGTCGTTCCTGCGGGAGCCCGACCTGGGGTTCGCGTGGACGGCGTACCGGTGGGCCAAGGGCGACGACCTGGACGAGGTGCTGATGGACGGCGACATGACCGCCGGCGACTTCGTCCGCGCCGTCAAGCAGCTGCTGGACCTGCTGGGGCAGGTCGCGGACGCGTCCGAGCCGAACAGCCACCTGCGCAAGACGGCGCGGCGCGCGATGGACGCGATGCGCCGCGGCGTCGTCGCCTACACCTCGGTCACCTGACCCCGTCGCCCGGCCGCCCGCCGGTCGGCGGGGCGGCGCGGTCGGGCTGAGCGGCGGGGGCGGTCACTCGTCGTCCTCGGGCGGGCGGTGCGCGAACTCCAGCAGGCCGGGGACGTCCACGACGGTGATCCGCCGCCAGCCCGTCCGGACCAGGCCCTCCTGGCGCAGCCGGTTCAGGCCCCGCGCGACGGTCTCGCGCGAGGCGTCCATCCACGAGCCGAGCTCCTGCTGCGACAGGGGAGGGGCGATGTCCACGCCGCCGTCCGGCGCGGGCGGGGCGTGCCGCGCCGACAGCTCGGCCAGGTGCGCCAGCAGCAGCGCCAGCCGCTGGTCGCCGCGGACGGCGACGTGCGCGCGGACCCGCTGGCCGGCGTCGTCCAGCCGCCGCACGAACGTGCTGCTCACCAGCCGCCACACGCGCGGATGCGCGTCGAGGAACGCGGTGAACCGGCCCGCGGGCACCACCCGCGCCCGGACCGTCGACAGCGCCGTCACCGTCGCCGACCGGTGCCGCGCGCCGAGCACCGCGCTCTCGCACACCAGCTCGCCCGGCCCGCGCACGGCGAGCACCACCGACTGCCCGTCCTCGGTGGACGAGGCGACCTTCGCCCACCCGGACTCGATCACGATGATGTGGTCGGACTCGTCGCCCTGCAGGCACAGCGGCGTGCGGGCGGGGAACGTCCGGGGCCGCGCCACCGCCCGCAGCGCGTCCCGCTCGGCGGTCGTGAGCGCGCCCCAGAAGTCCTCGGGACGCACCGGCAGTTTCCTTTCGATCACGGGGGTCCGTTCTCCGAGCCTCCCCGGGGAAGGGGGCTCGCGGTGTCGGGACGGGAGGACCGGCGCCCCCGGCGGTCGGGGGCGGTGGGGCACCCCTCCGGTGCCCGCCTCCCCCAGCAGACACCCTGCCCGCCCATGATGCTGCCCCCGGCGACCCATCCCGTCTGCGTCATCTGACTCACTGGGCCGCCTCACCCGCCCCTGGCGCGTCCCGCGGGCGAGACCGGACCTCGGTGCCCGAGTCGTCCGGGGCTGGTGAGTCCTTGGTGGTCAGGCGGGTGGACGGACGGCGCCGGGACGTTACAACGGGGATCGGCGGGGAAGCCTCCGCCCCATGGATCACTCGAAGGCTCCCGTGCTCGACGCGCTGGCCGCCTACCATCGGCGCGGCGACGTCCCGTTCACCCCGCCCGGCCACAAGCAGGGGCGCGGCGCCGACCCGCGCGTGCGGGAGGTGCTGGGCGACGCGGTCTTCCGGTCGGACGTGCTGGCGATCGAGGGACTGGACGACCGCAGGTCGTCGGAGGGCATCCTGGCGCACGCGCAGGAGCTCATGGCCGACGCCGTGCACGCCGAGCACACGTTCTTCTCGACCTGCGGAAGCTCGCTGTCGGTCAAGAGCGCCATGCTGTCGGTCGCCGGGCCGGGGGAGAAGCTGCTGGTCGGACGGGACGCGCACAAGTCGGTCGTGTCCGGGCTGATCCTCAGCGGCGTCCGGCCGATCTGGGTCGAGCCGCAGTGGGACCCCGACCTGCACCTGGCGCACCCGCCGTCCGCCGAGGCGTTCGCGCGCCGCTTCGAGGAGCACCCGGACGCGCGCGGCGCGCTCGTCACCAGCCCCACCCCGTACGGGACGTGCGCGGACCTCCGGGCCATCGCCGAGGCGTGCCACCGGCACGGCAAGCCGCTCATCGTGGACGAGGCGTGGGGCGCGCACCTGCCGTTCCACCCGGACCTGCCCGCGTGGGCGATGGACGCGGGCGCGGACGTCTGCGTCACGTCCGTGCACAAGATGGGCGCCGGGCTCGAACAGGGGTCGGTGTTCCACCTGCGGGGCGACCTGGTGGATCCCGACGTGCTGAGCGCCCGCGAGGACCTGCTCGGCACCACCAGCCCGTCGGTGCTGGTCTACGCGGGCCTGGACGGGTGGCGGCGGCAGATGGTCGAGCACGGCGAGCGGCTGCTCGGCGACACGCTGAAGCTCGCCGACCGGGTCCGGCGCGAGATCGAGGCGATCCCGGGGATGCACGTCAACGCCGAGGAGTTCGTCGGGCCGGGGCGCGCGTACGACCGCGACCCGCTCCAGATCGTCATCGACCTCGCCGGGATGCCGGGCGTCACCGGCTACCGCGCCGCCGACTGGGTGCGCGCCCGGCACCACGTCAACCTGCACCTGTCCGACCACCGCCGGATCAGCGCGCAGCTCACCTTCGCCGACGACGAGTCGACGGTCGGGGCGCTGCTGACCGCGCTGCGCGACCTGTCGGACCACGCCGACTCGCTGCGCGGCGCGCCGCGCGTGGAGGTGCCGTCGCCGGAGGAGCTGCGGCTCGAACTGGTCGTGCTGCCCCGCGACGCGTTCTTCGGCCCGGCCGAGCAGGTCCCCGCGGACAAGGCGGAGGGACGCGTCAGCGCCGAGATGCTGACCCCGTACCCGCCGGGCATCCCGGCGGTCATGCCCGGCGAGCGGATCACCCGTCCGGTGCTGGACTACCTGCGGTCGGGCGTGGCGGCGGGGATGGTCATCCCGGACGCCGCCGACTCCGACCTCAAATCGATCCGCGTCTTCGTCGAGGACTGAGCGCCGCGCCCGCTCCCGCCGGGAGCTAGGTTGGTGCGGTGAACGAACCTGTGATCCTCCTGCTGAGCGGCAGCCTGCGTACCGGATCGTCCAACGAGGTGGTGCTGCGGACGGCGGCGGACGTGGCCGCGCCCGGCGTCCGGACGGTCCGGTACGCCGGGCTCGCCGACCTGCCGCACTTCAACCCCGACGACGACGCCGACCCGCTGCCCGCGCCGGTCATCGAGTTGCGCGCGGCGATCGACCGGGCCGACGCCCTGCTCGTCTGCTGCCCCGAGTACGCGGGCACCCTCCCCGGCTCGTTCAAGAACCTGCTGGACTGGACGGTCGGCGGCACCGAGATCTGCGACAAGCCGACCGCGTGGGTGAACGCCGCCGCGCCCGGCCGGGGCGGCGGCGCCGAGGCGACCCTGCGGACGGTGCTCGGCTACACCGGCGCGGCCATCGTGGACGAGGCGTGCGTGCGGATCCCCGTCGTCCGGGCCGCGGTGGACGAGCGCGGCGTCATCACCGACGCGGAGCCGCGGGCGCTGCTGGCCAAGGTCATCGACCGGCTCGTGGACGCCGCCACCGCACACCCCGCCGGGTGACCGGAATTCCCGAGTTCCGCCGCGTGCTCGGGTGTCAGTGCGTGGGGGACTCGGGGTGGGCCGGTGTGTCGGCGAGGACGAAGTAGTGCTCCTCCTCCTGCGTGAAGTGCAGGCGCAGGACGGCGGCGAGGTCCCCGATCGTGCGGCGCAGCTCGTCGGAGGCCCCGGGACGGCCGGGGTCCTCGACGAACTCGTCCCGCAGCAGCCCGATGCGGCGCGACAGCTCGGCGATCTCGGCGTGCGCGCGGCTCATCGCGCCCGTCGGGTCGCTCCCGCCGAGCGCCGACGCGACGGCCGGGTACAGCAGCTTCTCGTCGCGCTCCTCGTGCTCGGCCAGGTCGCGCAGGAACGCGTCCAGCTCGGCGTTCGCGGCGGCGCGGCCGGCGTCGTCGGGGCCGGTCAGGGCGTCGGCGAGCGCGGGCAGCGCCTCGATCCGCGGCCACAGCCCGCGGTGCTCCTGGTCCAGGCTGCGGACGAGGTCGGCGTCGTCGCCGTGCAGCCGCGGCCAGCGGTCGCGGCCCGGGCCGAGGGCGCGCAGCGCGCCCAGGATCGCCGCCAGGTCGATGACCTCCTGCACGACCGCGCCGAGCGAGGGCGTGAGCAGTCCGAACGCGGCGACCACCATCGCCGCCAGCGACAGGCCCATTCCGCCGAGCACGCTCTGCCGGGCGATCCGCTGGGTGCGGCGGGCGATCGCGAGGCTCTCCGCGAGCCGTTCCAGCCGGTCCACGGTGATGACCACGTCGGCCGCCTCGGACGACGCGGTCGCGCCCCGCGCGCCGAGCGCGACGCCGACCCCGGCCGAGGCGAGCGCCGGGGCGTCGTTCACGCCGTCGCCCGCCATCACCGTCGCGGCGCGTGCGCTCTCGGCGCGGACGACCTCGACCTTCCCCTCGGGCGTCTGCTCGGCGCGGACCTCGTCCGCCCCGACCAGCTCCGCGATGGGGTGCGCCACGGCCGCGCGGTCTCCGGTCACCATCACGGCCCGCTCGATCCCGGTGCGGCGCAGCATCTGGAACGTGCGCGCCGCGTCGGGGCGGATCCGGTCGCGCAGCAGCAGCGTCCCGGCCAGCCGGCCGTCCAGCCCGACGAACACGGTGATGGAGCCGCGCGCCGCCGCCCGCGACCGGACGCGGTCGAGCCACACCTCGTCCTCGGGGCCGGCGCCCGCCCAGGCGGCCTTGCCGACCGCGACCCGCCGTCCGCCGACCAGGCCCCGCACGCCCTGCCCGGCCTCCTCGGCGACCTCGGCGGGCAGCGACAGCGGCAGGCCCCGGTCGCCGGCGCCCCGGACGATCGCGGTGGCCAGCACGTGCGGCGACACCTGGTCCAGGGACGCGGCGGCGGTGAGGATCTCGCCGGGGTCGGCGCCGTCGCGGGTCACCACGTCGGACAGTTCGGGCCGTCCGGTCGTGACGGTGCCGGTCTTGTCGAACAGCAGGACGCGGGCGCGCGCCAGCCGCTCCAGCGCGCCGCCGCCCTTCACGACCACGCCGCGCCGCGCGCAGCGCGACAGGCCGGACACATAGGCGATCGGCGCGGCGAGCAGCAGCGGGCAGGGCGTGGCGACGACCAGCACCGCGACGGCCCGGACCGGGTCGCGCGCCGCCGCCCACGCCACCCCCGCCAGGACGAGCGTCACCGGCAGGAACAGCCCGGCGTACCGGTCGGCGAGCCGGACGAACGGCGCCGACTCGGCCGCGGCGTCCCGGGCCAGCCGGACCACCCCGGCGTAGGCGCTGCCCGCCGCGTCGGTGGTCGCCCGCAGCGGGAACGGCCCGCCGGCGTTGACGGTGCCGCCGCGCGCCTCCTCGCC
>NZ_QURH01000909.1 GCF_003428695.1 Actinomadura logoneensis
CGCCGCCGCGCCGCGTCGGCCGCCCGCCCGGGCGGGGACGTCAGCCGCCCGCCCGGGCGGGGACGTCAGCCGCCGGTCCAGGCGGGGAAGCCGGGCGTCGCCCAGGCGCGGCCGTCGGCGGTGACGGCGAACGCCTCGATGCCGGCCAGCCCGGCGATCCAGTCGCGGGCGTCCTCGCCCATCGCGAAACCCGCGGTGGCCAGGGCGTCCACGCGGGTGAGGCGGCGTCCGACCAGCGTCAGGGAGGCCAGGCCGACGGGGGGACGGCCGGTGCGCGGGTCCACGATGTGGTCGCCGCGCTCGGACGTCCCGGACGTCGCGACCGCGAGGTCGGTCCCCGTCACGACGGCCATGAGGTCGCCCGGGTGGAACGGGTGCGCCAGGCCGATCCGCCATGCCTGGCCGGGACCGGCGGAGCCGCGCACCTGGACGTCGCCGCCCGCGTTCACGCAGTGGTCGGCCGCGCCCGCCTCGAACAGCAGGTCGGAGGCGGCCTCGGCGGCCCAGCCCTTCACCAGCCCGGACGGGTCGAGCCGCCCGTGCGGCGTCCAGGTGAACCGGCCGCCGCTCTCCTCGGCGACCCGCGCGCAGAGCGCGAGCACCTCGGCGACCTCGCCGGGGCACTGGTCGAGCGTGAGCGTCCCGGAGGCGAGGCGGCTGATGTGGCTGTCGGGGCGGTAGGTCGAGAACACGGCGTCCACGTGGCGCAGCCAGTCCTCCGCCGCGTCCAGCGCGCGGTCGATCGCCGGGGTCATCGGCGTCCGGACGTCGAACGAGAACACCGTGCCCATCACGTGCACCACGCGGACCTCGCGCGCGGGCACCGCCTCGTCCGCGGGCGTCGGCTCGTCCGCGGGCATCGCCTCCTCGGCGGGCGTCGGCTCACGCATGGGCCTTGTCCAGGGCGCTCTGCAGCGAGTGGATGTAGCCCTCGCTGGTGTAGGTGGCGCCGGACACGGTGTCGATCCGCGCGTTTCCGGCGGCGAGCGTCTCCTGGGTGAGCCGCGGGACGGCCATCTCCGTCAGCCGCCGGTCCCGCCCGTTCTCCGACGGCGCCTGCAGCACCTTCACCCCGGTCAGCTTCCCGTGCGCCAGCGTCACCTGGACCTGGACGGGTCCGTACCGGGTGTCGACCGTGTCGCCGGTGAAGGTGCCGTGCGCGGCGGAGCGCCCGCCCGCACCGCCACTCGTACGTCCGCCCGTGCCCCCGCCCGCCTTGGACGGGCCGGACGACTCCGGCGGCGACCCGGCCACGGCCCCGCCGCCCGCACCGCCCCCGCCCGACGTGCCCGAGGCGGAGGCCAGGCCGCCGTGGTGCGGTTTCAGGGCCAGCAGCAGGCTGATCCCGGCCACCGTCGCGCTGGTGGCGAGAACGGCTCGGCGCATCGTTCGCCTCCTCCCCGAGCCCGGCCGGGCCCGTGCTTGGAACTCGTGCTTGGAACTCGTGCTCAGAACTCGTGATCGGAACTCGTGCTCGGAACTCTGCTCAGAACTCGAAGGACTCGTGGTGGACGCGCCGCCCCGGGACGCCCGCCTCGCGCAGCGCCCGGTGGGCCGCGCGGGCCATGCCGGGCGGGCCGCACAGGTACACGTCCCGCTCGGCCACGTCGGGCACCACCGAGCGCAGCGACGCGGCGGTGAGCGGGAGGGAGTACTCGGCGGGGTCGTCCACGAAGCACAGGACGCGGCGGTCGCCGCGGGCCGCGATGGCCTCCAGCTCGCCGCGCAGCGCCAGGTCCTCGGGACGGCGCGCCAGGTAGACCAGGGTGACGTCGCCGCTCAGGGTCTCGAACAGCGCGCGCAGCGGGGTGATCCCGACGCCGCCCGCGAGGAGCAGCACGCCCCGCCGGGTCCGCCTCGCCTCGGTGAGCGCCCCGTACGGCCCCTCCGCCCAGACGCGCGTGCCGGGCCGCAGCCGGACCAGGGCGCGGCTGTGGTCGCCCGCCGCCTTGACCGTGATCCGCAGCAGGCCGTCGCGGGCCGGGGCCGACAGCGAGTACGGGTTCGCGGCCCACCACATGCCCGGCGCGAGGAACCGCCAGCGGAAGAACTGGCCGGGCCGCGCCGCGAGGTCGTCCAGGCGGTGCCCCGTGACGTACACCGACACCACGCCCGGCGACTCGAACCGGACCTCGGCGACCCGCATCCGGTGCCGCAGGTTCCGCAGGACGGGGACGGCGAACCGGTACCAGGCCAGCACCAGCGAGACCCCGATGAACAAGGCGTACCAGAAGATCTGCGCCACCGGCCGGCCGACGAACTGCGCGCCGTTGGCGAGCTGGTGGAAGAACACCAGGAAGACCGCCAGGTAGGTGCCCAGGTGCAGCAGGTGCCAGACCTCGTACCGCAGCCTGCGCCGGGCCAGCCGCGCCGAGGTGATCCCCACGGCGAACATCAGCAGGGTGCCGAGCGTCGCCTTGAGCATCTCCGGGTAGTGGAAGACCAGGTCGCCCGTCTGGGCGACCACGTTCTTCCGGTCGACCAGCGCGTACCCCCAGACCACCAGCAGGACGTGCGCCAGCGCCAGGCAGACCGTGTAGCGCCCGCCCGCGGCGTGCCAGCGCGCGAGCCGGTCCGCGCCGACCCCGCTCTCCAGCGCCGGGACGCGGGCCATGAGCGCGAGCATCACCGCGCAGCCGTAGGCCGCCAGCAGCCCGGTGATCCGGGCCCCGTCGGTCAGCCACCCGGCGGCCCCCACCACCGAGTCCGTGCCCTGCCACCACAGCGCCAGGACGGCCAGGCCGCCCGCGTAGACGGCCCCGAGCACCCATCCTGCCCGCAGGCCCCGCCGCCGCGGCCTCGCATGGGCGCGGCGGAGGTTCGGCACGGCGTTCCCGGAACGAACCGCTGTCATTCCAGCCCCCCTTTCGACCGGCGTCCCGTCACAGTGCCTGACGAACCTCTGAGAACCCTCAGAACCACCCGCGTATCCCCTGCTTCTGAGCCGATTCAGAGGGAACACACAGGAAGGGGAGGGAAACTGGGGGCCATGGAGGACGTTCGAGGGCTGAGCCATGCCGACGGGACACCCGTCCGCGTGCTGGTGGTGGACGACGAGCCGGACCTGACCGACGTGCTGGGCCGCGTGCTGGCGCAGGAGGGCTGGCAGGTGCGGACCGCCGCCGACGGCGCCGGGGCGATCGCGGTCGCGCGCGAGTTCCGGCCGGACGCGGTCGTGCTGGACGTCATGCTGCCCGACATCGACGGGCTGAGCGTCCTGCGGGAGCTGCGGGCCGCCTCGCCGGAGGTCTGCGTGCTGTTCCTCACGGCCCGCGACGCCGTGGAGGACCGGGTGGCCGGGATCACCGCGGGCGGCGACGACTACGTCACCAAGCCGTTCAGCCTGGAGGAGCTCCTCGCCCGGCTGCGCGGGCTGCTGCGCCGGGCCGGGCTGACCCGCCGCGCCGCCGCGTCCGCGCTGCTCACCGTGGGCGGGCTCAGCATGGACGAGGACGCCCGCGAGGTCACGCGGGACGGCGAGGTGGTCGAGCTGACCCCGACCGAGTTCGAGCTGCTGCGGTTCCTGATGCGCAACCCCCGGCGGGTGCTGAGCAAGGAGCAGATCCTCGACCGGGTGTGGAGCTACGACTTCGGCGGCCGGGCGCACGTCGTCGAGCTGTACGTGAGCTACCTGCGCAAGAAGATCGACGCGGGCCGGACGCCGATGATCCACACCGTCCGCGGGGTGGGGTACGTGCTCAAGCCGGAGACCCGGTGACCGGTTCCCCGGACCCGGCGGCGGCTCCCGGCGGTCCGGCGGCGGGCCGCGGCGGGCCGGCGGCGGACGTCCTGCGGGGCCTGTTCCCGCGGACGCTGCGCGCCCGGCTCACGCTCGGCCTGGTCGCGCTGCTGGCGTTCTGCTGCCTGGCGGTCGGGGTCGCGACGGTCACCGCCCTGCGCGGCTTCCTGGTCGGACGCGTCGACGAGCAGATCACCTCCCTCGGCCCGCGGCTGGCCGCCGGGCTGGAGCACGAGCG
Organism: Actinomadura logoneensis; assembly: GCF_003428695.1. GTDB lineage: Bacteria > Actinomycetota > Actinomycetes > Streptosporangiales > Streptosporangiaceae > Spirillospora > Spirillospora logoneensis. The sequence continues at coordinate 3,978 of NZ_QURH01000909.1, forward strand.
GCGGCCCGACTCCGACAACCGGGACCCCGACACGCGCGGGGTGCCGCCGAAGACGTTCGCCGCGCGGCTGTTCGGCGGCCGGGTGACCGCGGCCGGCGTCGTCCGGGACCGGGCGGTCGTGGGCGTCCCGGTGAGCGCCGCCGACGTGCGCGCCCTCAACGCGCTGCCGCCGGACCACCGGCCGCGCACCGTGCGGCTGTCGGCGCTGCACCACTACCGGCTGGCGGCCTACCCGGGCGACGACGGCGACGTGCTGGTCACCGGGCTGCCGCTGCGTCCGGTGGAGGAGACGACGCGGCGGCTGGCGCTGGTCGAGCTGGCGGTGTTCGGGATCGTCCTGGCGCTCGCCGCGGTCGCCGCCGCGGGGTGGGTGCGGCTCACGCTGCGTCCCCTGCGCCGGGTCGCCGCGACCGCCTCACGGGTCGCCGAGCTGCCGCTCGCCAGCGGCGAGGTCGCGCTGCCCGAGCGGGTCCCGGACGCCGACCCGCGCACGGAGGTCGGACGGGTCGGCGCGGCGTTCAACCGGATGCTGGGGCACGTCGCCGACGCGCTGGCCCGGCGGCAGGCCAGCGAACAGCGGCTGCGCAGCTTCGCCGCCGACGCCAGCCACGAGCTGCGCACCCCGGTCGCGACCATCCGCGGCCACGCGGAGCTGGCGCTGCGCCGCCCGCCGGGCGTCCGGGACGGGCTGCCGGGCGACGTGCGGCACGCGCTCGGCCGGATCCAGGCCGAGTCGGTGCGGATGGGCGACCTCGTGGAGGACCTGCTGCTGCTCGCCCGCCTCGACACGGGCCGTCCGCTGGCCGTCGAGCCGGTGGACCTCACCCGCATGGTCCTGGACGCGGTCGCCGACGCCCGCGTGGCGGGCCCGGACCACCGCTGGACGATGGAGCTGCCCGAGGAGCCCGTCACGGTCCGCGGCGACGAGCACCGGCTGCACCAGATGCTCGCGAACCTGCTCGCCAACGCCCGCACCCACACCCCCGCCGGGACGCGCGTGACCGTCCGGCTGGAGCGGCCCCGCCGGGCGGCGGGCGAGGGCGCGGTGCTGGAGGTGGAGGACGACGGGCCGGGGGTGCCCGCCGACCTGCGGGACGAGGTGTTCGACCGGTTCGTCCGGGGAGACCGCGGCCGGTCCCGCGCGTCGGGGAGCACCGGCCTCGGCCTGGCCATCGTCGCCGGGGTCGCCGCCGCGCACGGCGGGCGCGCCGAACTCGACTCCGCCCCCGGCCGGACGGTCTTCCGCGTCACCCTGCCAGGACGTCCTCCCGCGTGACCTGCGCCGCCTCCGCGTTCCGCCTCCGGCCCCGGACGGCTCCGGCGACGGCGAGGACACCGACAGCGCCCAGGCACAGCCACGCGAACGCGTCGCCGACGACGTCGTAGACGGTCGTCCCGCCGCGCGTCGGAACGTAGGCGACGGTCGTCTCGACCCCGGCGGCGAAGGTGTCGGTGGTCGCGAGCACCCGTCCGTGCCGGTCGAACGCGCTGGTCACGCCCTGGCCGTCCTGCCGGAACAGCGCGTACCCGCCCTCGATGGCGCGCAGCGACGCCTTGCGGGTGTGCGCGTCGCCGTACTCGCGCCAGTCGTGTGACGGGACGAGGACGATATCGGCGCGCACCCGCATCATGGCGGGGAAGTCGGCGTCGTAGCAGATGACGTTCGCGAGCCTTCCGTACGGCGTGTCCACGACCGGGACGTGCCCGTCGCCCGGCTCGAAGGTCTCCGAGCCGGGGATCGGGTGCGCCTTCTGGTAGGTCCAGAGCACGGCGCCGTCCGGGCCGATGAGCAGCGTCTCGTCCTTGCCGAACGACGGCCCGGTCGCCCCGTACACGTTCACGCCGATCTCCAGGTAGACGCCGTCGCGGCGGGCCTCGGCGCGGGCGGCGTCGATCACGGCCCGCTCGCCGGCCTCCTGCGCGGACACGGCGTTCTCCGGCCAGACGACGATCCTCGCGCCCGCCGCCGCCTCCCGGCGGGTGCTCGCGAGCAGGTCGGCGAGCACCGCGTGCATCGCGGGACCCACCGACGCGGCGGGCGCCGTCGCGACCTCGCGCCGCCCGCCCGGGATCCGGCGGACCGCCGCCTTCTCGGCGGCGCGCAGCTCCGGGCGCGGCCCGACACCCGCGATCCGCACGGTGTGCTGAGCCGAGGAGAAGAACGCCAGCCGCACGCCGCCGAACGCCACGACGGCCAGCAGGACGCCCGCGAAGACCGCGCACGGACGCGCCGCCCGCCGGGTCCGGTCGGCCCAGGCGAGGTTCACGACCCCGGCGAACCAGGCGATCAGGAACCCGATCCCGTACGACCCGGTGACCGCGACGACCTGCAGCAGCGGCAGTTCGCCGTACTGGGTGACGGCGAGCACGCCGAACGCCGTCCCGAACGGCGTGAGCAGCGTCAGCAGGAACTCGGTCCCGGCGACCGCCGCCGGGAACACCAGCAGCGCGGGCCACGGGGGCAGCCTGCGGACGAGCCACCGGTCCAGGACGTACGGGACGGTCCGCAGCGCGCCGATCGCCGCCGCGCCCGCGATGACGACCGGCCCGGACCCGAGCGCGGACTCCCAGGTCCAGAACAGGGCGGCGGCGACGTTGGCGGCCCAGATCCCGGCGGCGGCCGTCCAGGCCCGGCCGGTCCGGGCGAACCGCAGGAGCAGGACGGGGAAGATCCAGGCGGCGAGCGCGATGTCCCAGCGACCGCCGACGGCGAGCGTCATCAGCGCGGCTCCGGCGGCGAGCAGAGCGGTTCTCTTCATGGCCTCGACGCTAGGTAGGCGGACCCTCACGGCGCGTCCTCCCGGGTGGCGAACTCGCACGGTCCCGGCGCAACCTTCGATGCGCCGCGCGGACGATGTGCCGCAGATCAGCGCGTCCTAGGGTGGGCGGCGATGAGCACCGAATCCCTGGCCGTCCTGCGCGGCGCACGACTGCGCCTCGCCGGGCGGCCGTGGCTGGCCGACGCCGCGCTCGGCGGCGGCCTCAGCCTGCTCGACGCGGCGGCGCTGCTCGGCCGGGA
>NZ_QURH01000911.1 GCF_003428695.1 Actinomadura logoneensis
CGGCCGTCTCGGACGGCGCCCGGCGCGGGGCGACGGGCGGGCGCGGCGGCGTGCCGTCCGGCCTCGCGCCGCGCGGCCCGTTACTTGATCCCGCGGTTGCGGAGGATGTCCTCGATCTCGGCGAGATCCGGGTCCGCCGCCGTCGGCGCGCCGCCGCCGACGGCCCCCTTGGGCGCCTTGCCGGCGCCCGTCCCGCGGTCCCGAGCCGCCTTCCGCGCGGCCTTCGACCCGTCACCCTCGGTCACCGACCGTCGGCTCAGGGCCGCGCCGGACGCCAGGTAGAGGACGACCGCGAGCCCGGCCACCGCCACACCCGCCCACTTCATCGGACTGAACACCAGATCGCTGAGGAACGAGGTCACCCCGGTCATCGCCGCGGCCAGGGGGATCAGCGACAGGGCGGCGCCGCGCGCGCCGGACGCCGCGCCCCTCCGCCGGTACACCCCCCAGCTGGCGACCAGGCCGACGAGCGTCACCCCCAGGCTGATCGCGAAAATGACTGCGTCGCTCATGGCGGCCCCCAGGGTCGGTCGTGCTGCTCTCCCGTCCCATCCTCACACGCGAAACGGCGGATGGGTCTCCTCCCCTCGGACGGTTCGTCCCGGTCCGCGGCTCCTCCTCGGGCGTGACCCGTCCCCGAGGGACCTCAGGGTCCCCCCTGGTCACACGCCGCCGAGGCGCCCCGGCCGTCCGGGCGCCGAGGGAGCCCAGCGCCGGTGGGCCGGGTGCCGAGGAGACGGGTGCCCGGAAGGTGGCGCCGAGGCGCTGAGAGGCTCGCACGGACGTTCGACGGCTCGCGGGCGAACTCCCGGACGATCCGGGGCGGAAGCCGCCTGTCAGGCGAACAGGGAGCGCAGGAACGGCACGTCGACGTCCTCCAGGGACCCCACGACCGTCCGGCCCGGCGCCGCGTCCAGCGCGACCACGCCGGGCACCGCGACCGTCCGGCAGCCCGCCGCCTCGGCGGACGCCAGCCCGCTCGGGGAGTCCTCCAGCACCGCGCAGCGCGGCGGGTCCACGCCGAGGCGCGCGCAGGCGGTCAGGTACGGCTCGGGGTGGGGCTTGGTGCGGGACACCTCGTCCCCGGCCAGCGTGAGGTCGAAGTGGTCGCGGCCGATGCCGTCCAGCGCGGGCTCCAGGAGCGCGCGGTGGCTGGAGGTGACCAGCGCCGTCGGCAGGCCCGCCGCGCGGACGTCGGTGAGCAGCTGCTTGGCGCCCGGCAGCAGCGGCACGTGGGTGCGCATGCGCTCGACCATTCCCGCGAGCAGGGTGCGCCCCACCCGCTCGGCCGGGACGTCGCTCCCGGCCCGCCGGACCATGTACTCCGACGCGACCGCCAGGTTCCCGCCGACCAGGTTCTCCTGGTCGGCGTGGGTCCAGACGCCGCCGAGCGACTCCATCACCTCGGACTCGACCTCGAACCACAGCCGCTCGGAGTCGATGAGGGTGCCGTCCATGTCGAACAGCACCGCCTGCGGATCCCCCTGCACGCCCAGCGTCACGCCGCCTGACCTCCTTCGTCCTGGATCGTCCAGGTTAGGTCAGGCGGCGCGTCCCGCCGAATCGGCTCCCGGCCGGCGGGGTCGGCCGGTGAGGCACCGATCAGGTGGTGGAGTACCGATCAGCTGGTGAGTGCGGATCAGGTGTTGAAGTACTTCGCCTCCGGGTGGTGGACGACCAGCGCGTCGGCCGACTGCTCGGGGGCCAGCTGCAGCTCCTCCGACAGGGTCACCCCGATCCGCTCCGGCCCGAGCAGCCGCACCAGCTTGGTGCGGTCCTCCAGGTCCGGGCAGGCGGCGTAGCCGAAGGAGTAGCGGGCGCCCCGGTAGCCGAGCTTGAAGAAGTCCTCGACGTCGCCGGAGTCCTCGCCGCCGAAGCCCAGCTCGGCGCGGATCCGCGCGTGCCAGTACTCCATCAGCGCCTCGGTGAGCTGCACCGACAGGCCGTGCAGCTCCAGGTAGTCGCGGTAGGCGTTCTTGGCGAACAGCTCCCCGGTCGCCTCGGCGATCCTCGACCCGACCGTGACCAGCTGGAACGCGGCGACGTCGGTCTCCCCCGACTCGCGGGAGCGGAAGAAGTCGGCCAGGCACAGGTGCCGGTCGCGGCGCTGGCGCGGGAAGGTGAACCGCTCCCGGTCCGAGCCGTCCTCGTTGAGGACGACCAGGTCGTCGCCCTCGGACACGGCCGGGTAGTAGCCGTACACGACGGCGGCCTCGATCAGGCCCTCGGTCTGGATGCGGTCGAGCCACATCCGCAGCCGGGGCCGCCCCTCGGTCTCGACCAGCTCCTCGTAGGACGGGCCGTCGCCGCCGCGCGCGGGCTTCAGGCCCCACTGCCCCATGAAGGTCGCGCGCTCGTCGAGGAAGGCGGCGTAGTCGGCGAGGGCGATGCCCTTGACGATGCGGTCGCCGAGGAACGGCGGCTTCGGCAGCTCGTTGTCGGCGGCGACGTCGGAGCGGGCGGGCATGTCCTCGGGCTCGGTGACCTTGAGGGTCGCGCCCTTGCGCACCCGGCGCTCGCGCAGCGGCGGCAGGGCCGCGCCCTCCACGCCGCGCTTGACGGCCATGAACGCGTCCATGAGCCGCAGCCCCTCGAACGCGTCGCGGGCGTAGCGGACCTGGCCGTCGAACAGGTCGGCGAGGTCCTGCTCGACGTAGGCGCGGGTGAGGGCGGCGCCGCCCAGCAGCACCGGCCAGTTCCCGGCGAGGCCGCGGCTGTTCAGCTCCTCCAGGTTCTCCTTCATGATCACCGTGGACTTCACCAGCAGCCCGGACATGCCGATCACGTCGGCGCGGTGCTCGCGGGCGGCGTCCAGGATCGCCGACATCGGCTGCTTGATGCCGATGTTCACGACCTCGTAGCCGTTGTTGGACAGGATGATGTCCACGAGGTTCTTGCCGATGTCGTGGACGTCGCCCTTGACGGTCGCGAGCACGATGCGGCCCTTGCCGCCGTCGCCCTCGACCTTCTCCATGTGCGGCTCGAGGTAGGCGACCGCGGTCTTCATCACCTCGGCGGACTGCAGCACGAACGGCAGCTGCATCTGGCCGGAGCCGAACAGCTCGCCGACGGTCTTCATGCCGTCCAGCAGGACGTCGTTGACGATCTCCAGCGCGGGGCGCTGGGTGAGCGCCTCGTCCAGGTCGGCGTTGAGGCCGTCCAGCTCGCCGTCCACGATGCGGCGCTTCAGCCGCTCCCACAGCGGCAGCGCGAGCAGCTCGGCGGCGCGGTCGGCCTTCATCGCGGCGGTGTCGACGCCCTCGAACAGCTCCATGAACCGGTGCAGCGGGTCGTAGCCGTCGCCGCGCCGGTCGTAGATCATGTCGAGCGCGACCTTGCGCTGCTCCTCCGGGATCCGGTTCATCGGCAGGATCTTGGAGGCGTGCACGATGGCCGAGTCGAGCCCGGCGTCCACGCACTCGTTCAGGAACACCGAGTTCAGGACGATGCGGGCGGCCGGGTTCAGGCCGAACGACACGTTCGACAGGCCGAGGGTGGTCTGGACGCCGGGGTGGAGGCGCTTCAGCTCGCGGATCGCGTCGATGGTCTCGACCGCGTCCCGGCGGGACTCCTCCTGGCCGGTGCCGATGGTGAAGGTCAGGGTGTCGATGATGATGTCGCCGACGTCCATGCCCCACTCGGAGGTCAGGTAGTCGATCAGCCGGACGGCGATCTCGACCTTCTTCTCGGCCGTACGGGCCTGGCCCTCCTCGTCGATGGTGAGCGCGACGACGCCCGCGCCGTGCTCCTTGACGGCGGGCATCAGCCGCGCCATCCGGGAGCCGGGGCCGTCGCCGTCCTCGAAGTTCACCGAGTTGATCACGGCGCGCCCGCCGAGCATCTCCAGGCCCGCGATGATCACGTCGACCTCGGTGGAGTCGAGCACGACCGGCAGCGTCGAGGCGGTCGCGAACCGGAACGCCAGCTCCTTCATGTCCGCGACGCCGTCGCGGCCGACGTAGTCGACGCACAGGTCCAGCATGTGCGCGCCGTCGCGGGCCTGGTCGCGGGCGATCTTCACGCAGTCGTCCCAGCGGCGCTCCAGCATCGCCTCGCGGAACGCCTTGGAGCCGTTGGCGTTGGTGCGCTCGCCGATCGCCAGGTAGGAGGTGTCCTGCCGGAACGGGACGTGCTGGTACAGCGACGCCGCGCCCGCCTCGTGCCGGGGGCGGCGGGCGGCGACCTCGCGGCCCCGGACCCGCTCGACGACCTTCGCCAGGTGCTCGGGGGTGGTGCCGCAGCAGCCGCCGACCAGCGACAGGCCGAACTCGCGGGTGAAGGTGTCGTGGGCGTCGGCCAGCTCGTCCGGGGTGAGCGGGTAGCGGGCGCCGTCGGAGGTCAGCTCGGGCAGGCCCGCGTTCGGCATGCAGCTCAGCCCGATCCGCGCGTGCCGGGCGAGGTAGCGCAGGTGCTCGCTCATCTCGGCGGGGCCGGTCGCGCAGTTCAGGCCGATCAGGTCGAGCTCCATCGGCTCCAGCGCCGTGAGCGCCGCGCCGATCTCCGAGCCCATCAGCATCGCGCCGTTCTGCTCGATGGTGACCTGGCCGATCAGGACGGTGTCGGTGCCGGCGGCGGCGATCGCGCGCTTGGCGCCGATCAGCGCGGCCTTGGCCTGCAGCAGGTCCTGGCAGGTCTCGACCAGGACGGCGTGCGCGCCGCCCTCGATGAGGCCCTCCGCGTTGCGCTGGTAGGCGTCGCGGAGTTCGGCGAACGGGACGTGCCCGAGGGTGGGCAGCTTGGTGCCGGGGCCGACCGAGCCGATCACCCAGCGGGGGCGGTCGGGGGTGCTGAACTCGTCGGCGATCTCGCGGGCCAGCCGCGCGCCCGCCTCGGCGAGCTCGAAGATCCGGTCGGTGATGCCGTACTCGCCGAGGTTGCCGAGGTTGGCGCCGAAGGTGTTGGTCTCGACGCAGTCGACCCCGGCCTCGAAGTAGGCGCGGTGGACCGAGCGGACGATGTCGGGACGGGTCACGTTCAGGATCTCGTTGCAGCCCTCGTGCCCCTGGAAGTCGTCCAGCGTGGGGCCGGCGTCCTGGAGCATCGTCCCCATGCCCCCGTCGGCCACGACGACGCGTTCTTTCAGGGCCTGGCGCAGGGAAGCCGCGGTGGGAGTGCTCATGGGGACCAACCCTATCGGGCCGGACTCCCCCGCCCGTCGGCCGTCCCCGTGGCGGACGCGTGATCGGACCGCTAACGTTCGGCCCGTGTCTACCAACGGGTAACGCGCCCGGACGCCCCGGTGCGCGGGCCCGGACGACGACCGCCGCGGGCGACGCGCGCCCCGGCGACGACAGCAGGGAGCGGCCGTGAGCGCCTACCGCACCATCCTCGTCGGCACCGACGGGTCGGACTCCTCGTTCCGCGCGGTCGACCGCGCCGCAGCGCTCGCCGCCGCCACCGGCGCGACGCTGCTGCTGGCGACCGCCTACAACCAGATGCCCGAGCGGCAGCGGCTGACGGCCGCCGACCAGCTCGGCGACCTCGCCTACAAGGTGCAGGGCTCCACGCCCGCCGAGGACGCGCTGCGCGCGGCGCGGGAGCGGGCCGTGGCGCAGGGCGCGACCGACATCGACCAGGTGGCGGTGGAGGGCGACGCGGTGGACGTGATCGCCCGGATCGCGCGGGACCGCCGGGCCGACCTGGTCGTCGTCGGCAACCGGGGACTGAACAGCCTCGCCGGCCGCATCCTCGGATCGGTCCCGGCGAACCTGTCGCACCGCTCCCCTGTCGACGTGCTGATCGTCCACACGACGGACGGGAAGTGACCCGATCGTGACGCGTCCGGGCCCGCCGGGCGAGCCCCGGCGAGGTCTGGAGCGGCGGGGGGTGGGTAGTTCTCGGTCAGGACGTAGGCTGACAGCCACCGATCATGAGCGGGGCCCCCGCCCCCGGGAATGGACGGTCCCCCGGTGACGCTGTACAGGGCGTCGGAAGGAGGCAGCGCGTGATCGAGCTAGAGGGCGTTCCGGAGCTGGTCGATCCGGTGGTGGTGGCCGCCTTTGAGGGGTGGAACGACGCGGGCGAGGCGGCCAGCGGGGTGATCACCCACCTCGAGAGCGTCTGGGACGCGACGCCGATCGCCGAACTCGACCCCGACGACTACTACGACTTCCAGGTCACCCGGCCGATGGTCGAGATGGTGGACGGCGAGACCCGCGGCATCTCCTGGCCCACCACCCGCGTGTCCCGAACCCGGCTCCCCTCGGGCCGGGACGTCGTGCTGATCCACGGCATCGAGCCGAACATGCGGTGGCGGTCGTTCTGCCGCGAGATCGTCGACAAGATCCACGAGCTGGGCGCGCGGCAGGTGGTGCTGCTCGGCGCGCTGCTCGCCGACGCCCCGCACACCCGGCCCGTCCCGGTGACCGGCGCGGCCAACGACGCGGCGATGGTCACCACCCTCAACCTGGAGCCCGCCCGCTACGAGGGTCCGACCGGCATCCTCGGGGTGCTGCAGGACGTGTGCGCCAAGGCGGAGCTCCCGACGGTGTCGCTGTGGGCGGCGGTGCCGCACTACGTCGCGCAGCCGCCGTCGCCGAAGGCGACCCTCGCCCTGCTGCGCCGGGTCGAGGACCTGCTGGACGTGGCGATCCCCCTGGGTGAGCTGCCGGAGGAGGCGCGCGCCTGGGAGAACGGCGTGAACGAGCTCGCCGAGGAGGACTCCGAGGTCGCCGAGTACGTCCGGACGCTGGAGGAGCAGAAGGACGCCACCGAGCTGCCCGAGGCGAGCGGCGACGCCATCGCCCGCGAGTTCGAACGCTACCTCCGCCGCCGCGACCCCGGCTGATCCCCGGGCCGCGCGGACGGATCGTCGGGGCCCTTGTCGACCGCAGGTCGGCAAGGGCTTTCGCATGCCGGAGAAGCGCTGCGGCCACCAGGGTTCTGAGCTTCCGGGCTCCTTGCGGACCGGGCGGACGTGCGCAAGTATTCACTTACCGGCCGTCCGGTCCCGCTCCCCGCCCGGGCGGCTCCCGCACCCCCCCGCGGAAGGAGCCCCCGTGTCCGCCCCGGTCCCCGCCCCGGCGCCCGTCCGGCCCCGCGAC
>NZ_QURH01000914.1 GCF_003428695.1 Actinomadura logoneensis
CGCGCGGACGAGATCGTCCGCGCGGACGGCCCGGACCCGCTCTTCACCGTCCGGCTCGACGGCGGCGCGACCCTGCGCACCCGTCGCGTCCTGGTGGCGACCGGCGTGCGGGACGGGCTGCCCGACCTGCCGGGCCTGCGGGAACGCTGGGGCAAGGACGTCCTGCACTGCCCCTACTGCCACGGCTACGAGGTCCGCGACCGGCCGCTCGGTGTGCTCGCGACGGGTCCGATGGCCGTCCACCAGGCGCTGCTCGTCCGGCAGTGGTCGCCGGACGTCGCCATGTTCCCGCACGACCAGGAGTTCTCCCCCGGCGACCGCGAGCGCCTCGTCGCCGGCGGCATCACCCTCGTGGAGGGCCCGGCCAAGCGGATCGCGGCCGACGAGCGCGGGATCCGCGGCGTCGAGCTGGCCGACGGGCGCGTGGTGGAGCGCGCCGCGCTGTTCGTCCAGAGTGACCTGGTCCCCCTGGACGGGCTGCTCACCGGCCTCGGCTGCGCCCGCGAGAACGGCCTGGTGCGGACGGACGCCATGGGCCGGACCAGCGTCCCCGGCGTGTCCGCGGCGGGCAACGTCGTGCAGCCCTTCGGCCAGGTGATCATGGCGGCGGCGCAGGGGTCGGCGGCGGCCATGGCGCTCAACGCCGACCTGGTGGAGGAGGACGTCCGGCGGGCCGTCGACCGCGAACGCACCACCGCGCGGAACGCGGCGGAGTTCGGCGCGGCCGTCGAGGCCCTGGTCGCCGCGACGGTCCTGGGCGACCGCGGGCACGGCCTGTGACGCGTCAGGTGTAGTAGCCGTCGACCGCGGTGCGCGCCTCCTCGTAGAGGGCGGGGCCGTCCTGCCGGACGGACGGCCATCCGCCCCCGGGGGTCAGCGCGTCGTGCTGCTCGCTGGACAGCGCGTACAGCACGCGGCCCAGTCCCGAGCGGTCGATCGCGCCCGTGCACATGCCGCACGGCTGGCAGCTGGTGAACATGGTCGTCGCGGCGGCGGTGGCCGCGTCGAGTTCGCGGGCCGCCCACCGGGCCAGCTTCAGCTCGGGATGGGCGCTGATGTCCCGGTCGGCGCGCACGGTGTTGTGGGCCTCGGCCAGGACGACGCCGTCGGGTCCGGCGAGCAGCGAGCCGTAGGGCGCGTACCCGTCCGCGCGGGCCCGGACGGCGATCTCGACGGCCCGGCGCAGCAGGCGTTCCTCGAGGGGTGTCACGTCAGTTCCTCTCTGCGGGCGGCCACGGCGGCCAGATCCCGCCAGGCGTTCTCCGGACGCAGGGTCTCGTCGGGATGGGCGAGGACGGGGTCGAGCACGACGCTCCGCGCGCCCATCTCCCGCAGCCGGTGCAGGTCGGCGAGGACCTGGTCGAGGGTCCCCTCGCCCGCGAGGCGTTCGCCGCCCGGCGGCTCGGAGGTGAGGCGCAGCGCGATGCGGGGCGCGAGGGCCGGGACCGGGCGGCCCTCGCGCCCGGCGATCCGGGCGAGGCGTTCCACCGCCTCCTCCAGCCAGGGCAGCGTGACGCGCAGCGGGTGCCACGCGTCGCCGAACAGGGCGGCCCGTCGCATCGCGGCATCGCTGTGCCCGCCCACCCAGACCGGGACCTCACCGCTCTGGTAGTCGCCGGTGTCCCGCCAGGCGGCGCGCACGTCCCGGAGCAGGTCGTCGGTGAGCCTGCCGCGCCGCTCGAACGGGACGCCGAGCGCCTCGAACTCTTGCCGCGCCCAGCCCGTCCCCACGCCGAGGACGAACCGTCCGCCGCTGAGCCGGTCGAGGTTGGCGGCCATCCGGGCGACCAGCAGCGGATGCCGGTACGGCGCGACGAGGACGGTCGTGCCCAGACGGACCCGGCGGGTGATGCCCGCGAGCCACGCGAGGGCGGTGAACGGCTCGTAGAACGGCGCGGGGTACCGCTCGGCCACGTCCGGCGTGATGGCGACGTGGTCGGAGACCATCAGCAGGTCGAAACCCAGGCCCTCGACGGTCTGCGCCCAGGCGGCCAGCCGGTCGGGTTCCGCCCCCGGCCCGAAGTTCGGAACGTTCACTCCCAGAATCACGGGGAGAACGCTATCCAGGCAGTGCGCGCCGATTGAAGGCGATCCTCACGGTATGAGGCGCGCCGGGCCGTGGATCTGACGGTATTTTGCCGCGGTGACCGAGAATCTCGACGCGACCGACCGGGCTATCCTCGCGGAGCTGCAACGGGACGGCCGTGTTCCGCTCACCGAACTGGGCCGGAGGGTGAGCCTCAGCGCGTCCGCCACGACCGAGCGGGTCCGCCGGCTGGAGGAGAGGGGCGTGATCAGCGGCTACCACGCCCGGGTGGACCTGGCCAAGGCCGGGCTGCCGGTGCTCGCGGTCGTCCGGCTGAAGTACCCGGGCAACCGGCACGGACCGCTGCACGATCTGCTGCGGAGGCGCGGCGAGATCCTGGAGTGCCTGCGCACCACCGGCGAGGACTGCTACGTCCTGAAGATCGCGGCGACCTCGATGGGCCACCTGGAGCAGGTCGTCGACGAACTGCTCGAACTGGGCTCGACGACCACCAACCTCGTCTACAGCGAACCGCTCACCTACCGCGGCCTGCCGGCCGACATCGCGGAAGCCGCCGGGTCGGCCACGGAGGGGTCCGAAGAAACTGTCGGTGCCGAACGGTAGCGTTTTCCGCCTACGAGGCCGCAGTACCACCCTGTGCGGCGACGGCCGCGGGAGCATCCCGCGGCGCGGGCCGCGGGTACCGCTCCCCCGCCGTCGCCGCAGGCTGGACGGGTGACCAGCGTCGCGGCCCCACCCGACTCGACGGAGACACCATGAGCAAGGCCACCGAGCCGGACACCCGGCCGTCCGACCAGGCGTCCCAGCGGGCGTCCAGGCTCGCTTCCGGGCAGGCTTCCGGGCAGGCGTCCGGGCAGGCGTCCGGGCCCACGCACGCGGCCGACAGCCACGAGCTGATCCGGGTGCTCGGAGCCCGTGAGAACAACCTGAAGAACATCGACGTCGAGCTGCCCAAGCGGCGGCTCACCGTGTTCACCGGCGTGTCCGGCTCGGGCAAGAGCTCCCTGGTGTTCAGCACCGTCGCGGCCGAGTCGCAGCGGCTCATCAACGAGACCTACAGCGCGTTCGTGCAGGGCTTCATGCCGACGCTGGCGCGGCCCGACGTGGACGTCCTGGAGGGCCTGACCACCGCGATCATCGTCGACCAGCAGCGGATGGGCGCCGACCCGCGCTCGACCGTCGGCACCGCCACCGACGCCAACGCGATGCTGCGGATCCTGTTCAGCCGCCTCGGGAAGCCGCACATCGGCTCGCCGCAGGCGTTCTCGTTCAACGTCCCGTCGGTCAGCGGCGCCGGCGCGGTCACCGTCGAACGCGGCGGCAAGACCGTCAAGGAGAAGCGCAGCTTCGCCATCACCGGCGGCATGTGCCCCCGCTGCGAGGGCCGCGGCAGCGTCACCGACCTGGACCTCACCCAGCTGTTCGACGAGACCAAGTCGCTGTCCGAGGGCGCGATGACCGTCCCCGGCTACAAGGCGGGCGGCTGGAACCACCGGCTCTACGCCTCGTCCGGCTTCTTCGACCCGGACAAGCCGATCAGCCGGTTCACCAAGAAGGAGCTGCACGACTTCCTGTACCGCGAGCCGACGCGGATGAAGATCGAGGGCATCAACATGACCTACGAGGGTCTGGTGCCGCGCATCCAGAAGTCGATGCTCGCCAAGGACAAGGAGGGCATGCAGCCGCACATCCGCGAGTTCGTCGACCGGGCCGTCACCTTCACCACCTGCCCCGAGTGCGACGGCACCCGGCTCGCCGCGCCCGCCCGCTCCTCGAAGATCGCCGGGATCAGCATCGCCGACGCGTGCGCGATGCAGATCAGCGACCTGGCCGCCTGGGTCCGCGGCCTCAACGAGCCGTCGGTCGCGCCCCTGCTGGGCTCGCTCGGGCACACCCTCGACTCGTTCGTGGAGATCGGCCTCGGCTACCTGTCCCTGGACCGTCCCGCGGGCACCCTGTCGGGCGGCGAGGCGCAGCGCGTCAAGATGATCCGCCACCTCGGCTCCTCGCTCACCGACGTCACCTACGTCTTCGACGAGCCCAGCATCGGCCTGCACCCGCACGACATCCAGCGGATGAACGACCTGCTGCTGCGGCTGCGCGACAAGGGCAACACCGTCCTGGTCGTCGAGCACAAGCCGGAGACGATCGCGATCGCCGACCACGTCGTGGACCTCGGCCCCGGCGCGGGCGCCGCCGGCGGCACCGTCTGCTTCGAGGGCACCGTCGAGGGGCTGCGCGCCAGCGACACCGTCACCGGACGCCACCTGGACGACCGCGCCGCCCTCAAGGACACCGTCCGCAAGCCCACCGGCGCGCTGGAGATCCGCGGCGCGAACACCCACAACCTCAAGGACGTCGACGTCGACATCCCGCTCGGGGTGCTGACCGTGGTCACCGGCGTCGCGGGCTCCGGCAAGAGCTCCCTGGTGCACGGCTCGATCCCGGCCGACGCGGGCGTGGTGTCGGTCGACCAGACCGCGATCCGCGGCTCGCGGCGCAGCAACCCCGCCACCTACACCGGCCTGCTGGAGCCGATCCGCAAGGCGTTCGCCAAGGCCAACGGCGTCAAGCCCGCGCTGTTCTCGGCCAACTCCGAGGGCGCCTGCCCCACCTGCAACGGCGCGGGCGTCGTCTACACCGACCTGGCGATGATGGCGGGCGTCGCGACCGTCTGCGAGGAGTGCGAGGGCAGGCGCTTCCAGGCGTCGGTGCTGGAGTACCGGCTCGGCGGACGCGACATCAGCGAGGTGCTGGCGATGCCGGTGACCGAGGCCGAGGAGTTCTTCGGCTCCGGCGACGCCCGCATCCCCGCCGCGCACGCCATCCTGCGCCGGCTGTCGGACGTCGGCCTCGGCTACCTCACCATCGGCCAGCCGCTGACCACGCTGTCGGGCGGCGAGCGGCAGCGGCTCAAGCTCGCCACCCACATGGGCGACAAGGGCGGCGTCTACGTCCTGGACGAGCCGACCACCGGCCTGCACCTCGCCGACGTCGAGCAGCTCCTCGGCCTGCTCGACCGGCTGGTCGACTCCGGCAAGTCGGTCATCGTCATCGAGCACCACCAGGCCGTCATGGCGCACGCCGACTGGATCATCGACCTCGGCCCCGGCGCGGGCCACGACGGCGGCCGCGTCGTCTTCGAGGGCACCCCCGCCGACCTGGTCGCCGCCCGCTCCACCCTCACCGGCCGGCACCTGGCCGACTACGTCGGCGCCTGACGCGCTCGGCGCCTGACCTGCCCCGGCGCCTGACCTGCACGGTTCCCGGCCGGCCTCCCCCAGGCCGGCCGGGCGCGCCGGACCGAGCATGAAAGTACAAGCCGCACGCGGCGCCCCGCCGCCATCCTGAACCGGACGCGATCGGCTCCCGGTCGCGCGCCGAGGTAGGGAGAACCATGCGAGTGACCCTGTCGAGAACCGTCCTCACCGCCGCCCTGGGGGTGGGAACGGCCTTCGCCGCCGCCGTCCCGGCGTCCGCCGGCACCGTGCCCGGCGATGCGGGCGGCACCGTCCGGGCGGCGGGCCCGTACTGCGACCCCGGCTGGTCGGTCCATGTCCAGCGCAAGGTCAAGTACAAGCAGTCGACCGGCGAGCGGGACGAGCTCATCAACCGCACGTCCCGGACCGTCCAGCGCACCTACAGCCTCACCCGCCAGTCGCAGACCAAGTGGAACGTCACCGTCGAAGGGTCGGTGTCCTTCAAGGCGTGGGTGTTCTCCGAGGTGAACATCAAGGTCGGCGGGGGCCTGGAGAAGCAGAGCAGCATCACCAAGTCGGTCAGCGACACCGTCCCGGTCAAGGCGCACCGGACGCTGGTGGTGACGCGCGGGTTCCGCAAGCTCAAGGTGTACGGGTACACCTCCTACACCTGGAGCAACTGCGCGACGGGGCGGTACAAGAGCTTCGTGGTGACCGCCCCCTACTCCAAGTACGTGGAGTACAAGGAAGTCCGCAACTGAGCGTTTCCCGAGCGCGCCGCGGTCCCCGGTGAGGTCGCCCGGGGAGGGGGCGCCCCGCAGCACGCCGGGGCCTGCGGGGCGCGCTCTTCCCTGTGGGGCGGGGCCACGCGATAGTGGCCGCCATGATCAGGTGTCTGCTTCCGGCATCTTCCCGTGGCCTTCGGGTCGACCAGCTAGCCAACCACGGTGACGAGCCGTCCGGGTGGGACGAGCCGGCCGTCGACGAGAACGACGGAATCTTCTTGATGCACCGGGGCGGCTTCCTGCGTGAGGCGAAAGGCCGGCGATCGTTCCTGGACCCCGCCACCGGCTACGTCAACCTCGCCGGAACGCAGGAGCGGTTCGCCTCACCCGTCGACAACAACTACATCTTCACCGCGATCATCTTCACGCCGGACGCCTTCGACGAGCACGCGGGCGTCCTGGCCCGCAGGCGCGACGGCGACTGGGCGTTCCCGGTGAGCGCGGCCGTCGGACTGCGGCACCGGGAACTGCTCGGCGCCTGCCACGCGGGTGCGGACCGGCTGGAGATCGAAGAACGCCTCCACACCCTCCTGGACGTCCTGCTGGCCCAGCCGCCCGTGGGAACCGGCGACGCCACCGTGTCGGCGGCGACGCGCGCCCAGCACCACCGCCTGGTGTCGAGGGTGCAGGAGGCGCTCAACTCGGGCCATCTGACGACGGGCCTGGACGAGCTCGCCGGCCTGGTCGGCTCCTCGCCCCACCACCTGAGCAGGGTCTTCCGCCGCGTCACCGGCCGCACGATCACCGCGTACCGCAACGACCTGCGGGTGCGGGCGGTACTGGAGGACCTCGCCCAGGGCCCGGACACCGCCCTCGCCGACCTCGCCGCCGCCCACGGGTTCACCGACCACTCCCACCTGACCCGGACGATCCGCAACCACCTCGGCGAATGCCCCTCGGCCCTGCGCGGGAAGCTGACCGCCGCCGGCGCGACCTAGACGAGTAGTTCCGAAGTTAGTGGTCGTAGGCGATCAGTGATCGTGTGGTGGGTTGTCCGGTGCGGTGGTTGTGCCAGA
>NZ_QURH01000913.1 GCF_003428695.1 Actinomadura logoneensis
GTCGGGCGTTCCGGGCGGGCGGAGGCGGTCCACGGCCACCACGGGCGGGACGTCCGGGCCCTCGGGGGCGGTGCCGCTCGCGGCCAGCAGCAGGGTCGCGCCCGAGTCGCGCAGGATGTGGGCGCGCTCGTCCGGCCCGGAGTCGGGCGGCAGCGGCACCACGGGGACGCCCGCGAACAGCCCGGCGACGACGGCGGCGACGGTCTCCAGGGTCGGCGTCGCGTGCACGGCGACGGCGGGCGCGTCCCGGATCTCGGCGGCGACCGCGACCGCCCACGCGTCCAGCGCCGGACGGGTCAGGGCGCGTCCGGCCACCGTGAGCGCGGGACGTCCGGGGGCGTCCGGACGGGGTCCGCCGAGCAGGTTCATCGGGCGCGTCCCTTTCGTGTCGGGCCGGAGGACGGACTGCACCCGGCGGGGCCGGTCCCCGGCGCGGGCGGTCCCCGGCGCGGGCGGTCCTCGGTGGGGCTGCACGGGCACGGGCGGGGCCCGGCGCGGGCGACACCCGGCAAAGGCCGCGCCCGCGATGCGGGATCCTCCGGCGTCTGCTGGAAGTATGCCGTCCGTGACCGACGCACCGACGACCTACCCGGCCCTCGCCGGACTGCTGCTGGCCCTGCCCCCGTCGGCGGGGCCGGTGCGGCTGGTGGCCGTGGACGGGCCGAGCGGGTCCGGCAAGTCCACGTTCGCGCCGCGGCTGGCGGCGGCGCTGGGCGGCGTCCCGCTGGTGCGGTCGGACGACTTCCGGGTGCCGTGGGACGCCGACCCGCTGACCTGGTGGCCGCCGTTCGAGCGGGACGTCCTCGCGCCGGTCACCGCCGGACGCCCCGGGCGCCTGCGCCGCTACGACTGGCACCGCGACGTGTACGGGCCGCCGGAGGAGGTGCCGCCCGCCCCGGCACTGGTCGTGGAGGGTGTCGGCGCGGCGTGGCGCGGCTGCCCCGCCGCGTTCCGGATCTGGGTGGACGCGCCGCGCGACCTGCGCCGGGCCCGCGCCCTGCAGCGCGACGGCATCGCCTACGCGGACGCGTGGGACGAGTGGGCCGGCCGCGAGGCCCGGCACTTCGCGTCCGACCGCACCCGCGACCGCGCCGACCTCCTCGTGGACGGTACCGCCGTCGCGGCGCCCGCCTTCCACGCCACCCGCCCCGCCCGCTCCCCCTCCTGACCCGGCCGGCGAGGACGAAGCAGGACAGAACCAGGCCGACCGGGCGGACGGGACGGTTCGCGGGGGCGACTAGGCTGACCGGGTCCGCAGATCGACCAACATGAGAAGACGGGTGGAGCCAGCCGATGGCGCTTGAACGTCCCGAGATCGACTTCCCCGAGGGCCAGCCCCCGCAGAACCTCGACATCACCGACATCAAGGTCGGGGACGGCGCGGAGGCCACCAAGGGCTCGACCGTCTCCGCCCACTACGTCGGCGTGGCCTTCTCGACGGGCGAGGAGTTCGACGCGTCCTGGAACCGGGGCGAGGCGCTGGAGTTCCCGCTCGGCGCGGGCCGCGTCATCAAGGGCTGGGACATGGGCATCCAGGGCATGAAGGTCGGCGGCCGGCGCAAGCTGGTCATCCCGCCGCACCTGGCCTACGGCAACCGCAGCCCGTCCCCCAAGATCGGGCCGGGCGAGACCCTGATCTTCGTGGTCGACCTCGTCGATGTGAAGTAGGCCGCACACGCTTCAACGGCGGGCAATCCCGGAGTGAAATCCTGCTCCGGGTGCCCGCCGTCGCCGTTTCCGTGGGGGAACGGGTCGGTATCAGCCCAGCATGATCGAGGCGCGGGGGCTGACGAAGCGGTTCGGGGAGAAGACCGCGGTCGACGACGTCACCTTCACCGTCCGCCCCGGCCACGTCACCGGCTTCCTCGGCCCGAACGGCGCAGGCAAGTCCACCACGATGCGCATGATCCTCGGCCTGGACCGTCCGACCGCCGGGACGGTCACCGTGGCGGGCGTCCGCTACTCCGGCCTCGGCACGCCGCTGCGCGAGGTCGGCGCGCTGCTGGACGCCAAGGCCATGCACGGCGGGCGCACCGCGCACAACCACCTGCTCCTCCTGGCCCGCAGCAACGGCATCCCCGCGCGCCGCGTGGACGAGGTGCTGGACCTCGTCGGCCTCCGGTCGGTCGCCCGCAAGCACGCCCGGGGGTTCTCCATGGGCATGGGGCAGCGGCTCGGCATCGCGGCGGCGCTGCTCGGCGACCCGGCCGTGCTGATGTTCGACGAGCCGGTCAACGGCCTGGACCCCGAGGGCATCCTGTGGATCAGGACGCTCATGCGGAGCCTGGCCGCCGAGGGCCGCACCGTGTTCGTGTCCAGCCACCTGATGTCGGAGATGGCGCAGACCGCCGAGCACCTGGTGGTGATCGGGCGGGGCCGCATCCTCGCCGACACCTCCGTCCGGGAGTTCATCGCCGCCAACGCCACCAGCCACGTGCGGGTCCGCTCCCCGCAGCTCGGGGAGCTCGGGCCGTTGCTCGCCCGGCGCGACTGGCGCGTCGAGGTGGACCCCGACGGCTCGCTCCGCGTCTACGGCGCCGACCCGGCGGCCGTCGGGGACGTCGCGGCCGACCACGGCGTCCGGCTGCACGAGCTCTCGCCCGTCCAGCCGTCGCTGGAGGAGGCGTTCATGCGCCTGACCGGCGACACCGTCGAGTACCACGCGGGCGGACGCCCGGTTCCCCCCGCCCCCGAGGCCGGTCCCGTGTCGACCGCCCGCGAAGGGGGCGCGCCACCGGCCGCCCCTCCCCCTCCGGAGGCCTCCTCCCCCGACCTCCCGCCGACCGCGCCGGACGGCACGTGGCGCGGAGGGGACGCATGACCGCCGGTCCCGAGGACGCTGGCCGTCCGCCGGGCGAGGGAGCGAGCACCCACAGGGACGTCGCCGCGGAGGACGGCGCCGGCAGAAAGCGCGCGGAGCACCGGCCCGCCTCGTTCGCCGACGCCGTCGCCGCCGAGTGGATCAAGATCCGCACCGTCCGGTCCACGTTCTGGACGCTGCTCGCCGGCCTGGTGGTGACGATCGGGCTGAGCTGCCTGCTCGCATGGGTCTTCGTCTCCGCCTACGACCGGCTCGGCGCGCGCGACCGGCTCCGGTTCGACCCGACCGCGTACGGGCTGGCGGGCATCAACTTCGGCATGGTGGCGTTCGGCGTGCTCGGCGTGCTGGTCGTCACCGGCGAGTACGCGACCGGGATGATCCGGACGTCCCTCACCGCCGTGCCGCGCCGGGGCCGGCTGTTCGCCGCGAAGGCGCTGGTGCTCGGCGGGGTCGTGCTCGTGGTCGGCGAGATCGTGTCGTTCGCCGCCTACTTCCTGTCCCAGCTGATCTTCGCGGACCGGCACCTGGACGCGGGCCTCGGCGAGGACGGGGTGCTGCGCGCGGTCATCGGCGGCGGCCTCTACCTCACCCTGATCGCGCTGCTGGCGCTCGCGATCGGAACGCTGCTGCGGCACACCGCCGGGGCGGTCACGACCGTCCTCGGCCTGCTGTTCGTGCTGCCGATCATCGGCTCGTTCCTGCCCGGCGACCTCGGCCGGACGGTCCGCAAGGTGCTGCCGGCCGGGGCGGGCGGCGCGATCATGAACACCCGGCCGTCCGAGGAGTCGCTCTCGCCCTGGGCGGGACTCGGGGTGTTCACGCTGTACACGGTCGTCCTGCTGGTCGCGGCGCTGCTGGCGTTCCAGCGCCGGGACGCCTGACCCGGCGGTTCGCGGCGCGGGAGAGTTCGGACACAGATGCGCAACGGCGGAGCGTCGCCGCCGCGCCCGCCGCCCCGACGTGATCCAATTTGTCCGTTCTGGTTCGTAGGACGGCACGGGGGACGCGGGGATGCGGGGCGGTGTTCCGAAGGGGTACACGGCGGTGGCGGCGGCACTGGGGGTCGCGCTCGGCGCCTGGCCCGCGCTGTCGGCGCTGCCGTCCGGGGGCGGCGGCGGGGACGCGCTGCGCACCGAGCTGTCCGCCGCGCTCGCCGACCACCAGTGGGAGCGGCCGAAGCCCGGCTCGTGGACCCCGCCGAAGCCGTCCGCCGACGGCCTGCCCCCGGTGATCAGCAAGATCGACACCCAGGACCGCGTGGTGTTCCTGACGATCGACGACGGCTACGAGTACGACCCGGAGTTCGTCAACATCGTCCGGACGGAGAAGGTGCCGATCCTCACCTTCCTGACGACCACCTACGTGCGCGGCCACGCCCAGTACTTCTGGGCGCTGCGCAACGCGGGGTCGCGGATGGAGGACCACACCGTCTCGCACCCCGACATGAAGACGCTCCCGCTGGACGCGCAGCAGCGGCAGATCTGCCAGTCGTCCGACACCATCGCCGCCCAGTACGGACGGCGGCCCCAGATCTTCCGGCCGCCGTTCGGCTCGTACGACACCGCGACCCGCCAGGCGGCCAAGGCGTGCGGCATCAGGTCGATCCTGACCTGGACGGCCGAGTACTACAACGGCACGACCGGCCCGGGCGTGGGCTTCAACGGCTTCGCGCGCGGCGACGGGTTGGGCAAGGGCTTCCGTCCGGGCGACATCGTCCTGATGCACTACCGCAAGGGCCTGGCCGGCCAGTTCCGCACCCTGCTCGGCTGGATCCGCCAGCAGGGCTTCCGCCCCGCCGCCGTCCAGAACTACCTCCCCCGCGCCCTGGGCGGCGAGGCCCCCGACACCCCACCCGCCTGACCCCGCCCGCGTGTTCTTCGGGACGTTTCCGCTGGTAGCGGAGCATTCCTGGGTGAATCGCGGTTGGGCTGAGGCGTCCGATACGAGCGGACTAGGGTGCGAACGCTGGCGGGGTTGATGTCCCCCGCTCCCCGAGACAACCCCGCCAGCATTCTTCTAGCGGGAGTCGGGGGTATGGCGGCGGACGTCGCCGCCGATCTCCGTCTCCATCGGAGCGATGAGGCCGCGGCCCATGTCGGCCGGGTCGCGGCGGCGGACCGCCAGGTTCAGCAGGTGGTAGCCGATCAGCAGCACGACCGTGCCGAGCGCGATGCCCTGCAGCGGGAACTTGTCGGTGATGTGCAGCGTGACGTTGCCGATCGCGAGGATCAGGCCCGCCGCGACCGGGACGAGGTTGACCGGGTCGCCGAAGTCCACCCGGTTCTCGACCCAGATCTTCGCGCCGAGCAGGCCGATCATCCCGTAGAGGACGACCGTGATGCCGCCGAGCACGCCGCCCGGGATCGCCGCGACCAGCGCGCCGAACTTGGGGATGAACCCGACCGCTATCGCCACGACCGCCGCCACCCAGTAGGCGGCCGTCGAGTAGATGCGGGTCGCGGCCATGACGCCGATGTTCTCGGAGTAGGTCGTCGTCGGCGCGCCGCCGACGGCCGTCGCGAGGGTGGTGGTGAAGCCGTCGGCGGCGAGCGCGCGGCCGAGGTAGGGGTCCAGGTCGTCGCGGGTCATGGCGGCGACGGCCTTGACGTGCCCGGTGTTCTCGGCGATGAGCGCGATGACGACGGGCAGCGCCAGCAGGATCGCCGACATCTTGAAGTTCGGGCCGTGCAGGTGCGGCAGGCCGAGCCAGTCGGCCGACTTCACCGCCGAGAAGTCCACCCGGTCGTGCGGGTAGGCGGTCGCGATGCAGTACGGGCCCTCGGTGGGGCAGGGGTGGCCCGACGCGTCCAGCAGGTTGCGCCCGCCCTGGACGGACGTGACCTTGCCCGCGGTCTTGTCCAGCACCCACGACAGCGCGAAACCGAAGACGAGCGCCAGCAGCACGTTGATCCGCGCCCAGAAGCCGCGCAGCAGCACGGCGCTGAGCACGGCGAACGCCATCGTCGCGATGGCGACCCACTGGTCCTGCGGCCAGTAGACGTTCGCGACGACCGGGGCGAGGTTGAACCCGATGAGGACGACGACCGCGCCGGTCACGACCGGCGGCAGCACCGCGTGCAGCACGTTCGCGCCGAGGAAGTGGATGACCAGCCCGACCGCGAGCAGCGCCACACCGACCCACAGGATCGCGCCGGTGACCGTGCCGGAGTCGCCGCCCGACGCGCGGATCGCCGCCGCGACCCCGACGAACGACGCGCTCGACCCGAGGTAGGACGGCACCCGCCCGCTGGTGATCAGCAGGAACAGGATGGTGGCGACGCCGGACATCATGATCGCCAGGTTGGGGTCCAAGCCCATCAGCACCGGGAACACGAACGTGGCGCCGAACATCGCCACGACGTGCTGGGCCCCGATGCCCGCGGTGCGCGGCCAGGACAGCCGCTCGTCCGGTCGGACGACCTCTCCCGGCGGCGGCGTCTTCCCGTCGCCGTGCACCTTCCAGCCCAACACCATCCAGAACTCCTGAAATCTCGTTTACGCTACGTGAACGAGAATGCCGCACCCGGACCCGGCCCCGCGCCACCGGGGGTGGCGCAACGACCGGACCCGGGTGCGGCGGCTAGATCCCGCGCATCCGCAGGACGTGCAGCGCAAGCGTGAGGTTCAGGCGCAGGTGCGCGTCCTCGGTGAACGGGCCGAGCAGTCGCTCCAGCTTTCCGATGCGGTAACGCAACGTGTTGTAGTGGAAGTGGAGGCGGCGCGCGGTCTCGGCGACGTTGAGGTTGGTCTCCAGCAGCACCTGGAGCGTCCGGCGCAGGTCCACCAGCTCGGGCTCGTCGTCGGCGGCCAGGTCGCCGAGCGTCTCGCGGACGAACGCGTGCAGCTCCTCCGGGTCCGGGACGAGGCTGAGCAGCCGGTACACGCCGAGCTGGTCGAAGTGCGCCCGCGCGCCGTCGCCGTGCAGCTGCCGTCCGACCCGCACCGCCTTCAGCGCCTGCTCGTACGCCTCGGGCAGCCGGGACGGCGACACGACCGTGCGGCTGACGCCGGCCGAGAACGTCCGCCGCACCGAGGAGTGCTCGGCGAACAGCGCGGCGGCCTCCTTGACCAGCGTGTGGACCGGTCCACCGTCCCCGTCGGGGTCGCCGCCGTCGGCGCCCACCACGGCGACCACCTCGTGCGCGAAGCTGGCGACCGCCGCGCCCCGGTCGTGCCGGCGGACCGCCGCGGCCCAGGCAGCCGCGAGCCGTTCCTGCGCCGCGCGCTCCTCGCC
>NZ_QURH01000915.1 GCF_003428695.1 Actinomadura logoneensis
CCTCCCGGCCGCCTCGACCGCCGCCCACGGGTCCGGCACGCCCAGCCCGACCAGCGCGTCCCGGGCCTGGTAGCGGCCCCTGCCCTCGACCGCCAGCAGGACGCAGGCGACGCGGACGGGCGTGTCCAGCCCGGCGAGGGCGGCGGTCACGGCCGCGTCGGGCAGCCGTCCGGGCGGCGTCCTCAGCCAGGGGGTCAGGCCGAGGCGCAGCAGCGGCGACGGACGCGTCGCGCGGCGCAGCACCCGGGCGCGCAGGCGTTCCCGGATGGCGGCGTCGGCCGCCGCCCGCACATCGGTCCCGCCTTTTCCGCCCTTCCCGCCATGTGCGTTCCCGGCTGCCGTTCCGGCTAATGTCGCGCCTGTTCCGGCGTACGGTCCGGGACTTGTCACGGCGCTCGTCGGGACGCCCAGTCCGGTGCGGCCGGAGAGCACTCCGTCCACTATGCGGCGGGCGAGCGCGAGCCTGTGGACGCGCGTCCCGGCCCCCGGAAGGACCAGGTACGCCAAACGGACGAGCTCACAGTAGAGCGACTCCACCGGGGTCTTGGTCGGGACGTCTTCCGGCATCGCGGAACCCCTTCTCCCACTTCCGAGGATCGATAACGACCCAAAGCTAGGGAGATGGAAGAGCCGCCGACACGAAATTTAAAGAACGATTAACGATGCCGTCGGAATTGCCGCTCATTTACCCCGAAACACGGCGGCGTCCGGCGGCGCATGGCCCGCGTCAGCGGCTCCCGAGGGCGTCCCGGTAGGTGTCCACGGTGACGTTGCGGCCGGTCAGGACCACCACGAGACGTCCGGTGACCTCGACCCTCCCGGCGAGGACGGCCGCGACGCCCGCCGCGCCCGACCCCTCGGCCACCAGGCCGTGCTCGGTGAACAGCCAGCGCATCGCGGCGCGGATCTCGGCGTCCGACACGTGCGTCAGGACGGGTCCGGCGGCGGCGATCAGGCCCGGGGTGACGCAGCCGGGCTCCAGGTTGCCGACCAGGCCGTCGGCGATGCTGTCCCCGACCTCGACCGGGACGATCCGCCCGGCGGCGACGGCGGCCGAGACCGCCCGCGACGCCGACGACTCGACGCCGACCAGCCGCACGCCGTCGCGGGTGCCCGCCCACAGCGCCAGGCCCGCGAGCAGGCCGCCGCCCCCGACCGGGGCGACGACGGTCAGCGGCCCCTCGGTCTGCGCGTCGAGCTCGACGCCGATCGTGCCCTGCCCGGCGATCACGTCCGGGTCGTTGTACGGGGAGACGAACCGGCCGGGCAGCGACAGCGCGTGCGCCTCGGCGGCGTCGTAGTCGGCCCCGTGCCGGACGAGCGCGACCGGGTAGGAGGCGATCTTGGCGACCTTCGCCGGGGACGCGTGCTCGGACACCACGACGGTCGCGTCCGCGCCCGTGCGGGCGGCGGCGTGCGCGAAGCCGAGCCCGTGGTTCCCGGCGCTCGCGGTGACCGCGGGAACCCCGTCCGGCAGCCCGGAGACCGCCGACAGCGCGCCCCTGATCTTGAAAGAGCCGGTCGGCTGCAGCGTCTCGGCCTTCAGCAGCGCGCCGGGCGCGAGCGCGGTCGGCAGCACCGGCGTGGGGGCGAGGACGGCGGCGACGCGTCCGGCCGCCGCGCGCAGGTCGGCCGCCGTGGGGGTCCGCACGTCCCGGACCTTCGTGTTCGCCGCTGGGGACACCATGGGAGAAATATATTCATCGGCGGCGCAAAGATCGCCTTTGGGACGGGCAGCGAACGGGCATTCCCGGTTGTGCCGGACACCCGGCCTGGGTAGGAGGCGGGGCATGAGCACCGCGCCGCCCGAGCTTCCGTACGACGAGTGGGCCGACACCAAGGACACCCTGCACCTGTGGACGCAGATCGTGGGCAAGATCCAGCTCGCCTCGGTCCCGCCCCGCAACCACTGGTGGCACGTGACGCTGCGGGTGGACGAGCACGGCTACTCCACCCAGCGCCTGGTCCACGACGGCGTCCACTTCCGCATCTCGTTCGACCTGGTCCAGCACCGGCTCGTGGTGCGCACCCGCGGGCGCGAGGAGGCCATCCCGCTCCGGGACGGGGTGTCGGTCTCGGCGTTCTACTACGAGCTCGAGGCGCTGCTGCGCGAGCTGGGCATCCGGGTGGAGATCAAGGCGGTCCCGTTCGGCGTCCCGATCACCACGCCGTTCGCCGACGACACCGAGCACGCCTCCTACGACCGGTCGGCGGTCGAGCGGTTCCGGGACGCGCTGGTCTGGGCGGACGACGTGTTCTCGGAGTTCCAGAGCTGGTTCTGCGGCAAGGCGAGCCCGGTGCAGCTGTTCTGGCACAGCTTCGACCTGGCGACCGCGCGGTACTCGGGCCGTCCCGCGCCGCCCATGCAGGGCGTGGACGGGGTCACCGCCGAGGCGTACAGCCACGAGGTGATCAGCTGCGGCTGGTGGGCCGGCGACAGCGCCTACCCGCGCTCGGCGTTCTACTCCTACACCCATCCCGAGCCGGACGACCTGACCGAGCAGGCGCTCGTCCCCGTCGAGGCGTCCTGGGAGCCGACCGGCCCGACCCACCAGGCGCGGCTGCCCTACGACGTCGTCCGGACGGCGGAGGACCCGCGCGGGACGCTGCTGGACTTCCTGCAGAGCGCCTACGCGGCCGGAGCCCGCACGGCCGCGTGGCCGTACGACGAGTTCCACTCGTCCTTCTGCCCGCCCCGGGGACGCGTCGTCGGCGTCTGACCTGGCCCGCAGCCCCCTTTCCATCGTGAGGACGGCGGGCGTGATCAAGCCGCGGGGCGCGGGGTGCGCGTCCTCAGCCGTGCCCCGCAGTAGGCGCCCACGCACAGCACCAGGAGCGTGGCGAGCACCACGAGCAGCGGGTTCACGAATCCGGGCACGGTGTCGGGGCCGCAGGTGGTGTCGCTCAACGGCAGCAGCGACTGGCCGCCGGTGTGCCCCGCGGACGCGCCCTCCGACGTGTAGCGGCACACCCGGTCCTTGACGTCCCGCATGTCGTCGTCCAGGTGGGAGAGGCCGAAGCCGTAGGTCGCGGCGAGCGCCAGCACCGACGTCCACGCCATCCGCGACCAGACGCGCGCGCCGCCCGGAGCGGCGGCGGCCCGCGACCGTCCCGCCCGGACGGACGCGACCGCCATCAGCAGGGCCGCCGAGGCGGCCAGCGGCCATCCCGCCAGCAGGCCGAACCCCGCGACCAGCGCCAGGAGCACCGCGTACTTCGGCGCGAACGCGGCCAGCAGCGACACCCCCACGACCACGAGGAGCGCGGCCCCGAGCCCGATCCGGCCGAGCTCGGCGGACCGTCCCGAGGACAGCGCCGGCACCAGGAACAGCAGGACGAGCAGCCCCGGCACCCCGACCAGGCCCAGCAGGCTGAAGGCCGCCTCGCCGAAGGCGACGAACGACAGCAGCGCTCCCCCGGCGAAGGTGAGGGCCGCGGCGATCAAGTACTTCACCCCGCAGACTCCACCGCATCCGTCCGCTTTCCGCAATGCGGCGGAGACGGGGGCCGTCAGGGGATCGAGATGTAACCGAACGCGGGGCTTACCCGCTACGTCCTACTCTTGGGCAGCGCGATCCGACGAGACCCGAGGTGGACGTGAACGACCAGGTGAGCATCGCCGACATGTTCGACCGGCTGACCGGCACCCAGCAGGCACCGCCCTGGTGGCTGGTGGCCCTCGCCGGCGTGGTGGCCCTGGCCGCCGTCGCGCACGGCCCGACCTGGCGGCTCGCCCGCAACGTGGTGACCATCGCGCACGAGGGCGGCCACGCCCTGGTCGCGCTGCTCACCGGCCGCAAGCTGGACGGCATCAAGCTGCACTCCGACACCTCCGGCGTGACCGTGTCGCGCGGCAAGCCGCACGGCCCGGGGATGGTGTTCACCGCGATGGCCGGGTACATCACGCCGCCGCTGCTCGGGCTGCTGTTCGCGGCGCTGCTGGCGGGCGGCCGGATCACCCTCATGCTGTGGTTCTCGCTGCTGCTGCTCGTCGGGATGCTGGTGATGATCCGCAACGCCTACGGCGCGCTGTCGGTGATCCTCACCGGCGCGGTGGTGTTCGCGGTGTCCTGGTTCGCCGGGGAGACCGTCCAGGCGGGGTTCGGCTACCTGGCCGCCTGGTTCCTGCTGCTCGCGGGCGCGCGCCCGGTCGTGGAGCTGCAGCGGATGCGGACCCGACGGATGGCCCCCAGCTCCGACGCCGACCAGCTCGCGCACCTGACCGGGGTGCCCGGCCTGTTCTGGGTGACGGTGTTCGGGCTGGTCGCGCTGCTGGCGCTGGTCGCGGGCGGCGCGCTGCTGTTCCCGGACGGCGCGTCCACGCCGGGCGTCTGAGTCCCCCGGAACGCCGCCCGCCCCCGCCGACGAGCATGTCGGCGGGGGCTTTTTTCGCCCGCGAGGGCGAGGGCGGTGTCAGCGGCAGAGGGCCGCGTCGATCGCCTTGGTGATGTCGGCGCGGAAGGCCGGCCGCGCCTCCAGCGCCGGGCTGGACTGGTTGTAGGTGATCACGGCCTGCCGTCCGCCGTCCCGGGTGGTGTAGGACCACGTCCGGTAGCCGGGCCAGCCGCCGTCGTGGCCCCACGCGTAGCCGCACGTCGTCTTGATCCGGGCGAGGCCGAGGCCGTAGTCCTCCTTCACCCAGTCGTCGGTGACCGGGCGCGTCGTCATCATCGCCTTCTGGACGCCCTTGGGCAGCAGCCGCCCGGTCACCAGCGCCCGCTGGAAGCGCGCCACGTCGTCCACCGTCGAGACGATCCCGCCGGACGTCCAGCCGCTCGACGGGCTGATCGCCGTGCTGACGTCGCCGTACCGGTCGAGGTAACCGTGCACGTACGCGCCGTGGAAGCCGGTGTCGGCGACGGGCAGGAAGGTGTGGCGCAGCTTCAGCGGCCCGACGACGCGGCGCTGCAGCTCGACGCCGAAGGGACGGCCGGTGACCTTCTCCACGATCATCCCGGCGAGGACGTAGTTGGTGTTGGCGTAGTTCCACTTGGCGCCGGGCCGGCTCAGCGGTGCCTTCTCCTGGGCGATGTCCACCAGCTCGCGCGGCTTCCAGACACGGCCCCCGTCCTGCCAGATGCGCGGGTCCTGCACGTACTCGTTCAGGCCGGACGTCTGCGCGAGCAGCTGCCGGACGGTGATCTTCCGGCCGTCGTTGCCGTTGCGGGTGAGCACGCCGGGCAGGTGGCGGGCGACGGTGTCGTCCAGCGAGAGGCGGTGCTCGGCGACCAGCCGCAGGACGACCGCGGCGGTGAAGGTCTTGGTCACGCTGGCGATACGAAACCGCAGGTCAGGGGTCATCTTCCGGCGCGTGGCGGTGTCCGCGACGCCGGCGGTGACGCGCGTGACCCGGTCGCCGCGCCGGGAGAGGGCGATGACGCCGGGCTGCCCGTCCTCGACCAGCCGGTCCGCGGCCCGCTGGAGCGCGCTCCCGGCGGGGGCGGACGCCCCGGACCGGGTGGACGCGGGCGAGGCGGTGGCCGTCGCGGGCACGACGGCCGCGGTCAGGGCGGCGGCGGCTCCGGTGGCCGCGGTGGCGATGGCGATGCGCTGCACGGTGTTGCGCTGCACGGTGTTGCGCTGCACGGTGTTCTTCACGTGCTTCAGCCTGCCGACCGGCGCTTTCGTCCCCCATGGGCCTGGACACCGAGCGGAGGGTGTACCTGGGTCCACCTGTCCGCACGCGGCCACCCGCTCGCCTCGGGCCGCGCGCGGACGGACCATGGGCCATGGCCGCGAAGAAGCTCGACCGAGGGTCCTACCACCGCAAGCGCAAGGCGCGCCTCCGCGCGCGCCGGCACCGCAGCCGCCCGACCGCGGGCAAGGGCAGAGGCCGCTGACCAGGCCGCCGTCGGGCCGCTGACCAGGCCGCCGACCCGGCCGCGGCCGAGCCGCCGGGGGCGCGCTGACCGGGCCGTCTGACCGCTGTCGGGAACACCGGAGAATGTCGGACCCGGCGGATAGGTTCGACGGTGTGAGCGAGGCTTCGAACGCGGGTGGGCGCGGGCGCGACCCGAAGACCGCCGAGCGCCGCGAGCGCCGGGTGGGCGACGGACTCGCCGAGCTCGACCAGTGGCTGCGCGACCAGGTCGCGCAGGGGCTGGCGCGGGCCGAGCGGGCCCCCTACCGGCTGTGCGACGACGCGTCCCGGCGGCTGGTCGACGCGTCGGCCGGGGCCCTGGCCGGGCAGGTGAAGGCGCTCGCCGCGGTGCCGCGCCGCGCGGGCTGGCCCGACCGGCTGCTCGCCGAGTACGCGCTGCTGCGGCTGCTGGTGCGGGCGTACCAGGGCCGCGCCGAGCTGCCGCCGCGCCTGCGCGAGATCGTCCGCGCGCGCATCGGGTTCACCGTCCCGCAGGACGACGTGCTGGCGCGCGGCGAGCGCGTCCGCGACACGTGGTGCGTGGTCGGCTCGCGCGACTCCACCGCCGACCAGCTCACCACCCGCCGCGTCTGGCTGCGCGGGATGTCGAGCGGGCGTCCGGCGCTGGTGCTGTCGTTCGCGGCGCGGGGCCGTCCGCTCGACGCGTCGTTCGTGGTCGGCGCCGAGGTGGACGCCGAGCTGGCGTTCTATTCGGACGGCCTCCGCGCCCTTGTGGCCGAGCGTGCGGAGCGCGCCGCGACGGGGGTGCCGGGGCGGGCGCCGGAGGGGACGTCCGTGCGCGGCCTGCTCGACGAGTACGCGGCTGCGCTCGCCCGCGACCCGTGGCTCGACCACTGGCCGGCCGTATTGGCGCGGGTCCGTCCCGCCCGGGACGAACGCGGCGACCCGCACGTCCTCGACGCCGACGGCGACGCACTGCCGGTGCGCACCGGTGATCCGTGGCGTCTGCTGGCGGTGTCCGGGGGCGCGCCGGTGACACTGTCGGGCGAGTGGACGCCCGAGGGCCTGCGCCCGCTCGTCCTCTGGCATCCCGAAGAGGGGGTCGTGCCGCTGTGAGCACCTGGTCGGAGCACGTGAGCGCGGCGCTGCTGGGCACCGACCGCCGCAGGCCGCCGCCGGACGGCATCGTCGGCCACGACCCGGACGCGGCGCGGCGGCTGCTCGACCAGGCGGCCGTGCTGACCGTCCGGCGCCGCGCCGGGACG
>NZ_QURH01000912.1 GCF_003428695.1 Actinomadura logoneensis
CCGCGGCGTCGGGGTCGGCGGCGGCGTCCGGGCCGACCGCGCCGCGCGTCCGCCAGCCGCCGTCGGCGGTGTGCTCCAGCAGCGCGACCGCGCGCACGCCGAACGTCTCGCGGACCCGCTCCAGCAGCGCGGGCAGCGCGTTCTCGCCGCGCAGCACCGAGGTCGCCAGCAGGCTCAGCGTCTCGGCCTCGGCGCCGCTGCGCGCCGCCTGCCGGGTGCGGCGGGCGGCCAGGTCCACCACCGAGGAGACCGCCACGGCGACGGCGACGAACACCAGCAGGCCGAACGCGTTGCGGGGCTCGGCGATCGTGAGCGTGTGCAGCGGCGGGGTGAAGTACCAGTTCGCGGCCAGGAAGCCGAGGACGGCGGCGAGGATGGCGGGCCACAGGCCGCCCGCCAGCGCGACCAGGACGGTCAGCGCCAGGAAGAGCATCAGGTCGGTGGTCAGGCCCGGGCGGTCCCCGGCGTCCCCGCCCACGTCCAGCACGGCGACCAGGACGGGCGGGCCGAGCAGCGCCAGGGCCCAGCCGGCGACGCGGCGGCGGACGCTGAGCGGGCTGCCCGCGAGGCTGACCAGCCCGCGGCCCTTCCCGACGTGCTCGTGCGTGACCAGGTGGACGTCGATCTCGGACGACTCGCGCGCGGCCGTCGCTCCCACGCCGGGCCCGAACACGAACTGCCAGCCCCGGCGGCGGCTCGATCCGAGCACGAGCTGCGTCGCGTTCACGCCCCGGGTGAACTCCAGCAGCGCCCTGGCCGGGTCGTCGCCGAGGACCTGGTGGTAGCTGCCGCCGAGGCCCTCCACCAGCACCCGCTGCCGGTCCAGGTCGCGGGCGGAGCCGCCGGAGGCCAGCCCGTCCGCGCGGGCCACGTGCACGGCGAGCAGGTCGGCGCGCCCGGCGCGGGCGGCGATCCGGGCGGCGCGGCGGATCAGGGTGTCGCCCTCCGGGCCGCCGGTCAGCCCGACCACGATCCGCTCGCGCGCCTCCCACGGCTCGGTGATGCCGTGCTGGTCGCGGTAGCGCTCGAGCGCCTCGTCCACCTTGTCGGCGAGCCACAGCAGCGCCAGCTCGCGCAGCGCGGTCAGGTTGCCCGGCCGGAAGTAGTTGGCGAGGGCCGCGTCGATCCGCTCCGGCGGGTAGACGTTGCCGTGCGCCATCCGCCGGCGCAGCGCCTCCGGGGTCATGTCGATCAGCTCGACCTGGGCGGCGCGGCGCACGACCTCGTCCGGGACGGTCTCGCGCTGCGGGACGCCGGTGATCCGCTCGACGACGTCGTTCATCGACTCCAGGTGCTGGACGTTCACCGTGGAGATCACGTCGATCCCGGCCTCCAGGATCTCCTCGACGTCCTGCCAGCGCTTGGGGTGCCGCGAGCCCGGGACGTTGGTGTGGGCCAGCTCGTCCACCAGGACGATCTGCGGACGCCGCGCCAGGACGGCATCGACGTCGAGCTCGGTGAAGACGCGGTCGCGGTAGGCCAGGGTGCGGCGCGGCACGATCTCCAGGTCGCCGATCTGCTCGGCGGTGCGCGCGCGGCCGTGCGTCTCCACGAAGCCGATGACCACGTCCGCGCCGCGCCCGAAGCGCCGCCGGGCCTCGCCGAGCATCGCGTAGGTCTTCCCGACCCCGGGCGCCGCGCCGAGGTAGATGCGCAGCTCGCCCCGCGTCCCCATGGCGTCCTCCCCCGGCGGAATCTACCAAAGCGACCATCCGCGCTCCCCTCAGGGGCGTATGCCCTCACCTGCCCGGACTCGCCGTCCGCCCGGCCGTCCCGCTCACGGTCCGGACCGCGCTCTGGAGGGCCGGTCGGGCGGCGTCGGGGACCGGCGTCGGCGGTCCGGCGCCGGAGCCGTCATCCAATCGAGACATGCGCTCTGGCCCGTCGGGACGCGCCTTTTCCCTTCACCGTCTATTTTGCCGAAGGTCATCGCTTTCGGTGAGCGTTCGATCACCGAATGTCCCCGATATGTCCCGAGGTGAACATGCCGCGCCGTGCTTCGCTCCTTCCGGTCCGGACCCGCCGGTGCTGGACGGTCGCCGCGCTGACCGCTCCGGCGCTGTCGCTCAGCGCGTGCGGCGGTGTGGCGGCCGGCGCGCTCGGCGGCGGTCCCGGGACCGGCCCCGGCGGTTCCGGGGCCGACCGCACCGACACGCTCGCCGCCCCGGCCGCCCTTCCCACGTCGGCGTCCCCGTCGTCGGCGTCGTCCGGGCCGGACCTGAAGGAGATGCGCGTCCGGACGTTCGGGATCGCGGACGTGACGCCCCGCGAGGGCGAGGTCGTCGGGATCGGCATGCCGATCATCGTCACGTTCACCCGGCCGGTGCCGTCCCGCGCGAAGGTCGAGCGCGTCCTGCGGGTGCGGATGTCGCAGCCCGTGCAGGGCGGCTGGTACTGGCTGTCGTCCCGGCAGGCGGTGTACCGGCCGCGGTCCTACTGGCCGAGCGGCGAGCGGGTCGTGCTGGACGCGCGGCTGGAGGAGCTGCGGGACGTCGCGGGGATGTCCGGCGCGCGGAACGTGAGGCGCGGCTTCCGCGTGGGACGGGCCCGGATCAGCGTCGTCGACACCCGCGCCCATCGGATGAGGGTCCGCGAGGACGGCCGCCTCGTCCGGACGACGCCGATCAGCGCGGGACGCGGCGGCAAACCCGCCTACACCACCACCAACGGCGTCCACCTGGTGATGCGCAAGAGCGACCCGGTCGTCATGACGTCCGCGTGGATGGGCGTCACCGACCCGAAGGACCCGCGCTACTACAAGCTCAAGGTGCGGTACGCGGTGCAGATCTCGGCGACCGGCGAGTACGTCCACTCGGCGCCCTGGTCGGTCGCCTCGCAGGGCAGGGCGAACGTCAGCCACGGGTGCGTCAACGCCTCCCCCGCGTTCGCGCGCTGGTTCTACGCCCGCTCGGTGCGCGGCGACGTCGTGGTCGTCACCGGCACGAACCGGCCACTGGCCTGGACGAACGGCTACGGCTACTGGCAGATGCCCTGGTCGCGCTGGAAGTCCGGCTCGGCCCTCCGGCAGGGCTGAACGGCCGTCCGCGGCCGGGCGGGGCGGCTACGGCAGGAAGTCGATGACCGAGACCGCCGTGACGGCGGCCGCGGCGAGGGCGTAGGCGAGCGAGACGCCCGCGACGACGCGCGTCCGGCGGGTCTCGGGCAGCGCGGTCCGGCTCAGCAGCCAGGCGAGCGCGGGCAGCACCAGGACGGCGTGCATGAGCACGGCGTGCGCGGGCTTCAGGGCGCCGATCGCATGGTAAGCGGCCTGCTGGCGGCCCTCGTTGACGAGCACGACCCCCCGCGCGATCATCGCCGCCCCGGACAGCATCGACAGCAGCAGCGCCCCGAACCCGACCCGCAGCGCCAGGCCCATGCCCGGCGTCCCGGCGGGCTCGGGAGCGCCCGCGTCCGGACGGGCGGTGACCGGGGTGCGGAAGGCGGCGACCGTCAGCAGGGCGACCACCACGACGATGACGCCGCCGCCCGCCGCGAGGACGCGCGAGACGACGGTGTTGGCCGTGCCCTCCATGTTCAGGTGGGACGGGACGCCGCGCCACTTCTGCACGGTGATCAGCGCGACCTCCACCACGGACGCGGCGGTGAACACGCCGAGCACGGCGGCGCGGACGCGGTCGCCGAGCCGGACGAACGACGCCACCCAGGTCAGCGAGACCACGGTGAGGCCGAACGACAGCCCGAAGGTGATCGGCTTGCGCCAGGACACGGGGCCCGTCCACGGCCCGCCGTCCACCGCGTACACGGCCAGGTGGACCAGCCCGGACAGGAGCAGGACGGCCCCGACCACGTAGCAGGCACGCTCGACGCGGCGGCCGTGTGTCCAGAACGTCCGGAGGCCCGCGATGACCTCCCCGGGCCGCGGCAACCCGCCCGGCCCAGCGGGGTTCTCAACCTCCGCCGCGCCGCCCCTCTCGTCACGCGTCGCACCGCTCGCCGGGGCTCCCATGGCCGCTCCTCCGCTCTGAGTGAGTACTCACCCAGTATGAGTGAGCACCCACTCAGCCACAACCCCGGGGTCGCGCTACGCCGACACCGTAGGCGGCGGGCCAGGTCAGGGCGGGGGGGAAGACCGGAACGGCGCGGCTCAGGAGACGTGGACGCGGGGGCGGCGGGACGGGTCGGGTTCGGCGCGGCGGAGCACCTCGCGCGTCACCGGCGGAACCTCGCCGTCCCCGAAGACCAGGAACTTCACCAGGTGGCCGAGCGGGTGCCCCTCGGTCCAGTCGAAGTAGACGTTGGGCTGGACGCCCGTCCGGTCGCGCAGGGCCAGCAGCACCGCCGCGATCGTGTTCGGCACGACCGGGCCGGTCACCCGCAGCACCCGGTAGCCGTGCAGCACCTCGCCGCGCACGTCCAGGTCCGCGCGGAAGTCGGACGAGTCGGTCACCGTGACCTCGAGGAACAGGATGTGCTGCTCCTCCGGCATCGGGATGTCGTCGCGCTGGGAGCACTCCTTGAGCGCGTACTCCTCGCGGTCGCGGACCTGCGGCTCGTGCGCGATGATCCGCAGCGGGCCGAAGGCGGCGGCGGTGTCCACCAGGCCCGCGGCCACCGGGTCCAGCGTGACGGTGCCGGTGCGCAGCTCGAACGCGCGGTGCACCCGGGACGCGAACGAGGTGACGAGGATGCCGGCGATGAACATCGACGCGATCTTGATGCCGTCCGGCCGCTCCACCACGTTGGCGGACAGCGTGTAGACGAAGACCGCCGTGATCAGCGCGAACCCTACGCCCGCGGCGCGGTGGCCGTGCCGCCACGCGGCGACGCACGAGGCGAACGACGCCGACAGCATCAGCACCAGCACGCCGGTCGCGTACGCGCCGGCCTGCTTGTCCACGTTCGCGTCGAACAGCCAGGTCACCAGGAAGGCGATGCCCATGAACACCAGCGTCAGCGGCCGGACGGCGCCCGCCCAGTCCGGCGCCATGCCGTACCGGGGCAGGTAGCGCGGGACGAGGTTGAGCAGCCCGGCCATCGCCGACGCGCCCGCGAACCACAGGATCGCGATCGTCGACAGGTCGTAGACCGTCCCGAAGCCGTTGCCGAGGTACTCGTGGGCGAGGTAGGCGAGCGCGCGGCCGTTGGCCCGGCCGTCCGTCCGGAACTCGGCCGCCGGGATCAGGACGGTCGTGGCGAAGCTGGACAGGACCAGGAACACGCTCATGATCAGCGCGGCCGTGGTGAGGAGCCGGCGGGTCTCCCGGATGCGTCCGGCCGGTCTGGCGTAGGTGTCCGACGCGTCCCCGCGGACCTGCGGCATCACCGCGACGCCCGTCTCGAACCCGGACATGCCGAGCGCGAGCTTGGGGAACACCAGCAGCGCGACGCCCGCCATGGCCAGGGGCGAGGAGTGCGCGGCGCGCGCCGCGTCCCACCAGTCGGCGATCCGCACCGGGTGGGTCGCCACGTGCTCCAGCGCCGTCACCACGACGACCAGGTTGAGCGCGAGGTAGGTGGCGACCAGGGCGACCGCGATCCCGATCGCCTCGCGGAACCCCTTGAGGAACACCCCGCCGAGCGCGGCGAGCAGCACCAGCGTGATCCACATGCCCCGGCCGTGCAGGACGGACGGGGCGAGCGGGTTGGCCATGGCGTGCGCCGACGCGTCCGCCGCGGAGAGGGTCATGGTGATCATGAAGTCGGTGCAGGCGAAGCCGAGCAGCACCAGGACGAAGATCTTCCCGGCCCACCACGGGAGCAGCCGCTCCAGCATGGCGATCGAGCCGGAGCCGTGCGGCGACTCGCGCGCCACCCGCCGGTACACCGGCAGCGCGCCGAACAGGGTCAGCGCGACGAGCACGAGCGTCGCCATCGGGGACAGCAGCCCGGCGGCGAGCGCGGCGATGCCGGGCTGGTAGCCGAGGGTGGAGAAGTAGTCGACGCCGGTCAGGCACATGACCCGCCACCAGCGGTGGCCCTCGTGCTCCTCCGGGAGCTTCCCGTGCGGGCCCGGGTGGATGCCGCTCCGCTCGGTCAGGCCCTCCAGCAGCCAGACGCGCCAGCGGCGGGCGGGCACGGCTCCGCCGCCGCCCCTTTCGCCCCCGCCGTCCGCCCCGGCCATCGCCGCCCCCTGTAACGCGTCCGCTACCGGGGAAGTATCCCGGAGGACGGAGGCTTACTCCCGGTCCGACCCACCGATCCGTCCGGCGCGCCGTCGCAGCAGGTCAGGAGGCGTCCGGAGGGGCGAGCGTCATCCCTGTTCCTGACCGGGGCCGGGTTCCTTCCGGCGGTGGTGCCGGAAGGCGGCCACCCGGTCGAGCATCAGCGGATCAGCGGCGTTCGGGTCAAGGTCCGATGGGCCGGTATCCGACGGGCCGGTGTCCGATGCGTCGGTGTCCGATGCGTCGGTGGCGGACGGGTCGGGCGCGGCGGGCGCCGGGACGGCGGGGGCGGAGGAGGCGTCGTCGCGCGTCAGCGCGGAGGGCAGGGTGAGGACCACGGTGAGGCCGCCGCCGGGGGTCTCCTCGACGGCGATCGAACCGTCCATCGCCTCGGCCAGTCCGCGCGAGACCGCGAGCCGGCGCCCGGCGCCGGCGTGGCCGTCACGGTCGTCCGGCCACGGGAACGGCCCGGACGCGCCGTCGCGTTCCCCCGGCGGGACGCCGGGACCCCGGTCGACCACACGGAGTTCGACCCGGTCCGCGAGGGCGCTGGCGGTGACCAGCACCCTCGCGTCCGGTGGGCCGCGCCGGACGGCGTCGGCGACCAGGCCCTCCAGCAGCCGGTCCAGCAGCGCCGGATCGGCGAGCATCGCGGGCAGCCCGGCCGGGACGCGGACGTCGACCGGCGCGTCCCCGAGCCCGGCCAGGGCGCGCGGGACGGCCTCCTCGGCGGCGACCGGGCGCGGGGACGCGCCGAGGGTCCCGGCCTCCAGGCGGCTCATGTCGAGCAGGTCCGCGACCAGCCGGTCCAGCCGCTCCAGCGACTCGGCGGCGGTCGCGGTCAGCTCGTCCCGGTCCCGCTCCGACCACGTCACGTCCGGGGCGCGCAGCGACTCGACGGCCGCCCTGGCCGCGGCGAGCGGGGTGCGCAGGTCGTGGCCGACCGCCGCCAGGAACGCCGTCCGCATCCGGCCCGCGGCCTCCAGCGGAGGGACCTGCCCGGCGGTCTCGGCGAGCCGCCGCTGCCGCAGCGCG
>NZ_QURH01000916.1 GCF_003428695.1 Actinomadura logoneensis
CGCCGTCCAGGATCGCGACGCGGCGGCGGGCGCGGGCCAGCACCAGCCCGGCGCTGAGCCCGGCCGCGCCGGCGCCGACGACCACCACGTCGTGGATGTTCTCGTTCCAGGGGATGTTCTGGTTCATTCGGTCACCTCCGCCGCCACAGTGCGTCCGGGGAAGTGACATCGGCAACTAATGTTGCCAATTCCGGGAAACAGTGGGTGGAATGGGGGCATGGAACATCCGCGCACCCCCGCATCGACCGGCGACACCTCGACCCGTGGTGCAGCGGACCGTGCCGCGGCGGACCGTGCCGCCCCGGGCGACCCGTCGTCCGCGATCGACCGCGCCCTCACCGAGGTCGGGCCCCGGCTGCGGAGACTGCGCGCCGAGCGCGGCATCACCCTCGGGGCGCTCGCCGAGGCGACCGGCATCTCCAAGAGCACCCTGTCCCGGCTGGAGTCGGGGCAGCGCCGCCCCAGCCTGGAACTGCTGCTGCCGCTCGCGCAGGTCTACCAGGTGCCCCTGGACGAGATGGTCGGCGCGCCCGAGGTCGGCGACCCGCGCGTCCGGCTGACCCCGCGCGACGGCGGCGACCGCACGGTGATCCCGCTGACCACGCACCCCGGGCCGCTGCAGGCGTGGAAGACGATCCTGCCGGGGGACGGCCGCTGCGAGCCGAACCCGGTGACGCACGAGGGCTACGAGTGGCTGTACGTGCTGTCGGGACGGCTCCGGCTCGTCGTCGGCGACCACGACCTGGAGCTGACGCCCGGCGAGGCCGCCGAGTTCGACACCCGGCTGCCGCACTGGTTCGGTCCGGCGAACGCCCAGCCGGTCGAGCTGCTGAGCCTGTTCGGCCGCCAGGGCGAGCGCTTCCACCTGCGCGCCGCGCCGCGTTCCCGCCGTCCGGGCGGCGGCGCCTCCTGACCGTCCGGCCGTCCGCGCCTACGGCCTACGGCCAAGGACTTGCAGTCCTGGAGGTGGCCGATCCGCTCAGCGACCTCCGCTGCCGGACGGGCCGGTCAGATGCCCCACTCGTGGCGGTAGGCGGGGTGGTCGGCGTAGGCGGACGCGAGCGCGCGCAGCCTGGCGAGCCGGACGGCCTGGGCGGCCTCGGCGGCCTCCCCGCCGTGGCCGGTCGACATGAGCCACGCGGCCTTGACGTACTCGTCGAGGATGAGGCGCTTGGCCGCCGCCTCGCGCAGCGCGCGGGCCGGGCTGTGCCGGGCGATGTGCTCGGCGTAGCTCTCGTTCTCCGCCTGCGCGACGAAGCCCGGACGCTCCGCGCCCGGCGCCTGCGACCGCGTCGTCCTGGAGCCTCCCTGGCCCGCGGCGGCGGACGGCGCGCGGTCGCGGGACGTGCCGTCATGGGGCGTGCGGTCGTTCGCGGAGGCGTCGAGGCTGACCGAGCCCGGCGGGGACGGCCGCCACGCCGCGCCCGAACCGGCGCGTGCGATCTGCTCGTCCTTGGCGATGCGTGCCCGCAGGAACTCCACCAGCTCGTCCACCCGGCCATTGTGCAGCCCGGCGCGGGCGATGCACACCCCCGCGCGGTCAGCCCGGCCGCAGCGCGGAGGTCAGGGTGCGCAGCTCCGCGACGCCGAGCATCCGTCCCACCAGCACGTACAGCGCACCGCCGGCGGCGGACGCGGCGACGACCACCAGCGCCGCGTCCGCCGTCGCGGTGCCGAGCGAGCCGTCCACCGTCCGGGCGACGACGGCCGCGACGAGGCCGGCGGCGGTCGCGGCGGCCAGGGAGCGCAGGTGCGTGTCGAGCAGGCGGTGCCCGTCCACCCGGCCCAGCCTGCGCCGCAGCAGCACGGCCGTGACCAGCAGCCCCGCGGTGTAGGCGACGACCGTGCAGGCGGCCAGCGCGACCGGCAGCCGCGGCCCGCCGGTCAACCGCGCGGTGCCCAGCGCGGCGGCGGCCGTGACCGCCGAGACGCCCACGCTGATCAGGGCGGGCGTGCGGGTGTCACCGAGCGCGTAGAACGCGCGCAGCATGATCTGGTAGCCCGCGAACGGGACGAGCGCCGGACCGTAGGCGGCGAGGGTCAACCCCGTCAGCCGGGCGGCCTCGGGCGAGGTCCTGCCGTGCGCGAACATCAGCGTCGTCAGCGCCGGACCGAGCACGACCAGCGCCGCCGCGACCGGTGCCAGCGCCACCGCGGTGAGCCGCAGGCCCTGCGACAGGTCGGAGGTGACGCCCGCCAGGTCGCGGCGCCCGGCGGCCCGGCTCATCCGGGGCAGCACCCCGGTGATGACGGTGACGGCGATGACCCCGTAGGGCAGCTGGAAGATCGTGGAGGCGTTGCCGTAGACCGCGAGCATGCCCTCCCCGGCGTGCGACACGAGCCGCGTGCACACCAGGAAGACCGCCTGCGCGGCGGCGACGGACGCGACCGTCCAGCCCGCCATGGCCGCGATGCGCCGCACCCCGATGCCGCGCGGGTCGGCGCGGAGCCGCGGCCGGAACCCGGCGCGGCGCCCGGCGACGGCGAGGACGGCCATCTGCGCGGCGACCCCGGCGCTGGTCCCGATCGACAGCAGCAGCGTCTGCGCGGTGGTGAGCGACTCGACGCGTCCGGCGCCGCCGACCAGGACGAACGCCAGCCCGGTGGCGATCACGACGAGGTTGTTGGCGACCGGCGCCCACATCGGCGCGGTGAGGCGTCCGCGCGCGTTGAGGACGGCCGCCAGGGTGGCGCTGACGCCGTAGAACAGGATCTGCGGCATGAAGAACCGGGTGAACAGCACGGCCAGGTTCCGCTGGGGCGGCGGGAAGCCGGAGACGGTGGCGGACACGATCAGCGGCGCGGCGACCACGGCGACGATCACGACCGCGCCCAGCCCGTACACCACCAGCGACAGCAGCCGCTGGGCGTACAGGTCGGCCTCCTGCTCCCGGCCGGGCCGGGACGCCTGGCGGACCAGCAGCGGGACGACGACGCTGGCGACCGCGCCGCCCATCACCAGCTCGTAGATCGTGTTGGGGGTGATGTTGGCGGCGGTGTAGGCGTCCAGGAGCCGGGTGCCGAGGCCGAGCGCGGTGGCCAGCACCAGCGTCCGGACGAACCCGGTGATCCGCGACACGACGGTCGCCACCGCCATCGCGCGCCCGGTGCGCAGCAGGTCGCTCATCCACGGCCCCCTTCCGTCCCGTGCCAGAGTAGGCGACCTGCCCGGACGCCGGGTGGCCGCCCGAACGAGCACGGGTGGCGGCCGGATGAGCACGGGTGGCGGCCCGGACGGAGCAGGTCCGGGCCACCACCCCGCGGCGCGTCAGACGGACTTCTGGTACCAGCGGAACGTGGCGACCGAGATGCCGACGCACACCACCGCCAGGGCCAGCAGCCCGCCGCCGCGCGCCAGGACCGCGCCCCAGTCAGGTTCGCCCGCGAGGGCCGAGCGGCCCGCGCGGACGGCCCAGTCCAGCGGGTTGCACGCGGTGACGACGCGCATCCAGTGCGGCATCAGCGCGGTCGGCATGAACGCCGAGGACAGGAAGGTCAGCGGCAGCATGAACAGCACGTTGAACCCGATGATCGCCTCGCGCTGCCGCAGGGTCATGCCCATCGCGTTGGACAGGCCGCCGAACACCGTGCCGAGCAGCGCGCCCGCCGCGACGACCACCGCGCAACCGGCGACGCCGCCGGGATAGTGGGCCCCGCCGAGCAGCCCGAGGAGCAGGATCGCCGCGGACTGCAGGCCGGTCGTGACGGCCTGGTCGGCGACGCCGGAGGTCATCAGCGCCACCCGGCTGACCGGTGAGGTCAGGAACCGGTTCAGGGTGCCCCGGTCGATCTCCTCGATCATCGCCACCCCGGCCCACATGCTGCCGTTCATCGCGTTCATGGCGATCACGCCGGGCACCAGGTACCCCAGGTAGGAGCCGTGGCCGAAGCCGGGGATGTCCACGACGCGGCGGAACAGCGACCCGAACAGGAACAGCCAGATCGCTGGCTGGACGAGGTTGGCGGCGACGAACGCGGGCTGGCGGACCAGCGCGTGCAGGCGCCGCCCGGTGAGGAACCAGGTGTGGGCGAGCACGCGCGGCACGGCGAGGGCGCGGGAGGCGGGGGCGGAGAGCGGGGTGGCGGTCATCGGGCGGCCTCCCGACTGGCGGAGGGGGTGGACTGGTCGGCCGGGCCTTCTCCCGCCGCCGCGCCGGAGGCCGGGACGGGGGAGGTGGCGGCGGGAGGGGTGCCGGGGCTTCCCGGGGTGCCCGGAAGGTCGCCGGGGGTGTAGCGGCGGCCGGTGTAGCGCAGGAACACGTCGTCCAGGGACGGGCGGGCGACGGTGACGGCCGCGGCGGGCATCCCCGCCCGTTCGAGCGCGGCCAGCACGGTGGGGACGGCTGCGGGGCCGTTGTCGCTGCGGGCGCTGACGCCGCCGCCGGCGACGCGCACCTCCCGGACGGCGGGCAGCGCCTCCAGCACGGCGCGGACCTCGGCGGGGACGGTCCCGGCCGGCAGGTCGAGATGGACGGCGTCGCCGCGCAGCTCGCCCTTGAGCTCGTCGGGGGTGCCGCCGGCGACGACGCGTCCGCGGTCGACGATCGCCAGCCGGTGCGCGAGCCGGTCGGCCTCCTCCAGGTAGTGGGTGGTGAGGACGACGGTGAGGCCGTCCCGTCCGGCGAGCCGCCGGATCTCGGCCCACATCGCGGTCCGGGCCTCGGGGTCGAGGCCGGTGGTGGGCTCGTCCAGGAACAGCACGGCGGGCCGGTGCACCAGGCCGAGCGCGACGTCCAGGCGGCGCTGGGTGCCGCCGGAGAGCGTCCTGACCAGCCGGTCGGCGACCTCGGAGAGGTCGAACCGGTCGAGCAGTTCGGTGGTCCGGGCGCGGGCGGCGGGTCCGGACATGCCGTGCATCCTGGCCTGCAGGACCAGGTTCTCGCGGGTGGTGGCGCGCGGGTCGCTGCCGGAGCGCTGCGCGACGACGCCGATGAGGCGGCGCACCCGGTCGGGGCGGCGCAGGACGTCCACGCCCTCGATCTCGGCGGCGCCCCGGTCGGGACGGGTGAGGGTGGTGAGGATCTTGACGGCGGTGGACTTGCCCGCGCCGTTGGGGCCGAGCAGTCCGAAGACGATGCCGCGGTCGACGGTGACGTCCAGGCCGTCCAGGGCGCGGACGCCGCCCTTGACGCCGCGGACGGAGTAGGTCTTGCCGAGGTCGTGCGCGCGCACGGCGCACGGGTCGGTGGTCATGGGCTCTCCCGGTTCGTGGGATCGGTGACGGGCCGATCGGCGGCGGGGAGAGTCCGGCTAACCTTGTGGTGTCGCCCAGGTCGCTGGTTCCGTTGCCGCGGATCGGCGTTCTGGTCTCGGGGCCCCGGCCCGGTGTTGCCGCACCGGCCGGGGCCCTCGGCTTCGTCGGGCCGCCGGTGTCTGTCCGGCGGCCTACTGGGGCGTGGTCAGTCGGCCTCCTCGTGTCGTGACGCGCTGTCGCGGCCGTCCCGGGGCGGACGCTGCGCGCGTCCGCTCTTTCCGGTCCGGTCGGTCTCGGGAGCGGGCCGTTCGGGGTGCTCGGGGTAAGCGGGGTGCTCGGCCTGCTCGGCGGTGTCCCGCCGCTCCTGCTCGCGGAGCCAGTCGATCTCCTGGGGGAC
This sequence comes from Actinomadura logoneensis, assembly GCF_003428695.1. Lineage (GTDB taxonomy): Bacteria > Actinomycetota > Actinomycetes > Streptosporangiales > Streptosporangiaceae > Spirillospora > Spirillospora logoneensis. Next base: position 5,592 of record NZ_QURH01000916.1, read on the forward strand.
CTCGCCGGTCTCGTGGAAGCGGGCCCAGGCGTCGAGCCCGGGCATGGAGCCGTCCTCCAGGCGGGCCAGCAGCGTCCGCACCCAGCCGACCTCGGCGGCGCTCAGCGTGCGGTGGTAGTCAGCCTCGATGATCAGCAACTCCGGCAGCCAGGCGCGGAGCCCGGCGAGCTGCCGGTCCTGCTCGGCGAGCTCGGCCTCGAGCGCCTCCAGGCGGCGGCGGAGCAGTGCGGTGAACTCGCGCGGGTGCAGGACGGCGACGTCGGAGAGCGCGGCCTCGAAGCGCGGGTACTCGCGTTCGGGGACGGCGACCAGCTCGCGCAGCCAGTCGTTGAGCTCGGCGCGGCCCTCGGGGGTGATCGCGTAGACCGTCCGGTCCGGCTGGTTGCCCTGCCGGACGGTACCGGTCGCCTTGATCATCCCGTGCTTCTCCAGGTTGCGGACGACCGTGTAGAGGGACCCCCAGTTGATCTTCACGGCGGCGTCCTTGCCGCGGCGCCGCAGCGTGGAGGCGATCTCGTAGGGGTACATCGGGCGTTCGGCGAGCGCGCTCAGCACCGGGAGCGCCAGCAGGTTGGCGACCTTGCGCCGCTTCGCCACCGCGGCCACCTCCCATCAGGGGACGCAGGCGTCCGGCCGGCCCCCGCCTGACGCCCTTCGCTACTCGTCTGCGAGTACTCGTGGACGAGTACTCGTTTGCGAGCATACGCCTGAGGGCGCCGACGTCCACCCCTTCGGCGAGATCCGGCCGTTCCGGTCGCCCCTTTCGGCGACCGCCGGATGGCCGCTTCGCGACGCCCGGTATCCGGCTTTGTGCGCCCAGCGTCCGCCTCTCTCGTCCCCTGTCGTTTATACCGAGCGGTATGTCTCCTCTTTGAAGCGTTCCATCGTTGAGGGATATCCGCCCCGGGAAAAGTGCACGGATTGGCTCCGAAACAACACCTTCCCTGCCTTATCTGACGCGTACGGTCGAGACTCCGAACACGCACTCACAAAAGGGGGCGCGGTGGGCATCAACGGCCGCATGGAGCAGATCATGACGATTCCGGGGGCGCGCGGCGCGACCCTGGTCGACTGCTCCACCGGCCTGGCGGTGGCCGCGTCCGGGGGCGCCGGAGCGCTCGACCCGCACGAGGACGCGGCCGGCACCACCGACGTCGTCCGGGCGGCGCTGGCCAGCCCGGCGCTCAGCGCCTCGCCGACCGGCGACGACATCCAGGAGATCATCGTCTCGGCCACGTCCGGGTACCACCTGCTGGCCTCCGTCGGCCGGACGTTCGACACCCAGCTCTTCCTGCACCTCGTCCTCGACCGCGAGAGCGGGAATCTGGCACTGGCACGGCTGCGGGTCCGGGAAATCGTCGGCCTGCTCGCGGAGGACCGCGATGACGTCTGAGTTCCCCGGCGCGGAATCGTCCAAGGCCCCGGGCAATTCACGCGCCGCATTCCCGGTACGAGGGGAATCCGCCGCCACCGCCGGCACCGGAACGGAACCGCCGCGCACGGCCCGGCCGACGCCGCCGGAACCGCCCGTTCCACCCACGCCGGCGGCGCCGTCCGAAGCGCCCCCGCGCGGCGGCCCGGCG
>NZ_QURH01000919.1 GCF_003428695.1 Actinomadura logoneensis
CGTCCCGGTCACCCCGCGCCCGGTCGCCGTGCCGCGCGCGGCCACTCCCGTCCCGGCGGCGGGCGGCGCGGGACGCGCCCCCGGCACCGGCCTCCTCGTCACCCTGAGCGTCTTCCGCACGTGAGGTGCCCCCGGCGGGCTCCGGCGTCCGCGCCGGACCGTCCGCCCACGCGCCCCGACCCGTGCAGGACGATGCGGAGGACGCCATGGGCGTCGAGAACGGTCCCACAAGCAACGAGAGATGGCGCTTCCACTGCCCGCGCTGCGTATGGACCTGGGAGCAGGTCTTCGAGGCGCGGCAGAGCGGCGCGCACACCGCCTGGTACTACGACGGCCTGCCCAGCCAGCCGCCGTGGATCGACCCCGGATGCCCCACCTGCGGAGCCGTCGCGAAGGCGTTCCCCGGTGGCATAGGGGAGGCGACCGCGCAGCCGTGACCGCGCCGCCATGAGCGCACCGCCCCCGCCCCACCGGACACCGGTGGGGCGGGGGCGCCGACGCGACGAACGAGACCGACGAACGAGACCGACGAACGAGACCGACGAACGAGACTCTCGTCAGCGGGCGAGAACGCCCCTCAGGTGGGTGACGGCCTCCGCGACCGGGATCTCGGCGGTCTCGCGGGTGGCCCGGACGGTGTGCTCGACCACGCCCTGGGCGAGGCCGCGCCGCCCGACCGTGACCCGGTGCGGGATGCCGGTCAGCTCGATGTCGCGGAACTTCACCCCCGCCCGCTCGGGACGGTCGTCGAGCACGGCGTCCACGCCCGCCGCGCGCAGCTCCCCGTAGATCCGCTCGGCCGTCCCGGCGACCTCGGGGTCGTCGGTCTGGGCCGGGACGACCGCCACCGCGAACGGCGCGACCGCCTCCGGCCACACGATCCCGTGCTCGTCGTGGTGGACCTCCACGATCGCGGCCATCGCGCGCTCGATCCCGATGCCGTAGCTGCCCATCAGGGGGTGGACGCGTTCGCCGTCCGCCCCGAGGACGGTCATGTCCAGCGCGCGGGTGTAGCGGTCGCCCAGCTTGAAGATGTGGCCGACCTCGATCGCCGTGAACACCTCCAGGGGCGTCCCGCAGGAGGGGCACGGCTCGCCGGCCGCCACCTCGCGCAGGTCCGCCCAGGCGGGGGAGGGGATGTCGCGTGCCACGTCCACGCCCCTCAGGTGCACGCCGTCCCGGTTCGCGCCGGTGACCATGCCCCGCCGGCCGCGCAGCGCCTCGTCCGCCACGACCGGGAGGCCCGTCACCCCCACCGCGCCGAGGCTGCCGGGCAGCGCGCCCAGCGCCGCCCGGATCTCCTCGGGCTCGGCGGGCCGCAGCTCGGACGCGCCCGTCGCGTCCGCGAGCTTCTGCTCGTTCAGGGTGTGGTCGCCGCGCAGCAGGACGAGCGTGACCCGCCCGTCCACCAGGTGGACCAGCGTCTTGATCTGCCGGTCGGCGGGCACCCCGAACCCGGCGGCCAGATCCTCGATCGTCCGCACCCCGGGCGTGTCGAACGCCTCGGGCGCGCCGGACGCACCGGCCTCGCCGGACGCACCGGACGGCACGGCCTCGCCGGACGGGTCCGTCCCGTCGTCGGAGACCGGAGCGAGGCGGGACGTCGCCGTCTCGACGTTGGCCGCGTAGCCGCAGGCCGGGCAGCGCACCACGGTGTCCTCGCCCGACTCGGACGGGCAGGCGAACTCGGTCGAGCCCGAGCCGCCCATGGTCCCGTTGGACGCCTCGACCGGCACCGCCGGGATGCCCAGGCGCTCGAAGATCCGGATGTAGGCCGCCCGGTACGCCGCGAAGGACGCGTCCAGGCCGTCCTGGTCGATGTCGAAGGAGTAGGCGTCCTTCATCGTGAACTCGCGCACGCGCACGAGCCCGCCCCGGGGGCGCGGCTCGTCCCGGAACTTGGTCTGGAACTGGTACCACTGCTGGGGGAGCTGCCGGTACGACGTCACCTCCAGGGCCAGCGTCGTGAAGATCTCCTCGTGGGTCATCCCCAGGGCCAGCTCGTTCCCGCGCCGGTCGGCCAGCCGGAACAGCTCCGGGCCGACCAGGTCCCAGCGCCCCGACCGCCGCCACGGGCCGGCCGGATGCAGCGTCGGCAGCAGCATCTCCTGCGCCCCGGCCCGCTCCATCTCCTCCCGGACGACCTGGATGATCCGCGCCCGGACCCGGACCGCCAGCGGCAGCAGCGAATAGTGCCCGGCGTGCAGCCGCCGGACGTACCCGGCGCGCAGCAGCAGCCGGTGGCTCGGCGCGTCCGCGTCCGCCGGATCCTGCCGCAGGGTCGGGACGAACAGGTGTGACCAGCGCATGCGGCGACCATAACGGTGTGGACGCGCCGTCGGCATCGCGTTATTGGGCGGTGCCGCTCGTCAGTACCCTGGGGGCGTGAGTCGAGAAGGTGTGACACCGCAGAGCGAGGATTTCTCCGCCTGGTACAACGAGCTGGTCGTCCGCGCCCAGCTGGTGGACCGCGGCCCGGTGCGCGGCACGATGGTCATCCGACCGTACGGCTACCGGGTGTGGGAGCTGCTCCAGGCCGACCTGGACCGCCGGATCAAGGACGCCGGGCACGACAACGCGTGCTTCCCGATGTTCATCCCGGAGTCCTACCTCAAGCGCGAGGCCGAGCACGTCGAGGGCTTCTCGCCGGAGCTGGCGGTCGTCACCATCGCGGGCGGCAAGCAGCTGGAGGAGCCGCTGGTCGTGCGGCCGACCTCCGAGACGGTCATCGGCGAGTACATGGCCAAGTGGATCGACTCGCACCGCGACCTCCCGCTGCTGCTCAACCAGTGGGCGAACGTCGTCCGCTGGGAGATGCGCCCCCGGATGTTCCTGCGCACCACCGAGTTCCTCTGGCAGGAGGGGCACACCGCGCACATCGACGAGGCCGACGCGATGCGCGAGACCATGTGGGCCCTGGACGCCTACGCCTCGGTCGCCCGCGAGCTCGCCGCCATGCCCGTCGTCCCGGGCGAGAAGACCCCCGGCGAGCGGTTCGCCGGGGCCGTCCGGACGTACACGATCGAGGGCATGATGCGGGACGGCCGCGCCCTCCAGGCCGGCACCTCGCACTACCTGGGCACCAACTTCGCCAAGGCGTTCGAGATCCAGTACCAGGACGAGGACAAGAACCTCGCCCTCGCGCACACCACGTCCTGGGGCATGTCCACCCGCATGATCGGCGGCGTGATCATGACCCACGGCGACGACAAGGGCCTGGTGCTGCCGCCGCGGCTGGCGCCCTACCAGGTCGTGATCGTCCCGATCGGGCGCAAGGAGCAGGGCGAGGAGGCCGCCGCCGAGGCGCGCCGCCTGGCCGGCGCGATCAAGGCCATGGGCATCCGCGTGCACGTGGACGACAAGCGCCCGCAGCTCTCGCCCGGCTTCAAGTTCAACGAGTGGGAGATGCGCGGCGTCCCGGTCCGCATCGAGCTCGGCAAGCGCGACATCGAGAACGGCGTCGCCACCCTCGCCCGCCGCCTGCCGACCGTGGAGGGCCAGGGCAAGGAGCAGATCCCGCTGGAGAAGGTGCCCGAGCTGCTGCCCGGCATCCTCGCCGACTTCCAGTCCTTCCTGCTGGCCCGCGCCGAGGCGTTCCGCGAGGAGCACACCGCCGACGTCGGCTCGTGGGACGAGTTCGCCGCCCAGGTGGCCGGCGGCTGGGCGCGGGCCCTGCACTGCGGGCGCACCGAGTGCGAGGACGAGATCAAGGCCGACACCTCGGCGACCCCCCGGGTCATCCCGGCGGAGGCCCCGGAGGAGAGCGGCACGTGCGTCCGGTGCGGGCAGCCGTCCGCCTACGGCAAGCGCGTGATCTTCGGCCGCGCCTACTGATCATCGGACCGGCCCGGCGGGCCGGACGGCCGAGGGGCCGGACGGCCGAGGGGCCGGAGCGATCCCGATCGCTCCGGCCCCTCCGCCTTGTCCGGGTCGTCTGTACCGGGGCGTCTGCGCGGGTCAGTTGAGGGACGGCGGCAGGACGCGCATCGCCAGCATGGACACGTCGTCCCGCAGGTCGCCGTCGCAGAAGTCGAGCAGCGACCGCTCGACCGCGCCCAGCATGTCGTCCACGGACCCGCCGGCGTGCGCGGCGAGGGTCTCCAGCAGCCGTGCCTGCCCGAACTGCAGGCGCGCCGCGTCACAGGCCTCGAGCACGCCGTCGGAGTGCAGCAGGAGCGTGTCGCCGGGCGCGAGGTCCAGCGTGTCGGTGCCGGGATCGAAGTCCTCGAACAGGCCGAGCGGCACGCCGCCGCGGGACGCCGTGAGGATCACGCCGTCCCCCCGGACCACGATCGCCGGCGGGTGCCCCGCGATGCCCAGCGTCACCCGGACGCCCTCGCCGCGCCGGACGATCCCGGCGAAGACGGCGGTGACGAACCGGTCCTCGGTCAGCAGGGTCTCGTTGACCGTCGCCAGCACCTCGCGGGGGTCGGTCTTCCACCGCGACACCAGCCGGACGGCGTGCCGGGCCGTCGCGGTGACCGTCGCGGCGTCCTCGCCCTTGCCGACCACGTCGCCGAGGACGAGCCCCCAGCCCTCCTTGGCGGGGAACGCGTCGTAGAAGTCGCCGCCGACCTCGGTGCCGTCCGTCGCCGAGGTGTACCGGGCGGCCAGCTCCAGGCCCTCGATCTCCGGCAGCCGCCGCGGCAGCAGGCTCGCCTGCAGCGACTCGGCGACCGCGGCGCTCCGCCGGTACATCCGGGAGGCCCGGATGACCATCCCCAGGTAGCGGCCGATCCGCTGGCAGACCGACAGGTCCAGCAGCGAGAACGGGCCGTGCTCGCCGCGCCCGGCGAGGGTGATCACGCCGATCGGGCGGTCCCCGTCGGTGACCGGGACGCACAGCACGGACGTCGCGCCGATCGTGCTCAGCACCGGCCGCCCGTCCGGGCAGGAGCCCAGCAGGTCCAGCTCCTCCGCGTGCGGGCGCAGCGCGCTGTGGCCGGTCTCGAAGACCGTCCACGGCAGCATGCCGGGCGCCGGGTCGGCCGCGGCGAGACCGCGCGCCGCGTCCTCGGCCCACTCCTCCTCGGGACCCATGACGACCTGCCGCCGGGGCGTCGCGTCGCCGTTGCGGACCGCGGCGGCCTGGCCGGTGCCGTCGGGCTGCCGCTGCGGCACCAGGTCGATGAACACCCACTCGGCCAGCTCCGTCGCCAGCAGCCGGGCGCACCGCCGGACGGCGACGGTCTCGTTGAACACCGGCTCGTCGAGCAGCAGCTCGGTCACGGCCGACAGGACGTCCATCCGGTGCACGAGCGACGCGACGGCCTCGTCCCCGGAGGACTCCACCACCCGGACGCCGTCCTGCGCGTCCCCGGCCGCGGCGGGCGCGACACCGTCCACCGGCGCCCGGCTCGTCCGCCGTCCCGCCTGCTCGCCCGTCTCGGCCGCCGGTGCGACGCCGACGGCGTCCAGCGCGACGGTGCCCGCGCCGGCGGAGGGGGCCGCGCCGCGTCCCCAGCGCCCGCTCTCGGCCCCGCTGTCACCCGAGGCGTCCAGCGGCGTCGAGGTGGGACCGGCGACCACGACCACCATGGGGTCGGGCTCGCCGCGGATCCACACCCGCGCGAGCGTCACGACCGCGTCCACCGGACGCTCCCGCCCGAGGAACCGGACCGGGACGCGGCACCGCCGGCCGGTGCGGATCACGGCCGCGAGCTGGGAGCGCAGCGGAGCGCGCGTCGCCAGGTCGCAGAACGCGGTGAACTGCTTGCCCGAGACGTACCCGGTGGACGTGCCGAGCAGGTCGGCCGCGTGCTTGTTGACGCGCCGCACCCCGGTGTCGCGGTCGAGCAGGAACAGCGGGACGGGCGCGTCGGTGAAGACGGTCTTCAGGACCCGCCGCTCGTTCTCGGCCGCCGCGGCGCGTCCGGACGCGCCGGAGTGGTCGCCGCCGACGCTCCGCAGCGCCGCGACCGCCAGCTCCAGTTCGACCAGCGCCGCGTCCAGCGTCGCCCGCGCATCGGAGTCCGGCCGCTCGGCGGCGCGCCGCAACTCCTCGATCCGGCCCTCCAGGCCGGCGACCTCGCGCAGCACACTCTCGGGGTCGAGCTGCTCGGGCATCGAACCCCTCCCTCTCCACCACGCATGCTGAGACCGGCCCACTGCCGGCCGACCGCCGACACGACCGCGGGTCGGCCTTCGCAGCCTATTCCCGGAATGGCCCGCCGTGTACGAAGACGGACCCGCCGCCCCCGACCGTGCCCCGGCCCGCCACGGCATCCCAATTCACCCACGCCGTCCGGCCGTCCGCCACCGAATCAGCCTCTCTGCCTGCGTACCCTTCCCGGTCCGCGCCACCCGTGCACCGGTGCCCGGCCCCCGTCCGCCGGGGGAGCCGCCGCGACCGGCGTCCCGCCCACTGAGACGGCCACCACATGACAAATCACCCATAGGCGGCGAAATATGGGCTCGGTGGACGGGAGGTGAAGCGCTCCGGTGCCCGTTCCGCGCGCGGTCAGGGTCGCGGCCGGGGCATCGTTCCGGAGTGGGACCGGGCCGTTGTCCGGGAGCGGGGTCGTGTCGTCGTCCGGGAGCGAGGCCGGGCCGTTGTCCGGGAACAGGGCCGGGTCAGGAGACGCCCCGGCCTCCGACGATGCGCTGTGCCAGGGCGGTGAGCTTGAGGTGGCGGGTCTGGGAGATCCGGCGCATCTCGGCGAACGCCTGGTCGGCGTCGCAGCCGAGGGCGTGCATGAGGATGCCCTTGGCCTGGTCGACGATGGCGCGCGACTCCACCGCCTCCCGGAGCTGGGTGGCCGTCCGGTTCACCTCGTCGTACTGGAGCGCGTTCGACACGGCGGCGCTGCCCTGCGCCGCCAGCAGCGACGTCAGCGCGTGGTCGGGGTCGAGGCAGCCCGGCGTCAGGCCGTAGAGGGTGAGCGTCACCAGCACCGGCGGGTTGACGTGCGGAGTCGTGGTGAAGCAGCGGACCCCGCGCCGCAGCATGTCGGAGGTGGTCTCGGCCCAGCGGGCCTCCGCCAGCACGTCGTCGGCCGTGAGCGGACGGCGGGTCGCGACGACCTCGAACACCGGGCCCTTGCCCCGGGCGAGCTGCCGGTCGGTGATCTCGGCCAGCTCGGGATGGCTGGCGGCGTAGGCGAGCGGCTCGGCCGGCTCGGCGGCGGCCCCCGCAGCGGGCGCCCCCTCGTCGGGCACGGCCCAGCGCACGGCGGACGCCCC
>NZ_QURH01000917.1 GCF_003428695.1 Actinomadura logoneensis
GCACGTCGGTCCAGCCGCCGGGGAGCCGGACCCGGCGGGACGCCGGGGGCGACGGCACCGGGACCGGGCGCGGCGCGGGCGGGTCGCCGCCGGGGAGCGTCACCCGGACGCGCGCGGTGGTCAGCTCGGCGGGATCGCGCAGGTCGATGCCGTAGGACTCGTGGTACCGCTTGTAGAACTCCTCGGCCGCGCGCTGGACGGTCTCCGGCGTCACGGGTCCGGCGGACAGCTCGACGGTGAACGCGTGCGCCTGGCCGACGAAGCGGATGCCCACCGACCGGACGACGACCGCGCCGTCAGTGCCGTCAGTGCCGTCAGTGCCGTCTGGACCGTCTGGGCCGTCTGCGCTGTCAGTACCGTTCGTGTCGTCCGCCGCGAGGTCCGCGCGGGCCGACCGCTCCAGCTCGGCGAGCAGGGCGGTGAGGTCGCCCAGCGCCTCGCGGCTCCCCGAGCAGGACGTGAGCCGCGCGACCGGCGCGAGGAACGTGCGCGCCCGCTCGACGGCGAGGTCGGCGTGCAGCAGTCCGGCGGCCGACCCGACGCCGGCGTTCGGCGGGACGAGCACCCGTCCGATGCCGAACCGCGCGGCGAGCCCGGCGGCGTGCGTCGGCGCCGCGCCGCCGAGCGCGACCAGCGTGAACCCGCGCGGGTCGATGCCCCGGCGGACCGTCACGACGTGCACCGCGTCGCCCATCTGCGCGCCCGCGATGTCGTGGATCGCGGCGGCGGCCCCGGTCACGTCCACGCCGAGCGGGCGCGCGACGTGCTCCTCGATCGCGGCGCGCGCGAGCGCGGCGTCCAGGCGGAACCCGCCGAAGCCGGCCGGGTCGAGGTAGCCGAGGACGAGGTCGGCGTCGGTGACGGTGGGCAGGGTCCCGCCGCGTCCGTAGCAGGCGGGGCCGGGGTCCGCGCCCGCCGAGCGGGGCCCGACGCGCAGCGTCCCGGCGTCGGCCCAGGCGATCGATCCACCGCCCGACCCGACCTCGGCGAGGTCGATCGCGGGAATCTTGATCGGGACGCCCGTGCCGGGCCGCCGCCCGCCGTGGCTGCCCTTGCCGCCGACCTGGAACTCGTGCGTGACGCCCGGCCGCCCGCCGCGGACGAGCCCGGCCTTCGCCGTCGTCCCGCCCATGTCGAAGCAGACCAGGTCGGCGATGCCGCGCCGGGCGCCGAGCCGGGCGGCGGCCACGACCCCGGCGGCCGGGCCGGACTCGATGGTGTGGACGGCGCGGTCGGCGGCGAGCCGGGCGGGCAGCACGCCGCCCGCCGACTCCATCACGCGGACCGGCGCGACGATCCCGCACCCGCGCAGCCGCTCCTGGAGTCCGCGCAGGTAGGCGGCCATGACCGGGCCGACGTAGGCGGACATCAGGGTCGTCGTCGCGCGTTCGTACTCGCCCATCTCGGGCCACACGTCGCAGGACGCCACGACCGGCGTGCCGTCCGGCAGGCGGGCCGCGACGATCTCGGCGAGCCGCCGCTCGTGGACCGGGTTCAGGTACGAGTGCAGCAGGCAGATCGCGACGGCCGCGACGCCGAGCGCGGCGACGCGGCCGGCCACGTCCGCGGCGGCCGCCTCGTCCAGCGGGGTGAGCACGGCCCCGGAGGCGTCGATCCGCCCGGGGACGGTGAAGGTGTGCGACAGCGGGACGGGCGGCTCGGGCTGCCGGTAGTAGCGGTCGTAGCGGTCCTCCTCGACGCGCGCCCGGCGTCCCAGCGCGAGCATCGACCGAAACCCCTCGGTCGTGACGAACGCGACCGGCACGCCCGTCCGCTCCAGGATCACGTTGGTCGCGAGCGTGGTCGCGTGGACGAACCGGGTGACCTCCCGCGGGGCGACGGCGGCGTCCGCGAGCACCCGGCGGACGCCGCGCAGCAGCCCTTCGGCCGGGTCGTCCGGCGTGGTCAGCGTCTTGGCGACCACGACCCGGCCGTCGGGCCCGGTCAGCACCACGTCGGTGAACGTCCCGCCGACGTCGGTCGCGAGGGTGACGCACATCCGCACCTCCGCGGGGCGTGTACCTAGCTAGCGCTTGGTACGTTAGTGCGCATGATGCTGGACGGCAAGATCGCGGTGATCACCGGCGCGGGCCCCGGCCTCGGCCGCACGCTGGCGGTGCTGATGGCGCGCGAGGGCGCGGACGTCGTGGTCGCCGCGCGCAGTGCGGAAACGCTCGCGGCCATCGCCGGGCAGGTGGAGGCCGAGGGCCGCCGCGCCCTCGCCGTGCCCACCGACATCTCCGACCCGGCCCAGGCCGCCCGCCTCGCCGAAACGGCCGCGGGCCGGTTCGGGCGCGTGGACGTCCTGGTCAACGCCGCCTTCCCGGGATCGCACCGGCGCGACGTCCTCGACATGGACGACGCGCACCTCGAACGGTGGCGCAGGGCGGTCGAGACCGCCGCGTTCGGCACCCTCCTGGCCTGCCGCCACATCGCCCCGCACATGGTCGCCGCCGGGATGGGCTCGATCGTCAACATCACGTCCATGTCGTCCCGCGGCGGCTACGCCGGGCGCAGCGACTACGCGGCGGGCAAGGCGGCCGTCCACCTGCTCTCGCACTGCCTGGCCGACGAGCTCGGACCGTCCGGCGTGCGCGTCAACTGCGTCGCGCCCGGCTGGATCGCCTCGGACGTCCTGGACGACTGGATGCGCGCCCGCGCCGAGGCCGAGAACACCACCTTCGAGGCGATCCGCGCCCGCGACACCGCCGCCATGGCCCTGCGCCGCATCGCCACCGAGGAGGACGTCGCCCGCGCCGTCATCTGGCTCGCGTCCGACCAGGCGGCGGCCACGACCGGCGCCACCATCGACGTCAACGCCGGCCAGTACTTCACCTGACCCGGCGGGGGGATGCCCCGCGGACGACCTCCGTGGACGGCGCGCCGCGCCGTCACCTCAAAACCTCCGGTGCCATGAGCGCGGAGCCATCCCATTTCGCCGCGTCAGAGGTGACGATGAGGGTGTGGCGACGGATATTCACGGATTCTTCGAGTGCCGGATGCGCAGCGACCCCCTCGACCGCTGGCGCGGCGTGCTGGAACTGCGGGACGTGTTCACCGGACGGTCCGAGCCCGCGTTCGGCTGCCTGTTCGGCGTGCGCGAGCGGCTCGGGTTCCGGCCGGTGGCGGGCGGGCGCGGGCTGCCGCTGGACGCGTCACCGCAGACCCGGGCCGCGCAGAACGAGGGCCTGGCCGGGCACACCTGGATCGGCTGGCAGGAGCTCGCGGGCATCGACTGGGACGAGCCGTCCGAACGCCCCGACAGCCGCGTCCGGCACTACCGGCGGCGCGGCGACGGGACGCTGGAGCTCGTCGGGACCTACCTGTGGGACACCGCCTTCGCCGACCGGATGGACGTCGCCGTGAGCGCGGGCGGCGCGGCCGACTGGGCCGAGCGGCGCGAGTGGACCGACGGGAGCACCGTCTACCGGGCCGACCGGGCGCGCCGCCGCGACGCGGTGGACGCCGCGACCTGGGAGCCGGTCTGGAAGATCATGGAGGTGCTCGCGGACGTGCACGGGCCGGGCAACGTCCGGCTGGTGGTCTGGTTCGGCTGAGCCGCCCCGTCCGGGCGGCGGCCACCGCTGTTCCCAAGCAAATGCTTGGTGCTACCGTGTGGGCCGAGCGGTGAGCCGAGCCCTGAGGGAGGCCGCGGTGGCGGAGACGGTGATGCGCGCGGCGGTGCTGCGGGAGTTCGGCGCGCCCCTGGAGATCGCCGACGTGGCGGTGGCGGCGCCGCGCGCGGGCGAGGTCGCGGTCCGGATCGCCGCGTCCGGGGTGTGCGGCTCGGACCTCAAGGCGCTGGACGGCACCAGCCCCGTCGTCCGGCACCTGCCGTGCGTGCTCGGCCACGAGAGCGCGGGCGTCGTGACCGAGGTCGGGCCGGGCGTGGCGGGCGTCCGGCCGGGCGACCACGTCGTCATCGCGATGAACGGGCCCTGCGGCCGGTGCCGCGCCTGCGTGCGGGGCCGTGCCTTCCTGTGCTCGGGAAGCACCCGGATGTCGGCGATCATGGGCGTCTTCCCCGACGGCTCGACCCGCCTGTCGCTGGACGGCGAGGCCGTCCGCCCGTACATCGGCATCGGCGCGTTCGCCGAGCGCGCGGTGGTGCCCGAGGCGATGTGCGTGAAGGTGGCCGCGGACGCCCCGCTCGACCTGCTCGCCCTCACCGCCTGCGGCGTCGTCACCGGATACGGCGCGGTCATGAACACCGCGAGGGTCGAGGCCGGGGCGAGCGTCCTGGTGGTCGGCTGCGGCGGCGTCGGGCTCAACGTCGTGCAGAGCGCGGTGCTCGCCGGGGCGACGACCGTCATCGCCGCCGACGTGGTCGACTCCAAGCTCCGGCTCGCCGAGCAGTTCGGCGCGACGCACACCCTGCTCGCCGACGACCTGCCCAAGCAGGTCGGCGAGATCGTGCGCGGCGGCGCCGAGTACGCCTTCGACGTCACCGGCGTCACCGAGGTGCTGGCCAAGGCGTTCGCCGCCACGCGGCCGGGCGGGACGACCGTGATGGTCGGCTCTCCCGCCGCCGGGAGGGACCTGCGGATCCCGGCGGGCCTGCTGTTCGGGTCGCGCCGCCTCGCGGGCACCCAGGGCGGCGACGCCGTCCCCGCCCGCGACCTGCCGATCCTCGCCGACCTGTACCGGAGCGGACGCCTCAACCTGGACGGCCTGGTCAGCGAGCGGGTCCCGCTGGAGCGGGTGAACGAGGCCGTCGCCCACGTCCGGAGCGGCGCGGTCGCCCGCTCGGTCATCGTCTTCGACTGACCGCGGCGGGCACCGCCCGCGTCCGGCCGGCCGGTACGGCTCACCCCGCCCCGCCTGTGGGTTCACGGTAAATTGCCGTACTGGTACCCCCGGATCGGAGAACAGGTGAACGACAACCCGCCGCAGCCTCCGCTCGGCGAGCAGCCGCCCGGCGAGCCCCGGCCGCCCTCCGGCGAGCAGCCTCCGCCGTACGGACCGCCGCCGCACGCCGTCCCCTACGGCTCGCCCTACGGCGGCCAGGGCGGCCCGCCGCCCCCCTACGATCCGCGCTACGGCTACGGCCCTCCCGGCGTCCCGCAGCACCCGTCCGCGCACGGCGGCGCGGTGACGTCGGAGGAGACGAACATGGTGGTGCTCAGCTACGTGCTGATGCTGTTCGTCGGCTTCCTCGCGCCGCTGGTCATCTACCTGATGAAGAAGAACACCTCGCGGTTCGTCCGCCACCACGCGGCGCAGGCGCTGAACTACCAGCTCACGATGCTGATCCACCTGCTGGCGCTCGGCTCGGTCTGCGCGGTCCCGGCGATCATCACCAAGAACCCCGCCTACCTCGTGCCGCTGGTCCTGGTCTACCTGGAGCTGCTGATCGGGGGCTGGGTCTTCCCGATCGTCGGCGCGGTCTCCGGCGGCAAGGGCAGGTGGACGCGCTTCCCGACCTTCTTCTGCTTCCGGATGATCCGCTAGCCGGCGCCGAGGGGTGCCCGGCGCGCGGATCAGCGCCCAAGGTGCTCGGCGGCGTACCGGTCGAGGACGGGCAGCACCTCGTCCCGGCCGCCGCCGGGGACCCGCAGCACCACCTCGTCGACCCCGAGCCCGGCGTAGTACTCCAGCTTGGCGTGCGTGGGCACGGTCCCGAACGGGACGACCCGCGCCATCGGACGCCCGGCCGCCTCGCACGCGGCGCGCAGGGCGGGCAGCGCCTCGCGCACGCCCGCGCCCCCGATCGGCATCCATCCGTCGCCGTACTCGGCGACGTGCGCGAACAGCGTCGGGCCGGGCGCGCCGCCGAGCAGCACCGGCACCGGCCCGGCGGGCTTCGGCCATGACCAGCTCGGCGCGAACGAGGCGTACTCGCCCTCGAACACGGCCTCGTCCCTCGTCCACAGCTCGCGCATGGCGAGCACGGCCTCCCGCACGCGGGCCCGGCGGAGCGGCCAGTCCACGCCGTGGTCGGCGGCCTCCTCGCGGTTCCAGCCGTAGCCGACGCCGAGGACGACGCGTCCGCCCGAGATCCGGTCGAGCGTCGCGACGGCCTTCGCGGTGACCAGCGGCTCCCGCTGGGCCGCGAGCAGGACGCCGGTCCCGAGCGTGAGCGTGCGGGTCGGCACCGCCGCCGCGGCGAGCGCGACGAGCGGGTCGAGGGTGCGGGCGTACTCCTCGGGGAGCGTGTCGGCTCCGGTCGGCGGCGGCGTCGTCCGCGCGACCGGGATGTGGGTGTGCTCGGGCAGGTAGAGCGAGGCGAAGCCGCGCTCCTCGGCGGCGACGGCCAGCTCGTGCGGCGGCATCGTGCGGTCGGTGGCGAACATGGTGATCCCGAGGCGCATCCGGGCTCCCCTCCCCTTGCGGTGCCGGCACCGGCGTCCGGTGCCGTGCGCGGCGGCGCGACACGCGTCACACTGTATCCACAACCAAGCGATTGCTCGGCTTCCGTCCATTGATGTAGCGTGCGCTTGTTCGGTCAATCCGAGGAGGCCAGGCCGATGCCGTTCGCAGAGCTGGGCGACGCGCGGGTGTTCTTCACCGACGACCTGCCCGCTGGCCGGGAGCCGCGCGCCACGCTGCTGCTGGTGCACGGCTACGGCGCCGACTCCGACGACTGGATCTTCCACCTGCCCGGCTTCGGCGGCCGGTACCGGATCATCGCGCCCGACCTGCGCGGGCACGGCCTGTCGTCCGCGCCCGCGACCGGCTACACCCCGCACGACCTGGCCGCCGACCTGGTCCGGCTGCTGGACCTGCTGGAGGTCGCCGAACCGGTCGTCGCGGTCGGCCACTCCCTCGGCGCGATGGTCGTCAGCGCCCTCGCCGTCGAGCACCCGGACCGCGTCCGCGCCCTGGTCTGCGTGGACCCGGCCTACGGCCAGTCCGCCGAGATCGCCGCCGCCTTCCCGGCGATCCACGCGGGGCTGCGCTCCGGCGACCCGTACCCGACCGCGCTGGCGAACGAGGAGTGGTGCCACACGCCCGCCTCGCCGCCCTGGCTGCTCGCCTGGCACCGCCGCAAGATCCTCGCCACCGCGCCGCAGGCGCTCGCCGAGGCGTTCCCGGCGATGTACGAGGGTGACGCGGCGTTCGGCCTGCGCCCGCAGGGCGACGCCTACCTCGCCCGGCGCGCCTGCCCGGTGCTGTCGTGCTGGTCGGCCGCGCAGGCCGCCTCGGCGGACTGGGAGCGCGGCCTGTTCCGGCACCCGGCGTCCCGCGCGGAGGCGTGGCCCGGCGGCGGCCACC
>NZ_QURH01000918.1 GCF_003428695.1 Actinomadura logoneensis
CGCGCGCCCGCACGAGGCGCCGCCGTTCCGCCGGACGCCCCCGACCCCCGGACGTCCGCGCCGCTCGCGGACGCAAGACCCCGCCCTCCGGCCGCGCCGCCGGACGCCCCCGAGCCGCGGGCGTCCGCACCGCTCGCAGACGCGAGATCGCGTCCTCCGGCCGCGCCGCCAGGCGTCTGTGAGCCGTGGGCGTCCGCGCCGTTCGCGGAGGCGGGGCCGCCGCGTTCTCCGTCCGGATCGTCCTGCGCGCCGAGCCCGAGGGCGCGCTCGATGTCCTCCGGGGTGATCCGGCGCGGGGAGCCGGGCTCCTCGCGCTCGGCCTGCTCCTCGCGGACGCTCATGGCGCGTTCGAAGGCGAGCTCGTTGAGGCGTCCGCAGAGGCGTTCGGCGAGCCGCCGGGAGTTGGCGAAGACGAGCGTGGAGCGGTGCGCCTCGATCAGGTCGAGCAGCCGGTCCTCCACGTGGGGCCAGATGCTGCGCTGCCGGGGGTCCACGTCACCGGAGCCGTCCACGAAGCTCGCGATCTCGCCGAGGTCCTCGACCGGGACGACCACGTCGAGGTCGAAGACCTTGTCGGCGGGCGGCTGGACGACGGCCGCCGGGCGCGCCCCGCCCAGGAACGCCGCCACCTCGGCCGCCGGACGGACGGTCGCCGACAGCCCGACGCGCTGGGCGGGACGGTCGAGCAGCGCGTCGAGCCGTTCGAGGGACAGGGCCAGGTGGGCGCCCCGCTTGGTGCCCGCCACCGCGTGCACCTCGTCGACGATCACGGTCTCGACGCCGCGCAGCGCCTCGCGCGCCTGCGAGGTGAGCAGCAGGAACAGCGACTCGGGCGTGGTGATCAGGATGTCGGGCGGCCTGGTGGCCAGCCGCCGCCGCTCGTCGGCGGGCGTGTCGCCGGACCGGACGCCGACCCGCACGTCCGGCTCGGGCAGCCCGAGCCGGCGCGCCGCCTGCCGGATGCCGGTCAGCGGCGCGCGCAGGTTGCGCTCGACGTCCACGGCGAGGGCCTTCAGCGGCGACACGTACAGCACGCGGCAGCGGTGCTTCGGATCGTCCCGGAGGGGCTCGGAGGCCAGCCGGTCGAGCGACCACAGGAACGCGGCGAGCGTCTTGCCGGACCCCGTGGGCGCGACGACGAGCGTCGAGTCGCCCGCCGCGATGGACCGCCACGCCCCCGCCTGCGCGGCCGTGGGCGCGGCGAACGCCCCCGTGAACCACGCGCGGGTCGCGGGGGAGAAGCGTTCGAGCACGTCAGCGGCGCTGTCGTGCGGCAGTCCGGTCATGCGTCCCATCCTGCCTCGCGGGTCCGACAGAAACGTCCACGGGTGGTCCGCGTCACGTTGTGAGCAAGTGATTGCTCGGCCACTCTGGAGGGAGGCCGACCCCGGGAGCCCCCGATGCCCTACGTCCTGCTCGCGGTGGGCGCGACGAGCCTGCTGCTGGCCGCGAACGCCCGCCGTCCGCCCCGCCGCGGCGCCCTGGTGGTGCCCGGCTTCTTCTTCGGCTGGCTCACCGTCGAGCTGGCCCCGCACCTGCTCGTCGCGGAGGTCGCAGGGCTCGCGTGGACGGCCGCCGACGGCGGGCTGGACGGACGGGACGTGTGGATCGGCTGGGTCGGCTTGGCCCTGGGGCTCGCGGGCGTAGCCGGGACCGCCGCCACGATCGCGGCGTCCCGCAAGACCGTCGTCACGCTCAAGGACAGCGGCGTCCCTCTGGAACTCGACCCGCAGAACGCCCCCCGCTATCCGCGGAGCCACCTCGTCCTCCCGCCGCTTTGCCTGATTCCCAGGCGCGGTGTCCGCGTGGACCGCAACATCGTCTTCCGCCAAGAGGGACGGCTGCGCCTCAAGCTGGACGTGTACCGGCCCAAGGAGGACGGCCGTCTACGCCCCGGGCTCATGCAGATCCACGGCGGCGCCTGGGTCATCGGCGACAAACGCGAACAGGGGCTCCCGCTGCTGAACCACATGGCGCTGCAAGGGTGGGTCGGGTTCAACGTCAACTACCGGCTGAGTCCCCGGGCCACCTGGCCCGAGCACCTTCTCGACCTCAAACACTTCCTGCGCTGGTACCGCGAGCATGCCGAGGAGTACGGCGCGGATCCGGACTTCCTCTGCGTGACCGGAGGCTCGGCGGGCGGGCACCTGGCGGCGCTGGTCGCCCTGACGGCCAACGTCCCCGAGTTCCAGCCCGGTTTCGAGGATGTGGACACCTCCGTCCAGGGAGCCGTGCCCTTCTACGGGGTCTACGACCTGGTCGAGCCCGGCCCTTTGCCGATCCCCTTCGGCAAACTCGGGTTGATGCAGAAGCACGTGGTGAAACGGCCCTTCGACAAGGACCGGGAGCCGTACGCCAAGGCGTCACCGGTGACCTACCTGCGCCGGGACGCGCCCCCGTTCCTCGTCATCCACGGCAGCCACGACTCGCTGATCCCCGTCCAGGAGGCGCGCCGCTTCGTGGAGAGGCTGCGGGACGCGTCGGACGCGCCGGTCCTGTACGCCGAGATGCGGGGCGGCCAGCACGCCTTCGACGTCTTCCCGTCCTACCGGACGGCCCGTGTGGTCGAAGGCGTCGAGCGCTACCTCACCGGCCTGCACCGGCAGTACGCCGAGGGCGGGCCGCCGAGCGTGCCGGACGAGGTGGACGAGTCCGTCGGATAGCGTGGCGGCGTGCGTCTCACAGTGTTCTGGCAGCGGATGAACGAGCATTTCGGCGAGGGCTACGCGGAGAGCGTCGCCAAGGACTACGTCCTGGCCGAGCTCGGCGGGCGCACGATCGACCAGGCCCTGGCGGACGGCGAGTCGGCCAAGACCGTCTGGCGTGCCGTGGTCGCGACCTTCGACGTGCCCCCGAGCCTCCGCTAGCCCGCGCCTCCGCAGGCCCCCGGCCCTCGTCCGCCCTCGTCCGGGCCCCGCCGTCCGGAGGGATCAGTACACCGCGACCGCGATCACGAACCCGATCATCAGGTTCGCCACCGCCAGCAGGATCGCGGCGGGCTCCAGCCCGTCCTCCGGACCGTCCGCCACCTCCCGGACGTTGATCCCGACGAGCCGGTTGAAGGCCATCGTCGCGGCGGCCTGCGCCACGATCCCGACCAGGCCGAACACCAGCGTGCGGGTGAGGCCCTCGACCAGGTCGCCGCCCGCGGCGAAGATCGACACGGCCACGATCAGGCCGACGCCGACCGTGGACGCGCAGGCCAGCAGCGTGGCGTTGGGGTTGCGGTCGCGGCGGATCACGTGGATCAGGCGTCCGGGCGTCGCCAGGTCGGTCATGTAGAACCCGGCGACGAACAGGACGAGGCCGACGGCCGCGTACGCCAGCAGGGCGCCGGAGCCGTGCAGCAGGACATGGCCGAGGCTGTCGTCGCCGGATGCGGTGGCGGCGGCGAGCGGGGTCATGGTTCTCCTCAGGGGTTACAGCGGAATGCGGTGCGGGACGAACGAGGACGTGTCGTCGGTGATGAGGCCCGAGGTCTCCCGGATGCCGAGCCCGGCGGACTCGTCCTCCACGACCCACGCGCCGAGGACGGGGTGCTCCCCGTCGAAGTCGGGCAGCGGGCAGAACTCCTGGAACACGAAGCCCTCGCGCCCGTACTCGCCCCCGGTGGTGACCTCCGGGCCGTCCGGGGTGACGATGCGCATGCTGGCGCCCTCGCGCCCCAGCAGCGGCTTCTGCACGTAGGACGTGAGGTTCCCGGGGGTGTTCAGGTAGGTCGGCAGCAGGTTCGGGTGGCCGGGGAACAGCTCCCACAGCAGCACCAGGAGGGCCTTGTTGGACAGGATCATCTTCCAGATCGGCTCGATCCACCTCGTGGGCGCCTGGGGGACGTTCCGGCCGAACGGCTCGGCGACGATCCACTCCCACGGGTAGAGCTTGCAGAGCGTGGTGATCTCCCGCTCGTCCAGGTCCACGAACCGCGCGCGCACGGGGTCCCAGCCGATGTCCTCCATGGCGATCGCCTCGCCCGGCAGGCCCGCCTCCTCGGCGGTCTCCTGCATGTAGGCGACCGTCATGACCTCCTCGCCGGTCTCGTCCTCGTTCGTCCAGGCGAAGTGCGCGCGCCCGCCCGGGACGGTCGCCGCGATCTCCTTCCACCGGGCCACCAGCCGCTCGTGGATGGAGTTCCACTGGTCGTCGCCCGGGTACACGTCCCGCAGCCAGTACCACTGGACGATCGAGCTCTCCACCAGGGAGGTCGGGGTGTCGGCGTTGTACTCCAGCAGCTTTGCCGGGCCCGTCCCGTCGTAGCGCAGGTCGAAGCGCCCGTACAGGTGCGGGTCGCGGCGCCGCCAGGACGCCTCGATCAGGGGCGCCACCCAGTCCGGGATGCCCAGCACGTTGTAGCGCCCCGTGGTCACGACGTGCTCGACCGCCTGGAGGCACATGCGGTGCAGCTCCTCGACGGTCTCCTCCAGCGCCAGCACCTCGTCCATGTCGAAGACGTAGTGCACCGACTCGTCCCAGTAGGGCCGCGTCAGGTTCTCCGGGTGCGCCGTCCGGTGGTACGCCAGGCCCTGGGCCTCGACCCGCGCCGCCCAGTCCGGACGGGGGTCGCTGAACTCACGCCGCATCTCAGCCGCCGCTCCGGCCGTGGCCGCCGAAACCGCCCCGGATCAGCGAGTGGCCGGAGCCGGACTTGATCCGGTGGCTGCGCGGAGCGCTGTAACTGCCGCCGTGCACGTATCCGGTGCGGTCCCGCTTCCCGCCGTAGTACCAGAAGTAACGGCCGTAGCCCACGACGCCGTTCTCGATCTCACGCCGGTCGCAGTAGGAGTCGGGCACGACCTTGTAGCCGCCCTTGGTGGCGCCGGTGGGCGGAGCCAGCCGGTCGACGCACCAGGCCGTCGTGGACTTGGTGCCGCAGGCGGAGGTGACGGCGATGGACAGCACGCTCACCACGCCGATCTTCACGGCACGTGAGCTGAGGCGGCGCGCGGGTTCCTGAGGGGGCAACGAGGACACGTCCTTATCAGGCGACGTCAGGGTCGTATCTGAGACGAAACCGTACCGAATCGGGTTTCATCACCGTCAATCAGGAACCGGCAGGTGAGCGTAGAGATCCATGGGGTCGACCGTGGCGGGCAGGTCGCTCACCTGTCCGTCGCCGACCTCCACCACCCGCCACACGCCGTCCTCCCGACGTGCGAGATCGGTGGTGATGAACCTGCAGCCCAGCGCCCGGACGGCCGGGGCCACCCCGGACAGGTCCGGCTCGGGCTCGACCTCGGGGGTGTCCGGATGCGGCCCCACGAGCGCCGGCTCACCGTCCACCCACCACACGCGCGCCTCGCCGCCGGAGTCCAGCCGCTCGTACTCGCGCACGACCACGCCGCCCGCCAGATACTCGTCCTGGAGGGCGATCATCTTGGTGACGACGGCGCGCAGGCGCGCGAGGTCGTGGACGTCCGGGACGTAGCACGCCTCGTCCCACTCGTGCTTGCGGGACTTGACGTAGTCCTTCACGATCCCCGGCCCGCCGCGCAGCGGGCGCACGAGCTCGGCCAGGTCGCCGGGGTCGCCGCCGGGGGAGAGGGCGCGCCACACGCTGCTCGGGGTCAGGCCCGCGAACGTGTCGTGCCAGCCCGGCAGCTCGTGCGCGCGCCGGTAGTCGTCCGGATGGGTGAGCAGGACCGTGCCGCGCCGTTTCAGGGCGGCGGCCATGGCGGCGTACTCGGCGCCGGTCAGCATCCAGCCGCGGTACCAGGTGGCGCCCAGGTCGCGCGGGACGTCCCGGACGGCGGCGTCGGCGTCGCCGTTCCGCAGCTCGTCGTGGTCGATGAGGCCGATCTCGCCGTAGTGGTCGCGCACGGCCGCGGCCTCGCGGGAGAAGTGCGGGTCAACGCGCCGGGGATGGAGCGGATCGACGCAGAAGAGGACGGTCAGCGTCATGATGGAGCCTCCGAGGACGGCGCCGCCAGCGTACGGTGTCGAGGCCGTCCGGCGCACGGATAATCCGGGGCGAATCGGGATGCGCGTCCATGATCGAACTGATGTTCGGTAGGCTGTGCCGGGCGCGCGACGTTATCCACAGTTCCGGTGAGGGTTCGAAAACTGTCGGAGGCACCTCGTAACGTCGCCCTCGACATCGCGAAGCCGAGAGCCGGCAGACCCGGCGACCGAAACCAAGACAAGGGGCAGACCATGGCAGCGAACGACCGGGAGAAGGCTCTCGAGACCGCGCTCGCCCAGATCGAGCGGCAGTTCGGCAAGGGCTCGATCATGCGGATGGGCGAGGAGGCGCGCGCGCCGGTCGAGGTCATCCCGACCGGGGCGATCTCGCTCGACATCGCGCTCGGCATCGGCGGCCTGCCGCGCGGCCGGGTGGTGGAGGTCTACGGCCCGGAAGGGTCCGGTAAGAGCTCCATCGCGCTGCACGCGGTGGCCAACGTCCAGCGCAAGGGCGGCATCGCCGCGTTCGTCGACGCCGAGCACGCGCTCGACCCCGAGTACGCCGCCAAGCTCGGCGTCGACATCGACGCCCTGCTGGTGTCCCAGCCCGACACCGGCGAGCAGGCGCTGGAGATCACGGACATGCTGATCCGCTCCGGCGCGGTCGACCTCGTGGTCATCGACTCGGTCGCGGCGCTCGTCCCGCGCGCCGAGATCGAGGGTGAGATGGGCGACAGCCACGTGGGCCTCCAGGCCCGGCTGATGTCCCAGGCGCTCCGCAAGATCACCGGTGCGCTGAACCAGACCCGCACCACCGCGCTGTTCATCAACCAGCTGCGCGAGAAGGTCGGCGTCATGTTCGGCTCGCCGGAGACCACCACCGGTGGCCGCGCGCTGAAGTTCTACTCCTCGGTCCGGCTCGACGTGCGCCGCATCGAGACCCTGAAGGACGGCACCGAGGCCGTCGGCAACCGCGTCCGGGTCAAGGTCGTCAAGAACAAGATGGCCCCGCCCTTCCGGGTCGCCGACTTCGACCTGCTCTACGGCCAGGGCATCTCGCGCGAGGGCGGTCTGATCGACCTCGGCGTCGAGCACGGCTTCGTCCGCAAGTCCGGCGCCTGGTACACCTACGAGGGCGACCAGCTCGGGCAGGGCAAGGAGAACGCCCGCAACTACCTCAAGAACAACCCCGACACCGCCGACGAGATCGAGAAGAAGATCAAGGAGAAGCTCGGTGTCGGCCCGCGCGTCGACAAGGAGGCCGGCGAGCCCGCGGCCAAGCCCGCCGACGCCCCGGCCAAGCCCGCCGCCGCGCCCGCGTCCGCCCCGGCCGCG
>NZ_QURH01000920.1 GCF_003428695.1 Actinomadura logoneensis
CTCGGCCGCGCGCCGGGCCGCCGCCGCGCGGTCCCGCCCGTCGGCGTCCCGGTGCACGGCAAGTTCCGCCCGCGCCGCCTCGGCGACCACGGCCGGATCCACCGCACCGTCCGTCACGACGGTACCGCCCGTCGCCCCCGGAATGGTGGCGGCGAACCGCCACAGCAGCCGCTGGACGCCCACGTCCCGCCCGGCGCCGGTGCTCTCGGCCCGCTCGGCCACCCGGACCGCCGCCGTGAGGAAGTCCACGCGCGCGCTCAGCGGGCCGACGATGCGCTGGCTCAGCGGCCACGTGCTCACCGTGAGCAGCCCGCGCGCCGGAGCCAGCAGGTCTGCGGTCAAGGCGGCGCAGAGGTAGTAGGGACGCGCGTACGGCGACGACCGGAACGACCGCTCCTCGTCACGCCGCAGACTCGTGAGCCGCGCCGCCGGGATCTCCCCGGGGAAGAACGCCGTGTGGACGGCTCCGACCAGCTTCGGCGCGGCGGGCACGCCCAGCAGCGTCAACGCCTGGTGGACCTGCTCCCGAACCGGCACCAGGCCCCGGGAAGCTCCGCTCGCGGTCCCCGCCCGCCCGGTCGGCGCGGGAACGACGGGGGCGCCCACGTCGGCGTCGTCGCCGGGGTCATCGCCGAGAACGGCCTCGTCCCATGCCTGCTCGGCGCGCCGCAGCTCGGCGCGCAGCGTCCGCGCGGCCTCCCGGTCGCCGCTCGCCGCGGCGCGGCGGACGGCCGCGCGCAAAGCGGCGATGCGCTCCTCCAACGCGTCGGGGGAGGAGCCGGGGGCTCCGGACATGCCGGAGAGCGTACCGCGACTTCCACGGAGTTCCAGTATTTTCCAGATTTATCCGCGTTGGTCGCGCCGCAACGGGTGGTCCTCGGGCACCTCGACCAGGACGATCCGGACCCCCTCCGGGTCCTCGATCCACATCTCCACCAGCCCCCACGGCTCGACCCGCGGCTCCCGCACCACCCGGACCCCGGCGGCGGCCAGGCGCTCGTGCTCGGCCCGGACGTCCCGCACCTGGAGCCACAGCATCGGCGCGCCCTCACCGACCGGACCGGACCCGTGCCCCGACACCTCCAGGAACCCCGCGCCCAGGAAGAACACCAGGCCCGGATCGTCCGGCGGACCGAACTCCCGGTACACCGCCAGGCCGAGAACGTCACGGTAGAAGCGGCGGGCCCGGCCGGGATCGGCGGGACGGACGATGACGCGACTGCTCAGAACCTCCATGCGCCTCATCATTCCCCTCGGGCGGTATGACAGCCTTGTCCGCGTGACGGAGACCGAAAGCGCCCCCCGGCGCGTCTGGCTGATCAGGCACGGAGAGAGCGAGTCCAACGCCGGACTGCCGACCGACGGCCCCGCCGCCGCGCCCCTCACACCGTCCGGACGACGCCAGGCCGAGCGCGTCGCCTCGGCCTTCTCCGCCGCGCCGTCCCTCATCGTCAGCTCACCGTTCGTCCGCGCCCGCGAGACCGCCGCGCCGACGCGCGCCCGCTTCCCGGACGTCCCCTACGAGGAGTGGCCCGTCCAGGAGTTCACCTTCCTCGGCGCGCTCCACGGCCCGAACACGACGAACGAGCAGCGCCGTCCCCACGCCGAGGCGTACTGGGCCAGTCCCGACCCCGCGCGCGTGCTCGGCGGCGACGGCGAGACGTTCCGCGCGCTGGTGGCCCGCGCCCGCACGATGCTCGACACGCTGGCGGCCCGCCCCGAACCCGGCCTCATCGCCGTCTTCACCCACGGCCTGTTCATGCGCGCCGCCATGTGGACGCTCCTCACCGGCGTCACCGACCCGACCGCCGGGCAGATGGCCGCCTTCCACCGCTTCGCCGAGGTCGGCCGCACCCCCAACGGGACGATCGTCGAACTCCGACCCGGCCCGCCCGACCTGTTCACCATCACGTTCGGCACCGCCGAGCAGGGAGCCGTGCCGCCGGCCGCCGAGGCGGTGGAGGACGCCGCGTCCCACGCCTGAGCGCGGGTCTCAGGAGGGGAACCCCGCGAAGAAGCTCGCGACCATGTCCTCCTCGCCGTGGCCCTGCTCGGTCGCGCGCAGGAACCGCTGCCGCGCCGCGTCGGTGAGGTCCACGCGGACGCCCGCGGACGACGCGGCCTCCATGATGAGCCCGGTGTCCTTCGAGGCATTGCGCACCGTGAACGTGGGGCTGAAGTCCCGTTCGAGGACGGCCCGCATCTTGGTCTGCAGGTAGCCGCAGTCGAGCGGCCCGCCCGTCAGGACCTCGCCGAACGCGCGCGGGTCCAGGCCCAGCCCCTCCGCCAGCGCCAGCGACTCCGCGACCAGCGACGTCAGCGTGATCGCGTAACCCACCGTCACCATCTTCAGCCGCGTCCCTGCGCCCGCCGCGCCGTCGTCGCCCAGCCACATCGTCCGCTGCCCGACCGCGTCGAACACCGGCCGCACCGCCTCGCGCGCCGACTCCGGCCCCGCCGCCAGGACGACCAGCTTTCCCTCCTCGGCGGGCTGCCGGCTGCCCTGCACCGGCGCGTCCACGAACGTCAGCCCGTGCCGTCCGGCCAGCTCGGCGAGCGGTCCGAGCGCGGCGACGCCGACCGTGCTCATCTGCGCCCACACCGCGCCCCGCCGCGCCCGCGGGGCCGCGGCCTCCATCACCTCGGCCACCACGTCACCGTCGGTCATCATCGTGACGATCACGTCGGCGTCCGCGACCGCCGCGCCGGGGGAGTCCGCGACGCGCGCGCCCTCCTCCGCCAGCGGCTCGGCCCGCGCGCGCGTCCGGTTCCACACCGTCAGGTCCACTCCCGCGCGCAGCAGGTTCCGCGCCATCGGGAAACCCATGATCCCCGTCCCGAGCAGGGCGACAGCCGTCATCCGAGCCTCCTGTGGTCCCGTGCGGCGCCCACCGCGCCGCGCCTCAACCGATCTTCTACCCAGATCGTCAGCCGTAGGCGGGGCTGTCGTCCGGGACCTCGGTGTAGGGGACGGCGAACGCGTCGAGCGTCCGCTCCAGGTTGGCCGACCACCACGCCACCAGCGCCGTGGGCGCGTCGGCGCCGTCGGACGGCTCGTCGCCGAGATACCGCCGACGCAGCGACGCCACATCGCACAGCCGCTCCCACCACGCCCGGTGGACCGCCGACTGGATCTGGCCCGCGTCCAGCTCGACCACCGAGCGGTGGCCGCGCAGGAACGCCTGCACCCGGTCGAGGTCGAGCCCCCGGTCGTCGCCGCACGCGAACAGCCGCGCCGCGGCCCCGACCACCTCGCCCGCGAGCGGACCGGTGGTCAGCGCGTCCCAGCCCAGCACCGCCGACACCTCACCCGACCGCCCGTACCGCAGATGCCCCTGGTGGAACGCGCCGTGCAGCCGCCCCACCGTGCTCGTGTCGATCTCCGGCGGCTGGTGGTCGGCGAACTCGTCCAGCAGCTCCCGCCGCTCGCGCAGCCGCCGGACGGTCAGCGCCGCGAAGTCCGTCCCGTCGTCGGACGTCCCGGCGAGCGCCGCGTCCACGGCCGCCATCGCCTCGGCCGCTCGCGACGTCGGCACCAGCATGCTCTGCTGCACCGGCCCGGTCACGCGGTCGAGTTCGGCGTGCAGCCGTCCGAGCAGCGCGCCGAGCCGCTCGCACTGCACGAACGTCAGCTCCAGCCCGTCCCGCCGCCGTCCCGACGCCCAGGGGAACACCTCGTAACCGCGCCCGCCCGCGACGACCAGCGTCCTGCCGTTCCGCGCGGGGACGGGGGCGAGAACCGGGAGCCCCGCCGCGTCCAGGGCGGCCATCGCCTCATGCCGGAGACCGATCCGCCTGCGGTCGGGCGAGCCGTGCTCGCGCAGCAGGTAGGACGCACCGTCCGCGTCCAGCCGCCAGCGCCGCCCGCGCCCGCCGGCCAGCGGCTCCGGAACGGCCTCGATCCCCCAACGGCGCGGCAGCCGCGGCGGCAGCGGCTCGTCGCCCTGAACCCGCGATGACGTCGGCACCTCGGTCCCTCGCTGGACTCGGTCGAACGAATGTTCTGCGGCCGACGCTACACGCTCACCCACAGTCCACGAAAGCGAACCACCGGCATCCGCCCTCCGGCGACCCCGAACCTCCAGCCCACGTTCCGCCCACCGGTTCGCCGCGACATTTGGTCGCGGTGGCTGGGACCTCAGCCCTGCCGCCGCGAGGAGTCCGACTGCCATCGACCGCGCATCACAGGCGGTAGCAGCACACTGGAGACCGTCGCCGAGCCGGCGCACGAGCCGAGAGTGTCGTCCGGCATCCGGGGCAGCAGAAAGCCCGCGCGGGTTGTGAGGACATCCCGCGCGGGCGATGAGCGAACCATGCCCGTAACGGGCGGCAAACCGACCGCTCAGACGCGTTCGAGGACCACGACCGGGATCTCCCGGTCGGTCTTGCGCGTGTACTCGTCATAGTCGGGCCACACCGCGACCATCTTCTTCCAGAGCCGCGGCCGCTCCTCCGGCGTCGCCGTCCGCGCACGCGCGGTGAACCGGTCGCCCCGCACCTGCACCTTGACCTGGGGGTCGGCTTCCAGGTTCTTGTACCAGAGCGGGTGGTCGTCCGCGCCGCCCTTGGACGCGACCACCACGTAGTCGTCGCCGTCCTCCTGGTAGATGAGCGGAGTCGTGCGCTCCTGGCCCGACTTGCGCCCCACGGTGGTCAGGAGCAGCGTGACCGTGCCGTTCCAGTCGTGCCCCTCAGCGCCGTCGGTCTCCTGGTAGCGCTTGACATGCTCCTTGCCGAAAAGCATTGGCCCTCCTCGTTGCGGAACGGATGTGCGCGGGGCGGGCGGCGCCGCGCGCCCGGCACAACATCCATCGGCCCGAGGACCTTCCCCCGAGCTCGCGGACCACGCGGGAGATCGAGGTCAATTCTTGGCCAGCAGGTCCTTGAGGAAGCGGACCGTCTCGTCCGGACGTGACGCGGTGATGCACAGGTCGTTCATCACGCGCATGTAGGTGTCCACGTCGGCGGGCTTGTCCAGGTAGAGGGCGCTGGTGAGCTGCTCCAGGTACACCACGTCCGACAGGCCCGGCTCGGCGAAACGCAGGATGGTGAACGGCCCGCCCGTCGCGCACGGCTCGGACGCCTCGTACCGCACCACCTGCAGCGTGACGTTCGGAAGGTCGGCCATCTCCAGCAGGTGCTCGATCTGACCGCGCATCACCTCGCGTCCGCCGATGCTGCGGCGCAGCACCGCCTCGTCGAGGACGGCCCAGAGCGTCGGAGCGCCGGGCTCGACGAACCGCTCCTTGCGCGTCATCCGCAGCCGGACGCGCCGCTCCACGTCCTCGTCGGTCGCGTCCGGATGGCCGAGGCGCACGACCGCCCGCGCGTACTCCTCGCTCTGCAGCAGCCCGGGGACGAACTGCAGCTCGTAGCAGCGCAGCAGGGAGGCGGCCTCTTCCAGCCCGAGGTAGGTCTCGAACCAGTTCGGTAGAACGTCGCCGTAGCGGTGCCACCAGCCCGGAGTGTTCGCCTCGCGGGCGAGCTCCAGCAGGGGGGCGCGCTCGGCGGGGTCGGTGACGCCGTACAGGGTCAGCAGGTCGGCGACGTCGCGCTCCTTGAACCCGACGCGGCCGAGCTCCATCCGGCTGATCTTGGAGTGCGAGCCCCGGATCTCGTAACCGGCGTCCTCGGTAGAGATGCCCTTCTGCTCGCGGAGCCTGCGCAGCTGCGCCCCCAGCAGGATGCGCAGCACCGTCGGACCGCCGCGACGCGGGTAGTCGAGCAGACGTCCGGGGGTGGAGTCGCCCTCCGCTGGAGGAATGGGTGCAGCAGCGTCCTGGGGCAAGGGGTCACCAGCCAGTCTTGGCGAAACGGCATCGACCATCGTAGAGGATCACGACCCCCTGCGCCGCCCACCGCGCCGGAATGGTTCCGGAACGTGGCGAAGCAATGCGCTTCGGTGAATGCCAACCGGCGGCCCTCGGCCTCCCGGCCGCCGAACCGCGCGCACACGCTCCCACCCAACGCGTGAACTCTCTCACGTGGCCGTTCCCGGGCTTCTCGTCCACACACTCTGACGTGCCGTTCTTCCGATGCCGGAACAACCCGTCGCGTCGCGTGACACAGCTCTCGCCCCTCAGGCGTGAACACCACTCCGAAGAGACGTTCTCATTACTGCGAGGCGATGTTCACCACGCCTCTCTGCACGACACCAGCGACACAGGGGATCCGATGGACATCCACTTCCTCACCTCGGGCGCGGTCACCGAGTCCGCCCGCACCGCCGCCGAGTCGGCCGTCCGCAAGGCCCTGGCCGGCACCACCGCGTCAGCCGTCGCGGTCCGAGGCACCCTGACCCTCGCCCCCGACCCCTCCCTCCCGCGCCCGGCCCTGGCCCAGGCGACCGCCGACATCGACGGCCGCTCCCTCCGCGTGCAGGCCGCCGCGCGAACCATCGAAGAAGCCATCACGCTCCTAGAAGACCGCCTGACAATCCGAGTCGTCTCCCTACTGGCCGGCTGACCGACAAAGCACTGACAGACCGACGGGCGACAAACCAGTTGCCCCTTCGGGAGACCGGCGGGCAGGCTGCGGTTCGTCCGAGGGGGTGGGGCGTGCGTCCGCGTGAGGTCAGAGCCGAGTACGACCGTGATTCGATCACCGTGTACCAGGCGTTCTCGCCTGCCATCGCGGTGCCCGCGCTGCGGAACGGGCGCTTCGTCCCACCGTTCTCCCGGACGCGGATGACCTGGATCAAACCCTCCTTCCTCTGGCTGATGGCACGCAGCGGCTGGGGCCGTAAACCCGGGCAGGAGACGATCCTGGCCGTGCGCATCTCTCGAGAGGGTTGGGACGAAGCGCTCTCGTTGGCCGTCCCGACCGACCCCGACCGCCGCGTCTTCCGTTCCGCCGAAGAGTGGCGCTCCGCCTTCCGCCATGCGCAGGTTCACGTCCAATGGGATCCGGAACGCTCCCTACGCGGCGAGAAGCTCGAGCCCCGAGCCATTCAGATCGGTCTGAGCCGCCACATCATCGACCGGTACGCCGACGACTGGACGCTTTCCATCGACGACCGGACGCCCCTCGCCCACAAGATCCACCGTCACCTTCAGCGCGGTGATGTCTCGCAGGCGAAACGCCTCCTTCCGAAAGAACGGCCTTACCCTCTCGCCGCCTCCCTCGCCCACCGCTTGGGCGCGACCCCTTGACTCGGCCATAGCGCTTGGTGCCGGGTTAGCGCACGGGCAGCGGCCTGTCGGTCTCTTCAAGGGGACCGACAGGCCGCTGCCCGTGGCATCCATGGACTGCTA
>NZ_QURH01000924.1 GCF_003428695.1 Actinomadura logoneensis
GCCGGCCTTCAGCGCCTCGCTGCGCTGGGCCGCCCGGTCCTGCGCCGCCCGCTCCTGGGCGGCGCGCCGGGCGCAGTGGCTCGCGCAGTCCTGCCCCGGGAGGCCGGACGCGGTGGCGGAGCTTCCGGGGACGCCCGCGGCGCCGCCGGGCAGGGCGGACGCGACGGTCGTGACGAGCCCGAACAGGCCCGCCAGGAGCACGAGCAGCCTGCGGCGACGTGGCGTCGTGCTTTCCACGCGCACCCCCGTCCGCTCGGTGTCGTCCAGCGCACACCTTAGTAGCGGTGGGGAGCACCGTCCACACGACCGCTCCGCGCGGCCGGGGCCGTGTCCCGCCTCGTCCGGGCGATGTCGCGGTATGGCGGGGTCTGGACGTGATGATCCCACTTCGCTACCTTCCGCGCCATGACTCTGACGCGGAAGATCATCCGGTCCCTCCCGGCCACCGGCCTGGCGGCGGCGACCCTGACCGCCGGCCTGGGCGGGACGGCGCACGCCGCCCCGCGCCCCACCGCCCCGCACATCACCGCCCCGGGCCCCACCGCTCCCAGGACTGCCGTTCCCGGGCCCACCGCCCCGCGTGCGGCCTCCCCGCAGCTCGGCTGGACGCTCACCGGCACCGGCGTGCAGGCGCGGTTCCGCGGCCTGGCGGCCGTGGACCGGCGCACCGCCTGGGCGGCCGGCAGCGGCGGGACCGTCCTGCGCACCGTGGACGGCGGCCGGACGTGGGCGAAGGTCGCTCCGAAGGACGCGGCGGGCCTGGAGTTCCGCGACGTGGAGGCGTTCGACGCCGACAACGCCGTCGTGCTCGCGATCGGCGAGGGCGACGCCTCCCGCGTCTACCGGACCTCCGACGGCGGACGCACGTGGACGACCGGCTTCCGCAACGACGACCCCAAGGCGTTCTACGACTGCATGGCCTTCTTCGACCGGCGGCACGGCCTGGCCGTCAGCGACCCGGTGGACGGGCGGTTCCGCGTCCTGTCCACCGCCGACGGCGGACGCAGCTGGAAGGTGCTGCCCGCGGCGGGGATGCCCGCCGCCCTGCCCGGCGAGGCCGCGTTCGCCGCGAGCGGCCAGTGCCTGGTCACGCACGGCTCCCGCGACGCCTGGATCGCGACCGGCGGCGGGGAGCGCTCGCGGGTGTTCCACAGCCGCGACCGGGGCCGCACCTGGACGGTCTCCGCGGCGCCGCTGCCGAGCGGCGCGGCCTCGGGTGTGTTCGGGCTGGCGTTCCGGGACGCCCGGCACGGCGTCGCGGTCGGGGGCGACTACCGGCCGGGCGAGCCGTCCCCGGACGCCGCCGCGACCACCGGCGACGCCGGGCGCTCCTGGCGCCTCGCGCCGCGCCCGCCCGCCGAGTATCGCTCGGGCGTGACGTACCTGGGTCCGCTGCTGATCGCGGTCGGCCCGACCGGCAGCGACCTCTCCCGTGACAACGGGCGCACCTGGACGCGCTTCGACAGTGGCAGCTTCGACACCGTCTCCTGCGCGCACGGCGGCTGCTGGGCGTCCGGCGAGAAGGGCCGTATCGCCCGCCTGGGCCGTTAGGAACCGCGGAGGAGAACCTGACCGCCCATGGTCGCGGCCGTGGGCGGGGCAGGTGGCCGCCATGCCCCGGGCGACGTTCCGGTGAGGAGGCCTCGGGCCTCCTCACCGTCGCTCGGACGCCGGGGTCACCGGCGGGGGCGCTGTTGAGGGGCCGCTGCGGATCGCGGCCTTCCGCAGCGCGGCCCTCCATCTGCCGCCGTCCCTTCTGGAGCGTCCGCGCGCCCGGCATCCCGGGATCGAGCCGCGGGTGCGGATCGTCCGCGAGGTGGGGCGTGGCACGGCGGACGAGGTGGCCGACGGAAGAGCCGACGTGGCCATCGCCACGCTCAGCGGTTCCGCGCCCCTGGCATCGGGCCTGGTCGCGAACGGGCTGCTGGACGAGCCGTACGCGCTGGCGCCCGCGCGGGGGCACCCGTCCCCGCGCTCGCTGCCGCTGGTCGACTGGGCCGAGGACTGCGGTTCGTACACCCGCGACTGGCGGGCCGCACAGGACCGGATCCCGAAGGCGGCCCTCGAGGCCGAGGACGACGCGGCCGCGTTCTCCCCGGTGAGCGGCGGGCACGGGATGGCGATCATGCCGGCGCTCTCGCTGGTCGGAGCGCCGGACTCGGCGCGGATCAGCGAGCTCGACCCGGAGCGCCCCACCCGCCGGATCGGTTACGTTACGACTTCCGAACTGGCCGGGTCCGCGGTCGTCCGCGCTCTGGTGCGCGAGCTGCGGGCGACGGTCCCACAGGTTGCGGATCTTCTCGCCGGGAAGGAACGGCTCCGTGGGACCGGCGATCACAGGGAGACACCGTGAGCATGACCGATGACGAGCTCGGCCTGGTCGACGCCTACTGGCGCGCCGCGAACTACCTGTCGGCGGGGCAGATCTACCTGATGGCGAACCCGCTGCTGCGCGAGCCGCTGGAACCCGGGCACATCAAACCCCGGCTGCTGGGGCACTGGGGGACCTCGCCCGGCCTGAACCTCTGCTACGCCCACCTGAACCGGGTCATCCGCGCCCGCGACCTGGACATGTTCATCGTCCTGGGGCCGGGGCACGGCGGGCCGTCCGCGGTCGCGAACGCCTGGCTGGAGGGCACCTACGGCGAGGTCTACCCCGAGGTGGGGCAGAACGAGGCGGGCATGGCGCGGTTGTTCCGGCAGTTCTCCTTCCCGGGTGGCATCCCGAGCCACGCCGCGCCGGAGACGCCCGGCTCGATCCACGAGGGCGGCGAGCTCGGATACTCGCTCGCGCACGCCTACGGCGCGGCGTTCGACAACCCGGACCTGGTCGTGGCCTGCGTCGTCGGGGACGGCGAGGCCGAGACCGGACCGCTCGCCGCGAGCTGGCACTCCAACAAGTTCGTCGACCCGGTGCGCGACGGGGCGGTGCTGCCGATCCTGCACCTCAACGGGTACAAGATCGCCAACCCGACGGTGCTCGCCCGGATCCCCGAGGACGAGCTGCGCACCCTGTTCGAGGGCTACGGGTACGCGCCGCTGGTGGTGGCGGGGGACGATCCGGCGCAGGTGCACCGCGCGATGGCGGTGGCGCTCGACGACGCGCTGGACGAGATCGCCCGGATCCAGCGCGCGGCCCGCGAGGAGGGCGCGGGCGCGCGGCCCCGCTGGCCCATGATCATCCTGCGCACCCCGAAGGGCTGGACCGGCCCGAAGGAGGTGGACGGGCTTCCGGTGGAGGGCACCTGGCGCGCGCACCAGGTCCCGCTGGCCCACGTCCGCGACGACCCCGGGCATCTGGCGCAGCTGGAGGCGTGGCTGCGGTCGTACCGGCCCGAGGAGCTGTTCGACGAGGACGGCCGTCCGGTCGAGGAGCTGCGCCGGTTCGCGCCGTCCGGGGACCGCCGGATGACCGCCAACCCGCACACCAACGGCGGACGGCTGCTGCGCCCGCTGGAGCTGCCCGGGATCCGACCGCACGCCG
This sequence comes from Actinomadura logoneensis, assembly GCF_003428695.1. Classification (GTDB taxonomy): domain Bacteria; phylum Actinomycetota; class Actinomycetes; order Streptosporangiales; family Streptosporangiaceae; genus Spirillospora; species Spirillospora logoneensis. Next base: position 3,485 of record NZ_QURH01000924.1, read on the forward strand.
TCCCGGTGGACAAGTACGGCACCGCGACCGCCGAGGCCACCCGCGTCCTCGGGGAGTACCTGCGGGACGTGGTGGCGGCCAACCCGGAGACGTTCCGGATCATGGGCCCGGACGAGACCGCCTCCAACCGGCTCGGCGCCGTCTTCGACGTGACCGACCGGGTGTTCGCGGGCGAGCGGCTCGCCACCGACGAGCACCAGGCCGCGTCCGGGCGGGTCATGGAGGTGCTGAGCGAGCACCTGTGCCAGGGCTGGCTGGAGGGCTACCTGCTGACCGGGCGGCACGGGCTGTTCAACACCTACGAGGCGTTCACCCACATCGTGGACGCCATGTTCAACCAGCACGCCAAGTGGCTGAAGGTCTCCCGGCACCTGCCCTGGCGCGCCCCGGTCGCCTCGCTGAACTACCTGCTGTCCTCGCACGTCTGGCGGCAGGACCACAACGGCTTCACCCACCAGGACCCGGGCTTCATCGACGTGGTGATGAACAAGAAGCCCGAGGTCGTCCGCGTCTACCTGCCGCCGGACGCCAACACGCTGCTGTCGGTCGCCGACCACTGCCTGCGCTCGCGCGACTACGTCAACGTCATCGTCGCGGGCAAGCAGCCCGCGCCGGTGTGGCTGCCGATGGACGAGGCCGTCCGGCACTGCGAGCGCGGCATCGGCATCTGGGAGTGGGCGAGCACCGAGGGCGGCGCCGACCCCGACGTGGTGCTCGCCTGCGCGGGGGACGTGCCGACGCTGGAGACGCTCGCCGCCACCGACCTGATCCGGCGGCTGCTGCCCGACCTGCGGGTCAGGGTCGTCAACGTCGTCGACCTCATGCGGCTCGCGCCGGCGGGCGAGCACCCGCACGGGTTGAGCGACCGCGAGTACGACGCCCTGTTCACACCGGACAAGCCGGTCATCTTCGCGTTCCACGGCTACCCGTACCTCATCCACCGGCTCACCTACCGGCACGCGGGCCACGACAACCTGCACGTCCGCGGCTACAAGGAGGAGGGCACCACGACCACGCCGTTCGACATGGTCATGCTCAACGACCTGGACCGCTACCAGCTCGTCATGGACGTGATCGACCGCGTCCCCGGCCTCGGCGGACGCGTCGGGCACATCCGGCAGCGCATGGCCGACACGAGGCTGCGGCTGCGCGAGTACACCCGCGAGCACGGCGAGGACGCCCCCGAGGTCCGCGACTGGGTCTGGCCGAATTGACGGGCGGGGAACCGGACCGGAGGAAGGGGGACCGATGCGGGTGCTGACGGTGAATCCCGGTTCCAGCAGTGTGAAGCTCGCCCTGCTGGACGCCGACGACCGGGTGCTCGTCCACGCCGAGCTGCCGACCGGAGGGGCCGAGCGGGAGGCCGAGCGCGTGCTCGGCCAGGTCGCCCGCATGCCCCGCCCGGACGCGGTCGGCGTCCGGTTCGTGCACGGCGGACGGCGCTACACCCGTCCCGTCGTGGTGGACGAGGAGGTGACGCGGAACCTGCACGCCCTGGCCGACCTGGCGCCGCTGCACCAGCCGCTGTCGCTGTACGCGCTGGGGGAGATGCGGCGGGCGCTGCCGGACGTCCCGGTCGTGGCCTGCTTCGACACCGCCTTCCACGCGGGGATCCCCGAGGCCGCCGCGACGTACGCGCTGCCCGCCGAGTGGCGGGAGCGGTTCGCGATCCGCCGCTACGGCTTCCACGGCCTGTCGTACGCGCACGCCTCGCGGCGCGCGGCCGAGCTGCTGGGATCGCCCCGCCGCGTGGTCGTGTGCCACCTGGGCTCGGGCGCGTCGCTCGCGGCCGTGCTGGACGGCCGGTCGGTCGACACGACGATGGGCTTCACGCCGCTGGAGGGCCTGGTGATGGCCACCCGCGCGGGCAGCGTGGACCCGGGCATCCCGATGTGGCTGCTGAAGCACGGCGTCCCCGCCGAGGACGTCAACGAGACGCTGGAGCACCGTTCGGGGCTCCGCGCCCTGGCCGGGACGGGCGACATGCGCGAGCTGCGGGAACGGGCCGCCGCCGGGGACGGGGCGGCGGTCGCGGCGCTCGACGTCTACCACCACGCCCTGCGCGGCCACGCGGCGGCGATGGCCGCCGCGCTCGGCGGGCTCGACGCGCTGGTGTTCACCGGCGGGGTCGGCGAGCACGACGCGGCGGTCCGCGCCCGGCTGGCCGCCGACCTCGCCTTCCTCGGCGTCCGGATCGACGCCGGCGCCAACGCGGACGCGCACGGCGACGCCGTCCTCAGCCCGCCGGGGGCCGGGGTCGGCGTCGCCGTGGTGGAGGCCCGCGAGGATCTGGAGATCGCCGCAGGCGCCCGGGAGGCCCTGGCCGGTTAGGCCGCGGAGCCGCCCGGGAGCGGGAGGCGGTGGTCCGGGATGCCGGACCACCGCCGTCCAGTGCGCCGGTCTCGGTCGGCGCCGGTCTCAGTCCTCCAGTGCCAGGAGCAGACCGGCCGACCAGCTGAAGTTCGGCGAGTTGAGGGTCGCGCCGGTCAGCGGGTCGTAGTTCTCGTGCAGCGCGCCGTCGCCGAGCATCCCGGACGCGTTGGCGCGCAGCCGGTCGGCGAGGGTGCGGGCGTCGGCACGGTAGCCGTAGCCGCGCAGGCCGGTGAGCGCGAAGTACGCCTGGTCGATCCAGACCGGCCCGCGCCAGTACCTGGTCGACTGGAAGTACGGCGAGCTCTTGGAAACCGTCGGGAACGGCACCTTGGTGGCGAACTCGTTCGGGTCCACCATCTTGAACTGCACCGCCGCAGCCTGCTGCTTGGACGCCACGCCCGCCCACAGCGGGATCGCGCCCTCGATGCCGCGTCCGCGCCCGGTGAGCGGCCTGCCGCCGTCGGCGTTCATGGCCGCGTCGTAGAAGAAGCCCGACCCGGCGTCGTACATCTTCGTCCGGACGAGCCCGGCGACCTTCGCGGAGTCCTTCTCGAACCGCGCGGCGTCGGCGTGCCGGCCCAGCTTCCCGGCGATGAGCGCCAGGTAGTGCTTCTCGGCGGCCAGGTAGGCGTTGAGGTCGACCGACTCCTGGTTGATGGAGTAGCCGACGACCTTGCCGGACGCGTCGGTGTTGGCCAGCATCCGCACGCCGAGCTCGGCGTCGAAGCGCGGCGCGTTGTCCATGCCGCTCTCCCACGCGGCGGCCTCGCGCTGGTCGTCCTCGGTCGCGTTGGCCGGGTCGACCGTCGCGCCGTACTCGGCCAGGCCGTTGCGGTCGTGGTCGCGCGTCCGGTACCACCAGTCGTGGTAGGCGACGAGCTTGGGGTACATCTCGCGCAGGAACGAGGCGTCCCGGTCCTTGAGGTGGACCTGCCAGACCGACCAGGCGGCGAGCGGCGGCTTGCTGTTGCGCTCGTTCCAGTTGCCGCCGCCCTGGGCCGGGGTGTTGTAGAAGATCGCGTCCGGGATCATGCCGGCGTCCTGCGGCCGGTCCTTGGACTTCGCGGTGATCTGGTAGTCGAACATGGACCGGATCTGGTCCCGGGCGAGCGACGGGTCGAACTCCGCCGTGCCGACCGCCTGCTTCCAGGTGTCCCAGGACCACAGGCCGCTGAACCACTTGTAGGTGATGGACGGCGTGATCCCGTTGTGCCGGATCGCGCCCGCCGGGCCGCGCCAGTTCGACACGAGCGTCTCGACCGACTTGACGGCGAGGCGCCGGCGTTCGGCCGGGAGGCCGCGCGTCACCTTCGCGACGTAGCCCTCCCAGCGGGCGTCGCCCCGGGCCTCGGCGCGCTCGGGCGCGCGCAGCAGCCCGGCGACGGCCGGGGCCTCC
>NZ_QURH01000922.1 GCF_003428695.1 Actinomadura logoneensis
GCGAAGGACGCGTCCTGGCAGCCAACCTCGCCAAACTCCAATCCCAGGAGAGCGGCGTCCTGTCCGCCCGCGCCAACGCCAACGACGGCGTGCAGTTCGTGGACAGCGCCGACCCCGGCCAGTCGACCCCGGACCAGCTTCCGCAGAACGCGGTGATCGGCCTGGCGATCGGCGCGATCCTCGCCTGCGTCGTGTCGTTCCTGCGCGCGACGTCCGGCGGCCCGCTCCGCCTGGGCGGCCCGCGCGGATCGCGTCCCGGCGCGGGCGGCCCGCGCGTCGAGCGGGTGTGGAGCGACGAGGAGATCCACGGTCCCGCCGCCCGTCCGGCGCTCCCCGCGGGCAACACCTCGCCCAACCCGATCGTCTACCCCGAGCCGCGGCTCGGCGACGCTGCGGCGCGGCACACCGAGTCCGCGTCGCGTCGCGGCGGTTCGACGCGCTCCGGCGAGACCTCCCCGAGGCACGCCGACACCTATCCGCGCCACGGGGAGACGTCCCCGCGCCGCAGCAACCCGTCCGCGCCGTCCACCTCCCCGACGCCGTCGGTGAACGGCGGCTACCCGGAGACCGGTCCCCGGACCTCGCCGCGTGCGGACGGCACCGCTCCCTTCGGCACCCCCGCGACCCCGTCGGCGTCCTCCCGCACCAACGGCTCCACGCCCCGCGCGGACGCCGCCGCCTCCCGCGCCGACGGCCCGTACCCGGCCGCTCCGAGCCCGCGAACGAACGGGACGAGCGCCTACCCGAACAGCGGCGGGACGCGCGCCGAGAGCACCACGCCGTACGACGCCGACGCCCGCACCCGCTCCAACAGCGCGTCCGCGAGCGGTTCCGGCGCGCGGACGGGCGGCTCCGGCGCGCGGTCCGCGGGGAGCGGCGCCCAGGCCGGAGGCCGTTCCTCCGGCGGCGGGTCAAAGGGGGACGACCCATCGCCGGGTGACACCCGTGTAGCCGGTGGCACGAGCGGTGCGTGGTCGGGTGACGCCCCGGCCTACCGCTCCGGGGGAGGCGGACGGCACTCCGCCGCTCGTCCCACCGATCCGCTGAAGGCCGACCCGCCGGCCGCGGATCCCCTGACCGCCGACCCTCTGACCGCCGCCCCCTTGACCGGAGGCGCGCGGAAGGCCGACCCGCTGGGCGCAGACCCGCTGGGCAAGACCTCGCGGCCCTCGGACGCGTCCGGCGCCCGTTCCCCCCGTCCCGCGCCGTCCTTGGAGAGCGGACGTCCCGCGGACCCCGGCATCCGGACGGACGCCACCGACCTCGGAACCGGAAGCGGGTCCGGGTTCGGGCGCGCGCCCGAGCTGGGCGTCCCTGCATCCCCCCCGGGATCCACCCCTGCGTCCACTCCCGCCTCCACCCCGGCATCCGCCGACGGCGGACGCGGGAGCGAGACCGCGCCCGCGACCCCCGAGTCCGACCGGTCCGTCGCGTCCGGGCGCGGACGGCGGGGGAGCGGCGGACGGACGCGTTCCAGCGGCGCGCACTCGCGCGGCTCCTCCCGGAACGACGGTTCGTTCCGCGACCCGGCGAAGGCGCTGGAGACCGGACTGGCCTCCACACCGCCCCGCACGGCGGGCGGCGACGCGGGCAAGAGCGCCCCGCGTCCCGGTGGCGCGCCCGACGCGGTGACCGGCAAGGCGACCGGCACGGCGACCGGCACGGCGACCGGCACGGCGACCGGTGCGGCGACCGGTGGGGTGGCGAAGGAGAAGGATCCGGACGCGCGCATCCCCGTGGCGCTCTGGAGTGACGCCTCCTCCGACCCGTCCGCCGACCCCGGCCGCACGGTCGAGGACCTCCGGATCGTGGACGACGAGACGCTCGCCGCCGCCACCCGGAACAAGCCGAACCCCAAGCCCGACCCCGCCAGGCCCAGCCCCGTCAAGCCCGGTTCGGCCACGCCCGGCCCGGCCAAGGCCGCCCGCCCCTCGGGCGGTCCGGGCGGCAGGCCCGCCGGCCCGCTCGCGGACGCCGCGGACGAGACCGCCGCAGGCCCCGACCCGGACACCGGCGACTGATGCCCGGCAGGCTCACCGGGAAGGCCGGCAAGCTGCTGTCGTCGGCCGGCGGCGCGGTGGCGGTGCAGTTCGTCACGGCGGGCGGCAGCCTCGTCGTGCAGTCGCTCGCGGCCCGGACTCTCGGCGCGTCCGGGTACGGCGCGTACGCGCTGTTCTTCGCCGTGCTGGTCATGATCACGTCGGTGCAGACCAGCTTCGTCGGCGACACCCTGACGGTCTACGACCGGTTCGACCCGAAGGTCCGGGGCGCGCTGCTCTGGTCGGTGGCCGGGACGGTCGCGGCGGGCGCGGCCGTCGGCGCGGTCGTGTCGGTGGCGATGGGCCTCGCCGGGGCGGCCGGGACGGCGCTGTTCGCGCTGCTGGTGGCGCTGTGGCTGCTGAACGAGACCGGGCGGCGGATCTTCACCGCGCGGATGGAGTTCTGGCGGCTCACCCTGAACGACGCGTCCTACCTGGTGGTCACGCTCGCGACGCTCGGGACCGCGGTCGGGGCGGGCGTGGACGGCTCGGTCGAGCTGCTGCTCGGCGCGATGTGCGTCGGGTGCGTCGCCTCGGTCGGGCTGGCGCGGTTGCGGCTGCCCGCCGAGGAGTACGCGGGCGCGCCGCTGCGCGGGACGGCCCTGCGCGAGATCCTGGGGTTCGCCTGGTGGCGGTCGGTGCAGGCCGGGGTCCGGCCGGGGGCGCTGCTGCTCGCCCGCATCATGATCGCGGCGTTCGCGTCCACCGCGGCGCTCGCCGGGGTGGAGGCGGCGCGGCTGCTGCTCGCGCCCGCGATGACGTTCGTGAACGGCGCGGGCTGGTTCCTGCTCGGCGACTTCGCCAAGGCCGAGCGGGAGGGCACGCCGATGCCCGTGCGGTCCGCGCTGCGCGCCTGCGGGCTGATGGCCGGGATCGCGCTGGTGCTGAGCCTCGGCGGGATCGTCCTGGTGGACTGGCTCGGCCCGGTCGTCACCGGCGGCTCGTTCGACGTGGACCGGACCGCGCTCGCGGGCTGGGGCCTGTACGCGGTCTGCTTCGCGTGCACGCTGCCGCTGGCGAGCCTGGCGACCGCGCGCAAGAAGTCCCGGATGGTGTTCGCGGTGCGCGGCGTGGAGAGCGCCGTCGGGCTGCTGGTGCTGCTCGTCCTGCTGGCGGCGGCGCCGCGCCACGCCGCGCTCGCGCCGTACTGCCTGGGCGGCGGCGGGCTGGTGTCGGCGGCGCTGCTCTGGTTCCTGCTGCGCCGCGGCGATCCGCGTCCGGCCGGCGCGCCGGAGGCTTCGGGAACGACCGAAAAGGCTCCCGTATACGGAGTATCCGGGTAGCGGCGGATCACCCGGTGACTATTGTTGCCGCATGCCAGTCGTTCTCTGCGGCGCCGCCGTGCTCGCCGCCGTCCTCGTCACCGGGCTGGTGTTCCTGGCCCGGCCCGCGTCGGCGGGGGCGGTCGCGGACGTCCTGCGCGGCGGGAACGGGGTGGGGGCGGCCCGGCGGAGGTTCCTCGCGGCGCGCGCCGACCTCGTCCGGACGCTCGGCCCGTGGGGCGCGTACGCGCTGCTCACCACGGCGGTCATCGGCACGACGCTGGTGGTCGCGTGGCCGTTCGGGCGGCTGGTCGCGTTCCGGTTCGGGCAGCACGCGATCGACTGGCCGGTCTACCACTGGGTGATGGCGCACCGGCTGCACGGCGGCTGGTCGTCCCTGATGTCGCAGGTCACGCAGGTCGGCGACCGGCCCGCGACCCGCTACTTCGCGATCTTCTCGATGGTGGTGACGCTGCTGCTGGCGCGCCGCCGCCGCTGGGTCCCGGTCGTGCTGATCGCGGTGATGTTCGTGACGCAGTACTGGGGACAGCTCGCGCTCGCGGCGCTCGTCGACCGCGGGCACCCGCCGACCAATCCCGGCACGTACCCGTCCGGGGCGACGATGCGGCTGCTCGCCCAGGGCGGCTTCTGCGTCTTCCTCATCTTCCAGTACGCGCGCGCACGAGGGATGCGGTGGGCGTCGAGTCCGCGCTGGATCAGCGCGGCGTTCACGCTCGTCGTCCTGTCCGGGGTGGTCGAGGGCTACACGCGGATCGACCTAGGGCGCCACTGGATCACCGACGTGGCCGGCGGCTGGCTGGTCTCCGGGCTGCTGCTCACCGGCTTCACGTTCGCCGCCGGAGCCGTCCTGCCGTGGGCGACGGGCGCGGGCGAACGCCCAGAACGCCGTGGCGACGACCGCCATGCCGACGATGGTCCAGGCCAGCGGGACGGCCGGGACGCCGAACATCTTCAGGCCGGACACCACTAGGACGAACGCCAGCGCCCTGCGGATGATCCCGCCGGGCGCGCGCGAGGAGATCCGCGACCCGAGGTAGACGCCCGGCACCGATCCGGCGAGCAGCGCGACCGTGACGTCGAGGTGGAAGTCGCCGAACAGCAGGTGGCCGAGCGCGGCGGAGAACACCAGGGGCACCGCCTGGAGCAGGTCCGTCCCGACGAGCTGGTTCGCGCGCAGCGCCGGGTAGAGCGTCAGCAGCGCCACGATGATGAGCGATCCGGAGCCGACCGAGGTCATCCCGACGACGAGCCCGCCGACCAGCCCCACCAGGGCGGTCGGCAGCGGCCGGACGGTGATGGCGGGCGGCGCGCCTCCGGCTCCGTCTCCGGCCGCGCCCCCGTCTCCGGACGCCGCGTCGTCGGCGGCGTCCGCCCGTCCGCGCCCCAGCCACGCCCTGACGACGATCCCGGCGGCGGCCACCAGGAGCGCGACGCCCATCGCCTTCTGCACGACGTCCTGCACGGACGCGCCGTCGCCGAGGGCTCGCGCGACCAGCACTCCGGCGAACGCGGCGGGCACCGACCCGGCGCACAGCCAGCCGACCAGGCGCAGGTCGACCGTGCCGCGCCGCAGGTGGACGAGGCTGCCGACCGGCTTCATCACGGCCGCCGCGACGAGGTCGCTGGAGACCGCGGCGAGCGGGCTGATCCCGAAGAACGTCACGAGCATCGGGGTCATCAGCGCCCCGCCGCCCATCCCGGTCAGGCCGACCACGACGGCGACCAGGAACGAACCGCCCGCCATCGCCCAATCGAAGTGCATCGGCATGACCTACCAGACATATCGGGAAACCTGGTTGCCACCCTACGATCCTCCGCCGCCGAGCAGAACCCCGGGGAGCCGAAGCCTCACTCCGGCGGAACAGGGCCTCGGAGACCGGCGGACGGAAGGCGGGGCGACCAGGGCAGGCCAGAAGGAGCAGGGAGGCCAGAGCAGGGCGGGACGGGGCCGGGAGGCCAGAGCAGGGCGGGACGGGGCCGGGTCGCCCGCCCGGTCACTCCGGACGGAGCCAGGCGCCCTCGGTGAGCAGCTCGACCACGCGCGCGACGGCCTCGTCCGGCGTCATCGTCGAGGTGTCGAGGGTGAGGTCGGCGTCCTCGGGAACCTCGTACGGGTCCGAGACGCCGGTGAACTCGGGGATCTGCCCGGCCCGCGCCTTGGCGTACAGGCCCTTGCGGTCGCGGCGCTCGCACTCCTCCAGCGGCGTCGAGACGTGCACGAGCACGAAGTCGCCCGCGGCCTCGACCATCCGGCGGACCTCGGCGCGGGTGGCGGCGTACGGCGCGATCGGCGCGCAGACCGCGAGGCCGCCGTGCCGCGTGATCTCGGCGGCGACGAACCCGATGCGGCGGATGTTCAGGTCGCGGTCGGCGCGCGAGAACGTCAGCCCCGCCGACAGCAGCCGGCGCACGACGTCGCCGTCCAGCAGCGTGACCGTGCGCCCGCCGCGCTCGACGACGGCGTCGCACAGCCCCCGCGCGATGGTCGACTTTCCCGATCCGGACAGCCCGGTGAAGAACACCGTGAGGCCGCGCTCGTGCTTGGGCGGGCGGGCGACGGCCAGCTCGGCGGCGACGGCGGGCGGGGTGAACCAGTCCGGGATCGGCTCGCCGCGGTCGAGCAGCTCGCCGAGCCGCTCGGGCGTCAGCTCGGCCTGGACGTGGTCGGGCTCGATCCGCGCGACCGGCCGCCAGACCTCCACGTCCGCGTCGTAGGCCCACGGCTCGGGGACGACCACCGGGACCGCCGTGCCCTCGACCTCGGCGGACGCCAGCAGGTGTGTCGCGCCGTAGGCGGCGGCGACCTGAGCGCGCAGCAGCGTGTCGCGCTCGGCCTCCGGGTCGCGTCCGTTCGCGGCGTCCTGCGCGAGCTCGGTGACGGGCGGGCGCGGCGGCAGCGGCACCGGGATCACCCGCGTGCCTTCGGGAAGCTCGCGCCGGACGGCGAGCAGCGCGCGCACGAGCGACTCGTCGTGCGCGCCGCTCAGCAGCGGCAGGACGAGCACCCGCGCGCCCAGCCGCTCGGCGACCTGGCGGACCTGGCCGAGGCCGCGCCGGTGCAGCGGCTCGCGGGTGGCGACCGCGAGCACCGGGCCCTCGGCGGGCTCCATCTCGTCCGGCCGGCGGCGCAGCCGGTGGAACGGCCCGTGCGCGGGCGCGCGCAGCGCCTCCAGCGGACCGGCGAGCCGCCAGCCCTGGGTGGTCGGGTCCTGCCACGCCTCGGCGACGGTGAGGACGGCGAGCGGCACGCCCTCAGGGTCCTGCAGGACGACCCGCTCGTGCGCGGTCAGCTCCTTCGGGACGGTGAGGGTGACCGGCACCGGCCACGGCGTGCCGTCGGCGAGCCGTCCGCCCCCGATCACCATCGCCGTGTCGAACGACCCGAGGAACCCCGGCAGCGGCCGGTACACGCCCGAGAGCAGCAGCTCCAGGTCCGCGAGCTCCACCGGGTCGGGCGTCCAGGTGGGCAGGTCGCGCAGCATGTCGGGAAGGCCGGCTTCGGCGGTCACCGCGGTCTCCGATCCCGCCCGGCGCAGGGCCGGGCCGATCCAGGTCACTAGGGGTTTCCGCAGAAATTTACCGACCCCGCGCCCCGGCGCGCACCTCGCGCGCGCCGGGCGGGGTCAGATCACCCTGGCGTACCGGCTCTCCGGTTTGCGGATCACCAGGGTCACCTCGGAGTGCGTCGCGGGCAGTCGGCCCCGGCTCGCGGCGGCCACCCCGCGGCACGCCGCGGCGACCAGCCCGGGTCCGGCGCCGAGGCCGGTCATGCAGTCCCGCGAGACGTACTGCTCGGCGACGACCAGGCCGCGCATCCCGCAGTACCACTCCATCCCGGCCCGCGACGCGACCCGGTCGTACACGGTCGGCGCGGGCGGCGGCAGCGGGACCGTCCCGTCCCGCGCCCTCGCACCGCGCCCGGTCGGCGTCCTGCCCGCGGGCGCGTCGCCGCAGCCGGAC
>NZ_QURH01000921.1 GCF_003428695.1 Actinomadura logoneensis
CGCGGGCCGCCGGGCGGCCCGCGCGGCGCGGCAGCCGGAGGTGATCGGCGAGCTGACGGCCGGGCTGCTCGCCGGGCCGGCCGCGCTGTGGCTGCTCGGACGGCACACCTTCGACCAGCTCGTGCCGGGCGACGTGCTGGCGGACCTGAAGCTCGCGACCGAGACCGGGCTCGTGCTGTTCCTGAGCGGCCTGACGCACAAGCTGCGGATCGGCGAGCCGCGCCCGGACCGGCGGGCGGTCGGCTGGGTCGCGGCCGGGTCGCTGCTGCCCGCGCAGGCGGCGGGCTGGCTGCTGGCCGGGTGGGTGCTGTGGCGGGGCTCCCCCGCGGTGCGCGGCGACGCCCCGGCGCTCGCGCTGGCACTGATGATCGCGGTGACGCTGTCGGTCACGGCCGTCCCGGTGCTGGCGCGCGTCCTCACCGACCGGGGCATGGCCGACACCGAGGTCGGGCGGCTCTCGCTGACCGCCTCGATCGTGATCGACGGCGCGTGCTGGCTGCTGCTGGCGGTCGCGATCGGGCTCGGCTCGGGCTCGCCGGAGCGGTTCGCGCGGGCGATGGCCGTGCTGGCGTGCGGCGCGGGCGCGGCGGTGCTGCTGCGGCTGGTGCTGCGCACGCGCGGCCCGGACGCGCTGTCGCGCCGCGTCCCGTGGCTGGCGGCGCTGCTGATCAGCGTGGTCGCGGTGACGCTGGGGTTCACCATGGAGCGGCTCGGCATGACGGCGATCATCGGGGCGGCGCTGGCCGGGCTGGCCGTGCCCGCGACCGAGGCGTGGAGCACGGCGCTGCGCTCGGTCACCGCGATCGGGCGGGTCATGGTCCCGGTGTTCTTCGTGCTCGGCGGCCTGAAGGTGCTGGGGTCGGGGTTCGGCGCGGTGTCGGTCGCGCTGATCGTCCCGGCGGTCCTGCTCGGCATCGCGGGCAAGACGCTCGGCGGCTACCTCGGCGCGCGGCTCGGCGACCGGACGCGCTGGGACGCGATGCGGATCGGGGCGCTGATGAACACCCGCGGGCTGACCGAGCTGATCGTCCTCCAGGCCGGGTACAGCGCCGGGATCCTCACCACGCCGCTGTTCCTGGCGCTGGTGGTGATGGCGCTGGTCACGACCGCGATGACCGGCCCGGCGCTGGGGATCATCGACCGCGCCGAGATGCGGCGGCGGCCGGTGGACGCGCCGGAGACCGTGCCGTCCGTCCAGGAGTGAGACCGGAACGGAGGCGGCGGCGCGTCCCCCCGGACGCACCGCCGCCTCCGTCGTTCAACGGGCGGCGCCGTTCAGCGGGTGGTGTTGCGGCAGGCGCCGTTCAGCGGGTGACGCGGACGGGCAGGGACGTCACGCCGGTCGTGTCGGGGGCGGCCATGAACGCGGGCGGCTTGTCGGGATCGGTGCGGATCTCCGGGAAGCGGTCGAGCAGCCGGCCGAGCGCGATCCGGCCCTCCATCCGGGCCAGCGGCGCGCCCAGGCAGAAGTGGATGCCGCGGCCGAACCCGAGCTGCGGGTTCGGCGACCGGGACGGCTCGAACGCCATCGGGTCGGGGAACACGCGGGCGTCCCGGTTGGCCGCGCCGAACCACACCAGGACCATCTTCCCCGGCGTGAGCCGCTTCCCGCCGAGCTCGATGTCGGCGGCCGTCGCCCGGTAGGTCGCCGCGACCGGGCTGAGGTAGCGCAGCGACTCCTCCACCAGGCCCGGCATGAGCGACCGGTCCGCGCGGACCCGCGCCGCGACCTCCGGGAAGTGGTCCAGCGCCAGCACCGTGTTGCCGATCAGCATCGTGGTCGACAGGTACCCGGCGATGAGCAGCATCTTCGCGAAGTTGACGATGTGGTTGTCGGTGAGGCGCCGCCCGTTCAGCTCGGCCGCGATGAGCCCGCCGAGCAGGTCGTCGCGCGGCGCCCTGCGGCACTCGGCGACGTGGTCGCGCAGGTAGTCGAGCATGCGCCGCATGTGGTCCATGGCCGCGCCGAACGTGGCCTCCTGGTCCTCGGCGCTGTCGGCGAGGGACAGGTCGCCCATCTCCTCGACCATGCCCGTCATCCAGCGCTCGAACAGGTGCCGGTCGGACGCCGGGATGCCGAGCAGCTCGGTCACGACCGTCACCGGCAGCGGGTAGGCGAGCGCGCTCATCAGGTCGAACTCGTCCTGGCCGTCCACCGCGTCGAGCAGCTCGCGGGCGAGGGCGTCGATGCGCGGCTCCAGGTCCGCGACGACCCTCGGGGTGAACGCGCGGGCGGCGAGCTTGCGCAGCGCGCCGTGGTCGGGCGGGTCGGTCTGGAGCAGGTCGCCCTCGGTGTAGGACTCCTCGGCGCCCATCGGCACCAGCTTGATCGTCTCGGACGAGAACGCGTCCGGACGGCTGAGCGCCTCCAGCACCTCGGCGTGGCCGCAGATGTGCCAGGCGTCCATCTCCTCGTCGAACCGCACCGGCTCCTCGACCGGGCGGCCGTACAGCCAGTACTGGTCCGGGTGGATGCCCCACCGCTCGGCCAGCGACGCCATCAGGCGCGCTCCCCCGCCGCGGCGTCGGCGGCCATCGCCTCGCGGAGGCTGCGCGGACGCATGTCGGTCCAGTTCTCCTCCACGTACGCCAGGCACGCGGCGCGGCCGTCCGGGCCGAACACGGCCCGCCAGCCGTCCGGGACGGGCGCGAAGGTCGGCCACAGCGAGTGCTGCTCCTCGTCGTTCACCAGGACCTGGAACTCGCCGTCCTCGGCGTCGAAGGGGTTGGTGCTCATGGTCGGACTCCGTTTCCTAGCTCGTGGGCAAGCCGTGCCCCGATGGAGCGGGTGATCTCGCCGCTGCGCGCGGCGACGTTCGACAGCAGCGAGGACGACAGTCCGTGCGTGTGCTCGGTGCCGCCCTGCAGGTAGATGCCGCAGTGCAGGTCGGGGTCGGTGACCAGGCGGTAGTCGCGGTCCACCCGGACCCGCCCGTCGGCCTCGCGCAGGCACTGCCCGGCCAGCTCGCCGAGCACGCCCGAGGGGTCCATGGGGTCGTAGCCGGTGGCGCAGACCAGCACGTCCACGTCCAGGTCGTAGCAGTCCTCGCGGGCGGTGGAGTACACCGTGACGCGGGTGTCGCCCATCACCGACTTGACGGCCGCGACCCGCGACAGCGGGACGAAGTCCAGCCGCTCCGCGCCGGACACCTCGTCGTCGTAGGCGCGCCGGTACAGGTCGCGGATGACCTCGTCGTCCACCACCGAGTAGTTGGTGTTCTTGTGGTAGCGCCAGAACGCGTCCCGGGCGCGCGGCGAGCCGTGGAAGTAGTGGTCCACGGCGTCCGGGTCGAACACCTGGTTCGCGAACGGGGTGCTGTCGGCGATCGAGTACCCGTAGGACGGCACGATCGCGTGGACGCGGGCGTCCGGCAGCGCGTCGTAGAGGAACCGGACGATCTCGGCGGCGCTCTGCCCGGCGCCGGCGACCGCGACCCGGCGCAGCCCGGCGGGGTCGCGCTCGCGGAACCGGTCCAGGAACTCCGAGCTGTGCCAGACCGACTCGTCCCGGTCGATCCCGCCGGGCATCCGGGGCACCAGGCCGGTCGAGATGACCAGGTTGCGGGCCTGCACCGGGCGGACGCCGCCGGGCGCGGACGCGTCCCGCACCTCGACCAGGACGCGGTCGACCGGCCCGTGCGTCCCGGCGGGGGCGCGGACCGCGACGACCTCCGCGCCGTACCGCACGTGCGGGCGCAGCTTCGCCTCGGCCCACTCCAGGTAGTCGTGGAACTCGCGGCGGGTCGGGAAGAAGTCCTGGTTGTTGACGAACCGGGAGAGCCGCCCCGACTCGTGCAGGTAGCTGACGAAGCCGAACGCCGACCTCGGGTTGCGGAAGGTGACCAGGTCCTTGAGGAACGAGACCTGCATCCGCGCCGACGGCACCATCATGCCGGGGTGCCAGCTCAGCCGGGGGCGCCGTTCGAAGAACACGGCCGACAGGTCCGCCGCCTCCTCCGCCAGGGCGATCGCGAGCGACAGGTTCGCCGGGCCGAACCCGACGCCCACCACGTCGTAGGTTTCCATCTCCTGCAGGTCCACGGGGGGCCGTCCCTTCGTCCTGTCGTCCGGTCGGCGCGCCGTCACGCGCCGGTGAGGTGGAGGCCGATGATCCGGCAGATCTCGGCGGCGGGACCGGGCAGGTAGAGGTCCTCGTGCGGACCGCGCACGGTGTGCCGGCGGATCTCGCCGCGCACGTGCGGCCGCCACCGCGCCGCGGACGTCGCGCCGCCCGCCCCGGTCGTCCCGTCCGGCTCCCCGCCCCGGTCCGCGCCGTCCGGGACGGCGTTGACCAGCAGCACGTCGCCCCGGAACACCGGGGAGGCGTAGTCCGCCATCAGCCGGGCGTGATTGACGATCACCGACACGGCGTGCGCGACGAAGGCGTCGGGGTCGCCGGGACCCGCCAGGGTGACCAGGTGCTCGGCGAAGTGGTCGCGGACGGCCCGCTCGGTGGGCAGGCCGAGCGCGACCAGGTCGCCCGCCGGGGCGCAGTCGAGCAGCGCCAGCAGCCCCACCTCGCGTCCGCGCGCCTGGAGCTCGGCCGCGACGGCGTGCGCGAGCGTCCCGCCGACCGACAGCCCGACCAGGTGGTACGGGCCGTCCGGCTGGACGGCGAGGATCTCGTCGGCGTAGTCGGCGACCATCTCCCGGACCGAGCCGGGCAGCCGGTCCGAGCCGTCCATGCCCTTGGCCTGGATGCCGTACACCGGGCGGTCCTGCGGGAGCCGTCCCGCGAAGCCCTGGTAGGGCCAGCACAGCCCGCCGCCGGGATGGACGAACCAGACCGGCTCGCGGTCGCCCTCCGCGCGGATCGGCAGGACGGGCCCGAACGGGTCGACCTCCTCGGCGGACACGCCGCCCGCCTCCAGCACCGCCGCGAGGTCGGCGACGGTCCGGGCGCGCAGCACCGCGCGGATCGGGACGTCCACGCCGAGCACCACCCGGATCCGGTTGACGAGCCGGGTCGCGGCCAGCGAGTGCCCGCCGAGGTCGTGGAACCCGTCGTCCAGGCCGACCTCCGGGACGTCGAGCGTCTCGGCGAGCAGCGCGCACAGGATGCGCTCGCCGGGCGTCCGCGGCGGCCGGCCCCGGCCGGGCCGGTCCGGGAGGACGTCGGGCAGCGCCTGCCGGTCGGGTTTGCCGTTCGGGGTCAGCGGGATCTCGTCCACCACCGCGAGCGTCGCCGGGACCATGTACTCCGGCAGCCGGTCGGCGAGGTGGGCGCGCAGCGCGGCGACCAGGTCCCCGCCCGCGCCGGACGCGGTCGGCATGACGTACCCGACCAGGCCCCGGTCGGTGGCGCTGTCCCGCCCCTCCCGGACGACCACGACCGCGCGCTCCACCCGCGGGTGCTCCAGCAGCGCCGCCTCGACCTCGCCGAGTTCGATCCGCAGTCCGCGCACCTTGACCTGGTCGTCCACCCGGCCGCGGAACACCAGACTGCCGTCGGGTGTCCAGGCCGCGAGGTCGCCGGTCCGGTACATGCGCTCGCCGGGAGGGCCGAACGGGCAGGGCGTGAAGCGCTCGGCGGTGAGCGCGGCGCGGCCGGTGTAGCCGCGCGCCACGCCGGGCCCGGCCACGTACAGCTCGCCGACCACGCCGGGCCGGACGGGACGCAGCGCGCCGTCCAGCACGTACACGCGGGAGCCGGGGATCGGCCGCCCGATCGGCGGGACGCCCTCGTCGCCGGTGAGCGGGTCGCTCATCACCGTCGCGGCGGTGGTCTCGGTCTGCCCGTAGATGTTGACCATCCGGCGGCCGGGCGCCCAGCGCGCGACCAGCTCCGGCGGGATCGGCTCGCCGCCGGTCGCCAGCGACTCCACGGTCGGCATCGAGCCGGGCGGCACCAGGCCGAGGACGCCGAGCGGGAACATCATGTGGGTGACCCGGTGCGCGGTGATCGTCGCGGCCAGCACCGGCCCCGGGACGAGGTCGGCGGCGTCCGCGACGACCAGCGTCGCGCCGGTCATCAGGGTCGTGAAGATCTCGCACAGCGATACGTCGAACGTCGGCGACACCTGCTGGAGCATGCGGCTCGCGGGGGTGACCGCGAGGCGTTCGGCGTGCGCCGCGACGATCGTCGCGATGCCGCGGTGCGAGACCGCGACGCCCTTGGGCCGGCCCGTCGACCCGGACGTGTAGAAGACGTAGGCCAGGTTGTCCGGGTGGACGGGGACGCGCACGGCGATGTCGCCGGCCTCGGGGAACGGCTCGTCCACGCGCAGTGTGGGGACGAACGCGCCGCTCATGGCCTCGACGGTCGTCCCGTCCACGACGGCGAGCCGAGCGCCGGAGTCCTTCAGCAGGTAGGCGACGCGGCGCTGCGGGTGGCCGGCGTCGACCGGCAGGTAGGCGCCGCCCGCGCGGGCGATCGCCAGCAGCGCGACGACCAGGTCCGGCGAGCGGCGCAGCGCGACCGCCACCACCGACTCGGGCCGGACACCGCGCCGGACCAGCTCGCCCGCGAGGCGGTCCACGCGCGCGTCGAGGTCCTTGTAGGTCAGCTCGGACGCGCCGAACACGACCGCGACCGCGTCGGGGGCGGCGGCGACACGCGCGGCGAACAGCTCGGAGATGGTCCGCGGTTCGATCGCGTCCGCCTCATACTCCGTTTCGGCCGGCGCGGCCTGGTCGGGCTGCGCGGGCCGTCGGGGTTCGGGGGCGGTGGCGAGGCCGTCGAGGGAGCCGACGGGGACGTCCGGGTCCTCGGCGACCGCGCGCAGGACGCGGGCCAGCCGGGCGGCGATCGCGGCGACCGTGCCGGCGTCGAACGCGGCCTCCAGGTACTCCACGACGACCCTCAGGTCCGGGTCGGCCCCGGCCGCGACACCGAGCGGGAAGTGGGTGCCGTTCGGCGAGGTCGCGCCGGTGACGGCCAGGCCGTCCGCGCGCCCGGCGTCGTCCAGCGGGAACGACTCGAAGATCGTCGCGGTGTCGAACAGCACCGGCAGCCCGACCGCGCGCTGGATGTCGGTCAGCGCGTGGTGGTGGTGGTCGAGCAGCGCGGTCTGCCGCTCCTGCAGCCCGGTCAGGACGGTCCGGAGGGTGTCCCACGGGGTGAACCTGACCCGCACCGGCAGCGTGTTCACGAACAGCCCGACCATGGACGGCGCGCCCGGCACGGCGGGCGGGCGCCCCGACACCGTCGTGCCGAACACCACGTCGTCGCGCCCGGTCAGCCCGGCCAGGGTGATCCCCCACGCGGCCTGGACGAGCGTGCTGGAGGTGATCCCGAGTTCGGCCGCCCGGCGGGGCAGCGCGGCGGCGAGGTCCGCGGTGAGCGGGACCTCGGCGCGGCGCGCGCCGCTCC
>NZ_QURH01000923.1 GCF_003428695.1 Actinomadura logoneensis
GGCCTCCCGGACCCGCCCGGCCAGCAGGCCGAGCAGGTCGCGGGAGGAGTCGGGCAGACCGAGCCAGCCCAGCCGCCGCGCCGCCCCGGGCGCGGCGTCCGGACCCCACAGCCGGCCGCTGCGCTGCGCCAGCGCGCCGGGGACGCCGTCGGTGACGAGCCGGGCCAGAACCGACTCGGCCTCGTCCACCAGCGGACCCCGGATGGTGACCGAGACCCCCGCTGCGGTCACCACCGAGGTCACGCCTTGGCCGCCTTGTCCTTCAGCTCCGCGGTGATGGTGTCGAGCAGTTCCTTCCAGGACACCTCGAACTTCTCGACGCCCTCGTCCTCCAGGACCCTCACGACGTCGTCGTAGTCGACGCCGACGTCCTTCAGGCCCTGCATGACGGCGCGCGCGTCGTCGTACTTCGTGGTGACGGTGTCGCCGGTCGGGTCGCCCTTCTCCGCCTCGGCCTCCAGCGTCGCCTCGGGCATCGTGTTCACGACGCCGTCCGCGACCAGGCCGTCCACGTACAGGGTCGGCGACAGGTTCGGGTCCTTGACGCCGGTCGACGCCCACAGCGGACGCTGCGGACGCGCCCCCGCGTCCCGCAGCCTCGCCCAGCGGTCGGTGCCGAACTTCTCCTCGTACAGCGCGTACGCGAGCCGCGCGTTGGCCAGCCCGGCCTTGGACCGCAGCTCCTTGGCCGCGTCCGAGCCGATCTTGTCCAGCCGCTTGTCGATCTCGGTGTCCACGCGGGACACGAAGAAGGACGCCACCGACTCGATCTTCGAGAGGTCGTGGCCGTTGGCGCGCGCCTGCTCCAGCCCGGCGAAGTAGGCGTCGATGACCTTGCCGTACCGCTCCAGGGAGAAGATCAGCGTCACGTTCACGCTGATGCCCTCGGCCAGCGCCGCGGTGATCGCGGGCAGCCCCTCCTCGGTCGCCGGGATCTTGATGAACAGGTTCGGGCGGTCGACCATCCACCACAGCGCGCGCGCCTCGGCGACGGTCCGCTCGGTCTCGCGGGCCAGCCGCGGGTCCACCTCGATCGACACCCGGCCGTCCAGGCCCTCGGTGCGGTCGTAGACCGGGCGCAGCACGTCGGCGGCCCAGCGGATGTCGTAGGTGGTGATCGCGCGGGCGGCCTCCTCGACGTCCACGCCGCGGACCGTCAGGTCGCGGACCTGGCCGTCGTAGGCGTCGCCCTTGCTCAGCGCCTTGGCGAAGATCGTGGGGTTGGAGGTGACCCCCACCACGTTCTTCTCCTTGACCAGCTGCTCGAGGTTGCCGGTGCGCAGCCGCTCACGGCTGATGTCGTCCAGCCAGATCGACACGCCCAGACCGGAGAGCTTCTTCAGTGCGTCGCTCATCGCTCGCTTCCTCTCGCCTCAGTTACCGGTGGTGCTGCCGCGGCCGGCGCCCGGGGTGCCCGCCTTGATGAGGCTGGCGCGCGCCGCCGCCACGATCCGCTCGGACGTGAAGCCGAACTGCTCGAACAGCGTCTTGTGGTCGGCGGACGCGCCGAAGTGCTCCAGGCTCACGATCTCGCCGGCGTCGCCGACGTAGCCGCGCCAGCCGAGCCCCACGCCCGCCTCGACGGCGACGCGGGCCCGCACGCCGGCGGGCAGCACCTGCTGCTTGTAGGAGTCGTCCTGCTCCTCGAACCACTCGACCGACGGCATCGACACCACGCGGGTCGGGGTGCCCTCGGCCTGCAGCGCCTCGCGGGCGGCCACCGCGAGCTGCACCTCCGAGCCCGTCGCGATGAGGATCACCTCGGGTCGGCCGCCCTCGGCGTCGGCCAGCACGTACCCGCCGCGGGCCGTGCCCTCGGCGGACGCCAGCTCGCCCGACCGGTCGAAGGTCGGCAGCTTCTGCCGGGACAGCACCAGGCCCGCCGGACGGTCGGTGTGCTCCAGGATCGTCCGCCACGCGACCGCGGTCTCGTTGGCGTCGGCCGGACGGACGACGTCCAGCCCCGGGATCGCGCGCAGCGCCCACAGGTGCTCGACCGGCTGGTGGGTCGGGCCGTCCTCGCCCAGGCCGATCGAGTCGTGCGTCCACACGTAGGTGACCGGCAGCTTCATCAGCGCCGCGAGCCGCACGGCCGGGCGCATGTAGTCGCTGAACACCAGGAACGTGCCGCCGTAGGGGCGCGTGCCGCCGTGCAGGGCGATGCCGTTCAGGATCGAGCCCATGCCGTGCTCGCGGATGCCGAAGTGCAGCGTCCGCCCGTACGGCCCGCCCGGGAACTCCTTGGTCTGGAACTCCTCGGGGATGAAGGACGGCTCGCCCTTCATCGTGGTGTTGTTGGACTCGGCCAGGTCGGCCGAGCCGCCCCACAGCTCCGGCAGCACCGGGGCCAGGGCGCTCAGCACCTCGCCGGACGCGGCGCGGGTGGCCAGGTCCTTGCCGGGGGCGAAGGTCGGGACCGCCGACTTCCAGCCCTCGGGCAGCTCGCGCCGCGAGATCCGGTCGTAGAGGGCGGCCTTGTCCGGGTTGGCCCCGCGCCAGGCGGCGTAGCGGCGGTCCCACTCGGCGTGGGCCTTGCGGCCGCGCTCGACGACGCCGCGCGCGTGCTCCAGGACCTCCGGGTCGACGTCGAACGTGCGCTCGGGGTCCATCCCGAGGACCTTCTTGGTGGCGGCGACCTCGTCCGCGCCGAGCGCGGAGCCGTGGATCTTGCCGGTGTTCTTCTTGTTCGGCGCCGGCCAGCCGATGATCGTGCGCAGCGAGATCAGCGTCGGCCGGGACGTCTCGTTCTCGGCCGCGCGCATGGCCTCGGCGAGCCGCTCCACGTTCTCGTGGTACTCGCCGTCGACCGTCCAGTCGACGGTCCGCACGTCCCAGCCGTAGGCGGCGTAGCGCGCCTTGACGTCCTCCGACTTCGCGATCGCGGTGTCGTCCTCGATCGAGATGTGGTTGTCGTCGTAGATCATGACCAGGTTGCCCAGGCGCTGGTGCGCCGCGAGCGCGCTGGCCTCGTGGCTGACGCCCTCCTCGATGTCGCCGTCGGAGGCGATCACCCACACGCGGTGGTCGAAGGGGGACTCGCCGGGGGCGGCGTCCGGGTCGAACAGGCCGCGCTCGCGGCGGGCCGCCATCGCCATGCCGACCGCGTTGCCGATGCCCTGGCCCAGCGGTCCGGTGGTGGTCTCCACGCCGGCGGTGTGGCCGTGCTCCGGGTGGCCCGGGGTGAGGCTGCCCCACTTGCGCAGGCGCTTCAGGTCGTCCAGCGTCAGCGGGTAGCCCGACAGGTACAGCTGGATGTACAGGGTCAGGCTGGAATGCCCGCAGGACAGGACGAAACGGTCGCGGCCCGCCCAGTCCGGGTCGGTCGGGTCGTGCTTCAGGAAGCGCTGGAACAGAAGGTAGGCGGCGGGCGCCAGGCTCATGGCCGTCCCGGGGTGCCCGGAACCGGCTTCCTCGACCGCGTCCATCGCGAGGGCGCGGACCGTGTCCACCGCCCGCCGGTCCAGCTCGGACCACTCAAACGTGCTGTTGTCCCCACTCACGGACGCCAGGCTCCTCTCGAACCACATATTCAGCGATGTCTGTCACACGCAGGCGGAGGTCCTCTGTCGCTTACGTCGCAACATGACGCGCACCGCGCGTGTTCCCCTGCGGGCCCACGGGACGATGGACGATCCGTGTCACGGGCGCTCCGGCGAGATCGCTCCGGCCCGCCTCCGAGCCTATCCAACCACCGGGCCGGGTCCCGTGACCTCGTCCGTCCCAGGACCCTGCCGCCCCCGCGGCCCCTCCGGCCCGCTCTCCCCGGGAGCCTGCCCGATCGCTTCGCGGCATAACCTCTCCCGCGCCGGAACCCGGACGATCCGGGGCCGGGCGCGGTGACGATCCGGGCCGGGCGGGGGCGGGGGCGCGGTGACACTCCGGGTCAGGGCGCGGGGGCGGAGGCGGGGGCGAACCAGGGCGAAGCCGGGGCCGGCCCCCTTCGTGGAAGGGCCTGCACCGGGCGGGCTCGCGGGGCCGCCGCGACGTCGCAGGTCGGGCGGGGGAGGGGCGTCCCGGGCGGCGAGTCCGGTGCCCCGGTGCGTGATCCCCGGAGGGGGCGCACTACAGTGGACCCGCGGTTGAGGCGACCGGTAGAACGTCGAGAACGACCGCGACAGCAGTAGCCGGACCGGGGCACCCGTCCCGGACCGGCCCGAAGGATCGCGGGGGCACCGCTTGGTGACGCGATTTGGCGGACGCGAATTCCCTTGCCTAGTTGGACGTGGACCCGATTGTGACGGTGCTCAGTAACAAGCTCGGGGTCGAGCAGCTGGACGACCAGATGCCGGGGGCGGCATCGGTGTCGGCCCCTCCGGCGGCGGCCCCGGCCGAGAGGCGGACGCTCGGCGCGAGCGTCCGCGCCTACGTGGCGCTCACCAAGCCCCGCGTGATCGAGCTGCTCCTGATCACGACCATCCCGGTGATGTTCCTCGCCGCCGATGGCGTGCCCTCGCTCAGCCGGGTGCTGCTCACCTTCGCCTTCGGCTGGATGTCGGCCGGCGCGGCGAACGCGGTCAACTGCTACATCGACCGGGACATCGACGCCAAGATGCGCCGGACCCGGCGCCGCCCGCTGGCCCGGGCGCAGGTCCTGCCGGGCCGGGCGCTCGCCTTCGGGATCACGCTCGCCGTGGTCTCCACGGTCGGGTTCGCGCTCGCGGTGAACGTGGTGTCCGCCGCGATGTCGCTGTTCGCGATCCTGTTCTACGTCTTCGTGTACTCCCTGCTGCTGAAGCGGCGCACCTCCCAGAACATCATCTGGGGCGGCATCGCGGGCTGCATGCCCGTGCTGATCGGCTGGGCGGCCGTCCGCGGCTCCGTCGACTGGACCCCGTTCATCCTGTTCGGGGTGGTGTTCCTGTGGACGCCGCCGCACACCTGGACGCTGGCCATGCGCTACAAGGAGGACTACGCCGTCGCCAAGGTCCCGATGCTGCCGGTCGTGGCGTCCGAGAAGCGCGTCCTGGGCGAGAGCCTCGCCTACACCTGGGCGACCGTCGCGTGCTCGCTGCTGCTCTGGCCGGTCGCCGGGATGACCCCGGTGTACGGCGCCGTCGCGATCATCCTCGGCCTGGTCTTCCTCGCCGAGGGGCACCGGCTGTTCAAGGACGTCCTGCGCGGTGTCACGGGCGTCCACCTGCGCCCCATGCGGTTCTTCCACCTCTCCAACGTCTACCTGGCGCTGCTGTTCACCGCGGTCGCGGTGGACCCGCTCCTGCACTGACCCCGGCCACGGTCCGCCGGCCGGTCGGCCGCTGAGCTCCGTCGTCCGTCGGAGCCGGTCGGTCGGCGCCACGGCGGTCGGCCAGCGCGGTGGTGGGCAGTCGGCGCGAGGCGGGCGGACGTCCCGGACGCCCGCGCCGCGGGCCGTCCGGGCCCCGGCACCCGGGGATCGCCCGGGCATATCGCCGCAGGTCGGCCGGGGCCGCGTCGCTTCGCCGCCCGTTGGACCGTTACGCTCCCGCTATGGCGCGCATCGACCCCAAGGCGGTCCTCGAAGGGCGGATGCCGGGGCGTCCTCCCGTGGCCCTGGTGATGGGGCTCACCGTCTCGTCCCTGTGCGCCCTCGTCGCGCTCGGCATCGACGCCCTCTACGGCGGCGCCGGGTTCTGGGTCGGGATGATCCTCGCGATCCTCCCCATCCCGCTGCTGATCGCGCTGGTCCTCACGCTCGACCGGATGGAGCCCGAGCCCCCGCGCGCCCTGGTGTTCTCGTTCATGTGGGGCGCCGGCGTCGCCGTCCTCGGTGCGCTCGTGCTGAACACCCTCGGCCTGCTCTACGTGACCGTCCCGATCTTCGGCGAGGTCAGGGGGCACTTCGTCAGCGCCGTCTTCGGCGCCCCGGTGATCGAGGAGTCGCTGAAGGGCGCGGTGCTGTTCGGCCTGCTGTGGTGGCGGCGCAACGAGATCGACGGCTTCGCGGACGGGATCATGTACGCCTGCATGGTCGGCCTCGGCTTCGCGATGATGGAGAACGTCACCTACTACATGCGCGCGTTCGACCTGGGCGGCACCAAGCAACTGCAGACCGTCTTCATACTGCGCGGCATCGTCGCTCCGCTGAGCCACCCGCTGTTCACGTCCATGACCGGCCTCGGCGTCGCCTGGGCCGCCACCCACCGGCGCGGACGGACCATCGCGCCCGCCATCGGCCTGCTCGCGGCGATGCTGCTGCACGGCCTGTGGAACGGCGCCGCCGCGATGGGCCTCGGCGGCCTCGGCTCGGTCTACGTCCTGGACGCGGTCGTCCTGGCCGCGCTGCTGGCGGTCGTGCTGGTCGAGCGGCACAACACGGTCAAGCGGATCGAGCACGTGCTGCCCCTCTACCAGCCCACCGGCCTGGTGACCCCCGCCGACATCGGGATGCTGCGCTCCATCCCGGCCCGCCGCGCCGCCCGCCGCTGGGCCCGCGCGCTCGGCGGACGGGGCGCCGCCAAGGCCATGGAGGACTACCAGCTCGCCGCCACCGAGCTCGCCCTGCTGCACAAGCGCGCCGAGCGCGGCGTCGCCGAACCCCACTGGTTCGAGGCGCGCCGCGACGCCCTGCTGGACCTCATGGGCCTGGCCAGGCAGGCGTTCCTGCGCACCGCGCCGCCCGGCCGCCGGCAGGGCCCGCCCTGGGCCGACCCGGGGCCCTCCGGCTTCGTCCCGCCGCCCTCCCAGGGCCCCTACGACTGACCCGCCGCCCTCCCAGGGCCCCTCAGTGCGGCGGCCGCACCCCGCCCCGGAGCGGACGACACGCCCTTACGCCTTGGGCGGGGGCCGGGTCAAGGCTTCGGCGGCCCGGCCATACGATGAAGCACGTGGCCGAACGATCCCAGACCGCTGCTGACCCACGCCCGTCGCGCAATCCGCTGACCCGGGTGACCGACTCCTTCTGGAACCCCACCCCGGCGTCGCTGCGGCTGCTGGCGCTGCTCGGCGTCATCGGCAACGCGGTGATCGTCGCGACCGGCGGCGCGGTCCGGGTGACCAAGTCCGGCCTCGGCTGCCCCGACTGGCCCCGGTGCTCGGGCGACAGCCTCGTCCCGACGCACAACCCGGAGCACTCGGCCGCCAACATGGCGATCGAGTTCGGCAACCGGATGATCACCTTCGTGGTGCTGGCGGTCGGCGTGCTGGTCTTCGTCGCCGCGCTGCGGCTGCGCCCGCGCCGCCGCGACCTGGTCCGCTGGGCGTTCGCCCAGCCGATGAGCGTGGTGGCCCAGGCCGTCATCGGCGGCATCGTCGTCCTGACCAAGCTGCACCCGGCGGCCGTCGCGCTGCACTTCCTGATCTCCCCGGCGATGCTGGTCTTCTGCGTGGCCCTGTACGAGCGCGCGGGCGAGGGCGACGCGGCGCCGCGCCGGGTCGTCGGGCCCCCGCTGCGCCGGGTCTCGGCGCTGCTGGCCGCC
>NZ_QURH01000927.1 GCF_003428695.1 Actinomadura logoneensis
CGGCGGCGAGGCCGGGGCGGGCGGCAGGGCAGGCGCGGACGGCAGGCCGGACACGTGCGGCATCGCGGGCGCGGCCTGCATCGCGGGCACGTGCGGCATGGCGGGCACGTGCGGCACGGCGGGGATCGCCGCGCGGGGCGGAGTCCGGAGGGCGGGGTTCGAGCGTCCGCGCGGGACGTGCGGCAGTCGCGGCACCCGAGGCCCATAGACGCGCGGCACCCGAGGCCCGTAGACACGCGGCACCCGAGGCCCGTAGACACGCGGCACCTGCGGGCCGACGGCACGCGCCTCGTTCACCCTGCGGGAGACCGCGCCCCGCGAAGCCACGGCGTTCGGGACTGCCGCATTCGGGACTGGAGCGTGGACGTAGGCGCGAACCTGCGGGGCCCCGGGGTGACCCTGCGGCGCAGCGGCCTGGGACAACGGGATCGCGACATGAGCCTCCGAAGCGGTTGCGGAAGTCTGCTGCGCCCCCGCCTTCGGCTCCGAGGCGACGGCGTTGAGGCGCGGAGTCGCGGCGTGCTCCTGCGCGGACGACTCGGAGGTCTGCTGAGGCGCCGAGTCGCCCCGCGGCGCTACGGCACGGGTCTGCGGAGCGTCGGGTCGAGACCCCGGAGACGCGAGGTGCTGCTGCGAGGGCACGACGGACGTCTGCGCGGACGCGACGGAGGAGTGCGGAGACGCCTGCACCGCCTGCTGGATCGGGTTCCGGGGTGCGGCAGGCGTCCGCGTGGTGCCCGCCTGTGTCACCGGCCCATGGGCGGGAGGCGAGAGCGACCGCTCCGGCTCGTCCCGAGCCTCCGACGTTCCGGCTGGACCGGAATCCGCGTCACCCAAATGTGGCGTCAGGGTAAGGACGCTCGGCTCGGACGCGTTCTTCGCGCGCGCCACGATCGTCACACCCGGCTCGATGGACCGCCGTTCCCTTCCGGCCGCCCGGTCCGCGTCCGGCAGGCGGACGGCGATCGGGAGGAGCCGCCGCTCGCGGACGTCGCCGAGGGAGCACAGCAGTTGCGTCCGTCCGCTGCCGACCGTGCACTCCTTGGCGCGTGCGGCCCAGCTCAGCGGCCGGTCCGCGGTCAGGGTGAGCGTCACGTCGCGCGCGGCTCCGCCCACGGCGTCGACGCCCACGCGGTAGTCCATGATCTGGTCGCCCCCGTGGCGTCGCAGCCCGACCGGAAGCGCGGCCGTGACCAGCCGGACGGTGGCCCCCCAGGCCGTGGAGCCGGACGCGCCCATCAGGGACGAGGCCGACGTGAGGGTGAAGGCCGGAGGTGCCGCCAGCACCCCGCCGAGCACCGCCACGCCCAGACGGCGGGTCCCCCGCCCGCGGCGCGGTACGGTCCGTCCGCGGCGTCGCCGCGCCTCGTGCCCCATGTTCCGGTCCTTCCGTTGCACCGTTTCGGTCTCGCAGCGCCGGGGGGCACACGCAGTTATAACCGCTCGCACACGGACCGTAACCACACGATCGTCTTTCGCATAGCGAAAAACATTCTCCGTAAGATGGGGGATCACCTCGGAGAGGAGAGGTCGGTGGCGGAGGCCGTACGGTCCCTGGAACGCGCCTTCGAGCTGCTGGAGCACCTGGCGGACGCGGGCGGTGAGATGGCGCTCTCGGAGCTGACCGAGGTGTCCGGGCTGCCCATGCCGACGATCTACCGCCTGATGCGGACGCTGGTGAACCAGGGATACGTCCGGCAGGAGGCGAGCAAGCGGTACGCGCTCGGCCCCCGGCTGATCCGGCTCGGCGACGGCGCGGGACGGCTGCTCGGCACCTGGGCGCGGCCCGCGCTCGCCCGGCTGGTGGACGAGGTGGGCGAGACCGCGAACATGGCCGTCCTGGAGGGCGACGCGGCGGTGTACGTGGCGCAGGTGCCGTCCCGCCACTCGATGCGGATGTTCACCGAGGTCGGACGGCGCGTCCTCCCGCACTGCACCGGCGTCGGCAAGGCCTTGCTCGCCCAGCTCCCCGAGCCGCGGGTGCGCGAGATCCTCTCCCGCACCGGGATGCCCGCCCGCACCCCGCACACCTTCACCGATCCCAACGCCCTGGTGGACGAGCTCGCGCGCGTGCGCGAACGCGGCTACGCCGTGGACGACGAGGAGCAGGAGGTCGGCGTCCGCTGCGTGGCCGTCCCCCTGCCGGGCGCGCCGACGCTCACCGCGTTCTCGGTGTCCGGGCCGTCCGCGCGGATGACGCACGAGGCGGTGCTCGAGGTCGTCCCCGTCATGCGCCAGGTCGCCGCGGGCTTCGCCGCCGACCTCGAGGGCTCCCCGCAGGACTGACCCCGGACATGCCGAGGGCCGGCGGCTCGCGCCACCGGCCCTCGTCGCGTTCCAGCGGTCCGGATCGGCCGTCCCGGGTCGGTCGGCCCAGGTCGGCCGGTCCGGATCAGTCGGTCCCGTTCAGTCGACCACGTCGCCCACGACCACGTGGGGACGTCCGCCGCGCTCCCAGGCGACGAAGTCGCCCGCCGCGCGGATCAGGACGGTGGCCATCCACAGCGCCACGCCCGTGTCGTCCACGACGCCGACGATCGGCAGCACCTCGGGGATCGCGTCGATCGGGGAGATGATGTAGACGATGCCGAGCGCCAGCAGGCCGAGGGAACCGATCGACATGCCCTTGTAGTCACCGCGCAGGACGGCCTTGAGCATCCTGGGGACGGCACGCACGCGCTCGCCGAGGCGCGGTGCGCCGTCCTGGAGCGTCTCGCTGTAGATCTGCCAGGCCTGCCCTGCGGCCGCTGCGCCTCGCTTCCCCTTCACTCGCCCTCCCGGGTCGTTGTGTTGGGCGGTCTGTCCCCGCCCGTCCTGTATATGACGCACTCGAGACCTATCTTGTTCCCCCCTTCCGGTCCTCCCGCGGGCCCCTGCCGCGTGATCGTCCTCTCAACCTCCCCGCGAGGTGACACATCCCTGATCATGAGTGACGGTTTGCTATCCATCGCGCACACACTGTGCCGGGATGGTGAGGCATCCAGCGCCGCGCGCTGGAAACATCGGCTTCGGGAACTCGGACTCGCGGGAGGGGCGCCGCCTCCCGTCGTCCGCGGACACAGCACGCCCGGCCGTCCCGCGGCGGTGCCCGCGCAGGCGCCCGCCGCGACCGCGAGGAGCTGAGCAGCACGATGACCGCCCAGACCCCGACCCCTCCCCCGTACCGGCCGCCCACCGAGGCCCCCGCCTCCACCGCGCCTTCCGAACACGCCCTCGGGCCTTCCGAACACGCCCCCGAACCCTCCGACCACGCGCCCGAGCCCTCCGACCGCTCCGCCGCCGGGCCGTCCGACGCGGTCGAGTCCTCGGACGACGCGGGGTGGCCGGTCCGGGGGACGGCGGCGGGGGTCGGGTACGTGGCGCTGCCGCCGACCGCCGTGGACGCGCGGCCGAACGGGCCGACGCGGTTGATCGTGGCGTGGCCCGGCTTCGACCCGCCCCGGACGGCGGCGGCGATGGCGGCGGCCCTGCCGATGACCGGCGTGCCCACCTGGCGCGTCTACCTCGACCTGCCGCATTCGGACGCCTCGGCCGACGGGCTCGACCTGCTGCCGACCGGGCTGGACTCGCAGGGGTTCCTCACCGACGCGGGCGTCATGGCGTTCGGGACGGCCGTCGAACGGGCCGCCGTCCTGCTACCCGCCGTGCTCGCCGACCTGCGCCGCGACCTCGGCGTCCCGGCCGATCCGGTGGCGCTGGCCGGGTTCTCGGCGGGCGCGGCCGTCGTGCTGCTCGCGCTCGCGCGGCAGGACGTCCGGGTGAGCACGGCGGCGGTGGTCGCGCCGGTCGTGGCGCCCGCGCGGGTGGCGCGCTCGGTGGAGAAGCGGTCCGGCCGCGAGCGCTCCTGGGGTCCCGCCGGGGCCGCGCTCGCCGACCGGCTCGACCTCTCCCGGCGCGCGGACCGGATCGCGGACTCGGGCGCGGCGCTGCTGCTCATCGGCGGCGCACGGGACCGGATCGTCCCCGGCACGCAGGTGACGGCGCTGCGCGACCGGCTGGCCCGGTGCGGCGCGCCGGCCGTGGAGGCCGCCGCGTTCCGGATGAGCCACGCGCTCGCGGCGGCGCCGGGCACCGAGGCGCGCCCGCCCATCACCGAGGCCGTCCGGGTGGACGGCGTGCTCACCGACTGGTTCCGGGAGCGGCTGGCCGAACCGGCGTCCCGCCCCGCTCCCCCGGTCTCGCTGCACCTGACCGGCAGCTCCTCCTGACCGGCGGCTCCGGCGGCTCCGCCCCTGCCCTGTCCGGCGGTTCCGGCTGACCGGCGTTCCGGCCCTGCTCGGCGGTTCCGCTGACCGGCGGTTCCGGCCCTGATCCGTGCCCCCTCGACCGGACGGCCGGGTGGACGCTACGCTCCCTCTCGACACCGGCTAAACGCTTTAGGTGGTTGCAGGAGGACACGATGACTCGTCGGGTGGCACTGCTGGACGCTCCGTCCAACCTCGGGCTCCGGCCGCTCCGCGCGGGGCACGTGCCGGGCACGCGCCACCTGCCCGAGGCGCTGCGCGCGCACGGCCTCGCCACCCGGCTCGGCGCGGAACTCGACGTCGCGGAGGCCGGACGCGTCGAACCCGTC
Source organism: Actinomadura logoneensis (assembly GCF_003428695.1). GTDB lineage: Bacteria > Actinomycetota > Actinomycetes > Streptosporangiales > Streptosporangiaceae > Spirillospora > Spirillospora logoneensis. Next base: position 4,574 of record NZ_QURH01000927.1, read on the forward strand.
CCGTACGCGTCCGAACCGGACCCGGTCACCGGCTACCGGAACGGCCCCGCGCACGCCGAGTACACGCGGCGGTTGGCCGGACGAGTCGGGGAGCTCCTGGACGACGGGGCGTTCCCGCTCGTCCTCGGCGGCGACTGCGGCATCCTGCTCGGCCCGCTGCTGGCGCTGCGGCGGCGCGGCGACCACGGGCTCGCCTACATCGACGGGCACGCCGACTACGCCCCGCCGCGCGACCGCGCCGGGGCGCACGGGACCCGCAACGTCGCCGGGTACGCGCTCCGGCTCGCCACGGGGCACGGCCCGGCCGGGCTGGCCGACCTGGACGGCCTGCGGCCCTACGTCGCCGAGGAGCGGACCGTGGCGCTCGGCTACCAGTGGGAGCCGGAGGACCACGACTTCGTCGCGTCCGAGGTCTTCGAGACGTCCGCGCTGGCGAAGCACTCCAGCGCGGACATCCGGGCGCGCGGCGGCGAGGCCACGGGCAGGGCCGCCCTGGACGTCCTGGAGGACGCCGCGTCCGGCGGCTTCTGGATCCACCTGGACGCGGACGTCCTCGACCGCGGCGTGATGCCGGCCGTGGACTCGCCCAACCCGGACGGGCTGTCCCTGGAGGCGCTCACCGGGCTGCTCGCGGTCCTGCTGGCGAGCCCGCGCGCGGTCGGGATGAACGTGGCCATCTACGACCCGGACGTGGACCCGGACGGCTCGGCCGGGGCCGCCCTGACCGGTGTCCTCGTCAACGCCTTCACCGCCGCACACCGCGCTGACGCGGCCGTGTGACCTGACCGGGGGTTCGCACCCGGGGTCCGGCACGGGTCCGGCCGCGCGCGACTCCCGGATGACGCCGAGTGCGGCGGGGTGATGGGTGTGCGGTGTCCGCTCAGCCTCGGGAGAGGACCTCGTAGCGGACCGGGATGACGCCCGCGCTCATCCCGTCCACCTGCTTCATCGCGGCGGTGGAGAGGTCGAGGCAGCGGCCGGACACGAACGGGCCGCGGTCGTTGATGCGGACGGTGACGGACTCGCCGTTGTTGCGGTTGGTGACGCGGACCCTGCTGCCGAACGGCAGGGTCTTGTGCGCGGCGGTCAGCTCGCTCGGGTCGAACCGCTCACCGCTCGCGGTCGCCTGGCCCTCGCCGTACGAGGACGCCTGGCAGCTCCCGGACGACAGGACGGTGTAGTGGGGCTTCTTGGGCTTCGGCTTGGGCTTGGGCGCCCGGGTGATCTCCACGGGCTTCGGCTCGGGGGGCCTCGGCTCGCCGCGGCTGGCGCGGCTCGGGGTGGTGCGCGGCCGGTCGGCCGACGGGGTCCTGGACCGGCTCGGTGCGGAACTCGGGCTCTGGCTCTGGCTCGGCGAGGCGGCGGCCATCTGCCGCGTCTGTGCGGCGTCGGCGGATCCGCCCGAGCCGCCGGTCAGGAGCGCCGCCGCGCCCGCCGCCGGTACGGCGACGGCGATGCCGGACGCGACCAGGATGTTCCGGAGACGGAACCTGGGGTGATGCTTGCCCACGGAGAAGTCCTTTGATCGGGGACAGGTCCCCGGACGCCCGGCGTGCCGTGTTCCGGTCGCGCGCGCACGCGGGCACGAACTCCGTCACTGGATGTCGACGACTTCGTCCTCGTTCGCACGCGTGCCGCGGGATCTTCCGTCACGAGGGGTTCTCCGCCTCGTGGCCCGCTCTTCGGCACCGGTGGTTCGACGCGTCCGCCGGCGGTTCGGGTGCTCCGCGTTCGAGCACCCCACGTTCGCAGCCGTGCGGATCGGGCGTCCGGTGGTGCGGCTCCCGGCCATCTTCAGTTGGAGGAACCAAGCGATCTCACGTGGGGCCGCACACAAGTCCTTGACCGTACGGTGTCTTCCGCTTGAAGCAAGCAAAAGCCTTGGCTTTGTGGGCTTTGTCACCAGGATTTTGTCACTCCGAAGTGGATCTAGTGCGCAGGGTAAAGATTTCGCGGCGCTATCACGGACGGATAACAACGGTGTAATTCACTGTCTCGACAGTAAGGCTCGCCTTCCCCGGACATGCGAACGGGACGCCCGCGCCGGGTGGCGCGGACGTCCCGTTCCGGGTGGATCAGGAGCCGGTGGATCGTGCGGCGGACCGTCCGGGGGACGCCGGGGTCAGGCGTTCACCATCCGCTTGCGCGCGAGGTTCGGCATGGCGACGTTCGCGGGGGCCGACCCGCCGTTCAGCCGCCTGAGCACGTCGCCGACCAGCGGCAGCGGCAGCGGCGCGGGCGCCTCGGCGAGCCGCGCGTCCGAGGCGATCCGGCGGGCCGCGCCGCCGTAGGAGCCGCCGTAGGAGTTGCCGTACGAACCGCCGTAGGAGCCGTTCGAACCGGGACGGCCGGGACGGCCGCGGCCGGTGCCGTACGAGCCCTCACCGGAGCCGTAGCCGCCCTGGGACGCGCCCTCGCCGCCGCCCTGGCCGTTGGACTGGTTCTGGTCGGCGCCGGGCTTCAGGCCGCTCAGCATCTTGGTCAGCTGGCCGAGCAGGTTCCCGCCGAGCGGGCTGCCGTTGTTCGGGCCCGGGTCCGAGAGGCCGGCCGCGGCGGGCACGGCGGTCGCGTGCCGGTCCTCCTGGCCGTACGACTGCCCGTACGACTGGGAGTCCTGGCCGCCCTTCGCGCCCTGGCCCTGGCCCTGCCCCTGGCCGCCCTGCTGGTTCTGGTCGGCCGAGGGGTTCGGCATGAGCGGCGCGAGCAGGTCCCCGAGCAGCGGGATCGACGACGGGGTGTAGCCCCCGGGCTCGGGCGAGCGGCTGAGCGCGACGCGCTCGGCGGCCTCGCGTCCGTGCGGCCGGTGCGCCCCGCCGCGGCCCGCGGGCGCGCCGTGGGCACCGTGGGCGGCGCAGCCACAAATC
>NZ_QURH01000926.1 GCF_003428695.1 Actinomadura logoneensis
CCCCTCGCGTCCCGCGCGTCCGGCGCGCTGCTCGGCGGCGGCCCGCGAGACCCGGACGGTGGTCAGCGCGCCGAGCCCGCGCGCGTGGTCGGTGCGCGGTTCGCGGGCCAGCCCGGCGTCCACGACGATCCGGACGCCCGGCACGGTCAGGCTCGACTCGGCCACCGAGGTCGCCAGCACGACGCGGCGGCGGCCGTCCGCCGGGGCGAGGACGGCGTCCTGCACGGCCGCCGGGGCCTGGCCGTGCACCTGCAGGACGTCCGCGCCGGCGCCGCCGAGCATCCCGGCGACCCGCGCGATCTCGCCGACGCCCGGCAGGAAGCAGAGCACGTCGCCGTCGCGCTCGCCGAGCGCCCGCCGGACCGTCGCGGCGACGTGCGCGAGCAGCGCCGGGTCGACGCGCGTCCCGTGCGGCGGCCGGACGGGACGCTCCGGCGGCGCCCACACCGTCTCCACCGGGTGCAGCGCGGCCTCGGCCGCCACCACGGGCGCGGGCCGTCCGTCCTCGCGCCCGAGCAGCTCCGCCCAGGGGCCGGTGTCGGCGGTCGCGGACGCGGCGACGATCCGCAGGTCGGGACGGAGCGTCGCGCGGACGTCCAGCAGGAACGCCAGGACGGTGTCCGCGTCGAGATGCCGCTCATGGCACTCGTCCAGGACGACCGTCCCGACGCCCTCCAGTTCGGGCCCGCGCCGCAGCCACTGCAGCAGGACGCCCGTGGTCAGCACCTCCACGGCGGTCCCGGGCCTCCGCTCGCCCCGGACGGTGACGCCGACGCGTCCGCCGACCTTCTCCCCCAGCAGCCAGGCCATCCGCCGCGCGGCGGCGCGGGCTGCCAGCCGGCGCGGTTCGAGGACCACGACGCGTCCCGCGTTCCCGGGGACGCCGGTCCGCGAGGCGGTACCGGACCCCGGAGCGCCATCGCCTTCGCGGTCGTCGAGGAGCCCGGCGAGGGCGAGCGGGACGTAGGTGGTCTTGCCGGTGCCGGGCGGGGCCGCGAGGACGGCCACGCCCCGTCCGTCCAGCGCCCGGCGGAGCGCGGGGACGACGGTCCGGACGGGCAGTCCGGCGAGGGCGGCGCGGCGGTCGGCGTGCATCCGTCCAGTGTGGCCGCCCCTACGGAACGCCGCGAACCGGGTACCGTACGCCGACTGTGAGCAAGATCACCAGCGCGAAACCGGAAGCGAGCCTTGCGGCGATAGTTTCACCGCGCATTTCGCCTTTCTCTCGTAGAACGTTCTAAACCCAAGGTCAAGAGCGGGCAGGAGAACCTTCGGCGTACCATCCCCGTGGCAATATCTCTTGCACGCCGGTAGCCCATCGGCCTCAGTTCCCTCACCCCCTGAAGGGCTGTCCCAATCCCACGGGTATCTCCATAATTGGAGTCGTCACCGCAGGTGCGAGGGAGGGACGGGCGATGGGCGGCAGCTCCATCTATCTTCGCGACAGGAAGGCGTTCACGGGCGGAACGCCACAGGCCGTGTACGCGGAGCTGTGGGAACGCGGACGAAAGGCCAGACTCCGGAACCGGGCCATATTCGCCGTGCTGACGCTCATTCTGTGCGGAGCCCTCGTGAACGCCGCGTTCGGCGTCATGATGGCGCTGGTGGTTTCAGTTCTGGACTTCTACTTCCACTGGCACGGCTACAACGCCTCCAGCGTGTGGCGGCGCGGACTGCGCGGCGAGCAGCGCACGGACCGGCTGCTGCGCCACACTTTGGAGCGCCGCGGCCACCGGGTGGTCCACGCGCGGAGCGTCCCCGGCCACGAGCAGGCCGACGAGATCCTCGTCGGACCGGGCGGCGTCTGGCTCATCCACAACGAGGCGTGGCATCCGGAGACCGAGATCGCGCCCTACGGCGGCAGGGTGTTCGTGGACGGCCGCACCCAGACCAAGCTGATGACCTCGCTGACCGGCGCCGCCGAGACCGTCGCGCGGCTGCTCACCGAGCACACCGGCGAGGAGGTCACCGTCCGGCCGCTGCTGGTCGTGCACGGCGGACGGCTCGCCCGCTCCCCCTTCGAGGCCGACGGCGTCGTGTTCGCGACGCCCCTGCGCATGCTGCGCTGGATCCGCCGGAACCCGACCGCCGACTACTCCCCCGAGCAGGTCGAGGCGCTCGCGCGGGCCACCGTCCACGTGCTGCCCATCGGCCGCAGCACGGCGGCCGCCGCGTGAGGCGCGGGTGAGCCACCGCCCACCGGGCGCCCCCGGACCCCGTCCGGGCGGCCCCGGCACGAACCCCGGGGAGGGGGTTCGCGGTGTGCGGGGCGTCCGGTTCGATCCGGACGACCTCCCGGGTCAGGCCGCCCCGCACACCGCCCACACTCCGCACACGGCCCACGCCGCGCTCACTCCGCACACCGTCCGCACTCCGGCCCCCGACGGGCGCCCCGGGTCCCGTCCGGCCACGTCCGCCGAGGCGGACGCGGGGACGGGCGCGGGCTCCGGCCCTCGGCCGGGGCTCGCAGGACGTGAGGAAGTCCCGACTCCGTGCCCGGCACGCGACGTCGCGCAGGACGGACCCGCTCGGACAGGCGAGGTCGGATCAGGCGGCGCGGGAGCCGTCGCCGGTGCTCTCCCCGGCGGTGGCGGGCTTCCCGGCGGAAACGGGCTTCTCTCCGGCGGTGGCGGGCTTCCCGGCGGTGGCCTCGCCGTCCGCCCGGGAGGAGCGCCACAGCCAGACGAGCCCGAGGACCGGCAGGACGAGCGGCACGTACCCGTAGCCCCGCCCGTATCCGGACCACACCGTCGCGTCCGGGAAGGCGGACGCGTCGGCGAGGCTCAGCGTCCCGACGACGAGCACCCCGGCCAGCTCCACCGAGCACGCGGCGACGGCGACCCGCCGCGAGGTGCGTCCGCCGAGCGCGAGCGCCACCGTCGCCAGGACGTAGACGACCGCGGCGACGGCCGACAGCAGGTAGGCGACCGGCGCCTCGGAGAACCGGGTGCCGATCTGGACGCCGGCGCGCGCACCGGCCGCCAGCGCGAACAGGGCGTAGACGGCGACGAGCAGCCGCCCGGGACCGCTGCGCGTGGTCGCCTCCGGGCGGTCAGACATTGGTCCCCTGCCACAGCTGCTGCATTCGTACGGTCATGACGGCGACGGCCAGGCAGGCCACGACGATGACGCCGGGCCCGTAGCGGGAGCGTTCGAGCAGTCCCCATCCGGCGCCCGCGGGCGGGATCACCAGGATCGCCAGCAGGTACCCCACGAACGTCGCCGAACCGTGCGGGCCCTCGCCGCCCGAGAGCTTCACGAACCCCACCACCGCCTGTGTGATGAGGAGCACTTCCAGCACCCCGAGGGCGACCAGGTGGGGCACCCCCATCGCCCGGTCCCGCCAGGCGCTCCACAGGCTGTGGGCCGCCGCGAGCAGCGACACCACGATGATCACGGTGGCCAGGGCGTTCGTCATAGGGCCCCAAGACTACTACGCGCTGTAGAACATGCCGTCCGGCGGGCGTCCGGCGCGCGGGAGTGACGTGTCCGGACGCGGGCACGGGGAAGGCCGTGCACGTGGAACGACGGAGAACCAGGGTCGAGCCGGACGGAACGGACATGGAATCATGACGCCTGTGAAGGCGCTGGAGTGGCTGAACCTGACCCGGCACGGCGAGAGCACCGCCAACGTGGCGTGGCGCGCCGCGTACGAGCGCGGCGCGGAGGAGACCGGCGTCACCGAGCGCGACGCGGACGTGCCGCTGTCCGACCTCGGCCGCGCCCAGGCCGCCAACCTCGGCCGCTGGCTCGCGGAGCGCCCCGCCGACGAGCGCCCCACGCTGGTCTACTCGTCCCCCTTCCGGCGCGCGCTCGACACCGCCCGCATCGCCCTCGACCAGACGCCGTTCGACCTGCGCGTCCAGATCGACGAGCGGCTGCGCGACCGGGACCAGGGCATCCTGGAGGGCCTGACCGGCACGGGCATCCGGCTGCGCCACCCCGAGGAGTACGAGCGCAAGCTCAAGCTCGGCAAGTTCTACTACCGGCCGCCCGCCGGCGAGTCCTGGGCCGACCTGGCGCTGCGGCTGCGCTCCTTCTACCGCGACCTGTCGGAGGAGGCGGCGGGCGAGCGCGTCCTGATCGTCGCCCACGACGCGATCGTCGTCACCACCCGCTACCTGGTGGAGGGGCTGACCGAGCAGGAGGTGCTGGAGATCGAGAAGCACCCGATCGCCAACACCTCGATGACCCGGTGGCGCGGCGGCGGCGACCGCCTCACCCCGGTCGTCTACAACGACATCGCCCACCTGTCCGAAATGCCCGCGGCCAGCTGACCGTCCGTCCTCCCGGGGCCGCCGTGCCCTCTGCACCGCGCCCCCGCGCGCGGAGGGGCGTCCGGAGGGGCAGAATGCGGTCATGACCGAAACCTCCAGGACCGCTGACGGCCGGGTGGTCGTCGTGACCGGCGCGAACGGCGCGGCGGGACGTGCCGTGACCGAGCGGCTCGCCGCCGGCGGCGCCCGCGTCGTGGCCGCCGGACGCACCGTCCGCCAGTGGGACTCCCCCCGGATCGCGCCCGCGGCCGTCGACCTGCTCGACCCGGACGCCACCCGCCGCTTCGCGGACGCGGTGACCGCCGAGCACGGCCGCGTGGACGGACTGGTCCACCTGGTCGGCGGGTGGCGCGGCGCGCCGTCCTTCGCCGCGACCGACCTCGCGGACTGGACGTTCCTGCACGACCAGGTCGTCCGCACGCTCCAGCACACCACGCTCGCCTTCCACGACGCGCTGCGCGACGCGCCGTCCGGACGGTTCGCCATGGTGTCCCAGCCCGCCGCCCGCCGCCCGGACGCCGGTTCGGCCGCCTACGGGGCGGCCAAGGCCGCGGCGGAGACCTGGACGCTCGCCATGGCCGCCTCCTTCGCGTCCGCGGACGGCTCCGGGACCGGGAGCGCCGCCACGATCCTCGTGGTGAAGGCGCTGGTCAGCGAGGCGAAGCCGGGCCTGACGCATGTGGACGACCTCGCCTCGACCGTCGCCGGCCTCTGGGACCGGCCCGCCTCCGAGCTGAACGGAACCCGCCTTGACCTCTCCTGACGTCCACCACGGCTTCGGCAGCGACAACCACGCCGGCGTCCATCCGGAGGTCATGGCCGCGCTCGCCGAGGCCAACGACGGGTTCGAGGTCGCCTACGGGTCGGACGCGTGGACCGACCGCCTCGCCCGCGTCGTCTGGCGCCACTTCGGCCCGCGCGCCACCGCGTACCCGGTGTTCAACGGCACCGGCGCGAACGTGGTCGGGCTGCAGGCGATGTGCGAACGCTGGAGTTCGGTGATCTGCGCCGAGTCCGCCCACATCAACAAGGACGAGTGCGGCGCGTCCGAGCACGTCGGCGGCCTGAAGCTGATCCCGCTGCCCGCCGAGGACGGCAGGCTGACGCCCGAGGCGATCGCGCGGCACGCCACGGACTTCGGGAACGTGCAGCGCTCGCAGCCCTCGGTCGTGTCCATCACCCAGGTCACCGAGCTCGGCACCGTCTACACGCCGGACGAGATCGCGGCGGTCGCCTCCGTCGCGCACGAACGCGGCCTGTTCCTGCACATGGACGGCGCGCGCCTCGCGAACGCGGCGGTCGCCCTGGGCGTCCCGCTGCGCGCGATCACCACCGACGTGGGCGTGGACGTGCTGTCGTTCGGCGGCACCAAGAACGGCATGATGCTCGGCGAGATGGTGGTCGTGCTGAACCACGAGGCGGTGCGCGGCACGGCCTACCTGCGCAAGTCGAGCATGCAGCTCGCGTCCAAGATGCGCTTCCTGTCTGCGCAGTTCGTCGCGCTCCTGGACGGCGACCTGTGGGAGCGCAACGCGCGGCACGCCAACGCGATGGCCCGGCTGCTCGCCGACCAGGTCCGAGAGGTGCCGGGGGTCGAGATCGTCCGTCCGGTGGACGCGAACGCGGTGTTCGCCCGCCTGCCGGAGAAGGCCGCCGAACGCCTCCGCGAGCACTTCTCCTTCCACGGCAACCCGTCGGAGGAGGTCCGCTGGATGTGCGCGTTCAGCACCACGGAGGCCGACGTCAACGCCTTCGTCGCGGCCCTCCGCAAGTCGATGGGCGACTGACCCCCGCCCGACCGCGAGCCGACGTCGCCGACGATGTCGGCTCGCTGCGCTTTCGGCGGGCCGCACCCCCCAAGCGAGCGCTCGATTGGTCATCCGGGTTATCGTGGTGCCGAACCTGATTCGGCATCTGGAGGCGAGCCCGATGGCCAACCGCAGCTTCGTCGTCGGCGTGGGCATGACCAAGTTCGAGAAGCCGGGCTCCCGCGACTGGGAGTACCCGGACATGGCCAAGGAGGCCGTGGGCAGGGCCCTCGCGGACGCGGGCGTCACCTATGACGCGATCGAGCAGGCGTACGCCGGGTCGGTGTACGGGGCGATGGGCCAACGCGCCCTCTACGAGGTGGGCATGAGCGGCGTCCCGGTGATGACGGTGTCCAACGCCTGCGCCACCGGTTCGAGCGCGCTGTACCTCGCGCGCCAGATGGTGCGGGGTGGACTCGCCGACTGCGTCCTGGCACTGGGCATGGAGAAGATGCAGAAGGGGTCACTGGGCGCCGGCGTGGGCAGGTCGTCCGTGACGATCATCGATCACCACCTGCGGTCCATGGCGGCGGGACGCCCCTGGGAGATGGACAAGGCCCCCATGCCGCAGATGTTCGGCAACGCCGGACGCGAGCACATGGAGAAGTACGGCTCCACGCCCGAGCACTACGCGTGGATCGGCTGGAAGAACCACAAGCACTCGGTGAACAACCCGTACGCGCAGTTCCAGACGGAGTACTCGCTGGACGACGTCAGGAACGCGCCGATGATCTTCGATCCGCTCACGAAGCTCCAGTGCTCCCCCACCTCGGACGGCGCCGCAGCCGCCGTCGTCGCGTCCGAACGCTTCGTGGACGAGCACGGCCTCGGGGACCAGGCCGTCGAGATCGCCGGACACCACATCGCCTCCGACACCGCCGCCTCGTTCGAGGACCACTCGTCCATCCAGGTCGTCGGCTCCGACTGCACCCGCCGCGCCGCGGCCCGCGCCCTGGCCGAGGCGGAGGTCGCCATCGAGGACGTGGACGTCATCGAGCTCCACGACTGCTTCAGCGCCAACGAGCTCATCACCTACGAGGCCCTCGGCATGGCCCCGCTCGGCGAGGGCCACAAACTGGTCGACGCCGCGGACACCACGTACGGCGGACGCTGGGTCGTCAACCCGTCCGGCGGCCTCATCTCCAAGGGCCACCCCCTGGGCGCCACGGGCCTCGCCCAGTGCGCCGAGCTCACCTGGCAACTCCGCGGCAAGGCCGACGCCCGCCAGGTGGAGAACGCCCGCGTCGCCCTCCAGCACAACATCGGCCTGGGCAGCGCCTGCGCCGTAGCCGTCTACAAGCCCGCCACCTGACCCCGCCCCCGAGCGCGTGCCGTCCGGTACCCGCCCCCTCGCCGGACGGCACGCCCCG
>NZ_QURH01000925.1 GCF_003428695.1 Actinomadura logoneensis
CGCGCGCACCCCGGTCGCCGCGCGCTCCCAGCCGCCCCCGGACCGGCCCGGTCAGCCCGCCCGGCCCGTCGGCGCGCGGAACCTGCGGCGCGGGGGCGGGGGTACGGGTGGTGCGCGTGTCACGAGCGTGCCCGTGGCACTGATACGGTCACCCGACGTGGGGGAACACTACTTCGCGTCCAAGCCCGGGACGCCGAGCCGCCCGCGCTCGGTCGATCTCGTCCTGCCCGACCTGCACCTGCGGCTGCGGACCGACTCGGGCATGTTCTCCCCCGACCGGCTCGACCCGGGCACGCGGATCCTGCTGGAGACCGTCCCGCCGCCCCCCGGCCACGGGACGCTGCTGGACGTCGGCTGCGGCTACGGGCCGATCGCGCTGACGATGGCCCGGCGGGCGCCCGGCGCGGACGTCGTCGGCGTGGACGTCAACGAGCGGGCGCTGGAGCTGGCGCGGGAGAACGCGGCGGCGGCGGGCGTGGACAACGCCCGGTTCCTGCTGCCCGGCGACGTCGAACCCGGCCTGCGGTTCACCGCCCTGTGGTCGAACCCGCCGATCCGCATCGGCAAGGCCGCCCTGCACGACCTGCTGCTGACCTGGCTGCCGCGCCTCACCCCGGACGGCGCGGCGCACCTGGTCGTGCAGAAGCACCTGGGGTCGGACTCGCTGCAGCGCTGGCTGGAGCAGCAGGGGTTCCCGACCAGCCGTATCGCCTCACGCTCCGCCTACCGGGTCCTGCACGTCGCGGCCCGTCCGCAGGAAGGTCACCTCTGATGAGCACCGCACGCGACACCTCCGCCGCCCGTTCCGGCGACGGCGGCCGGCCGGCGCGCCGGCAGCTGCGGCCCACCGACGTCAAGCGGCTGAACCGGGACTGGCGGCGCCGCACCGGCGGGCGGCTGGGGCTGCTGGTGGAGTCGGTGACCCAGCCGTTCAACATGGGGTCGATCATCCGCAGCGCCGCGGTGTTCGGCGTGGAGCGCCTGTGGCTGGCGGGCAACGCGATCAGCGCCGACCACCGCAACGTCGCCAAGACCGCGCTGGGCACCGAGCGGCTGGTGCCGTGGGAGCACGCGGGGACGGTCGCCGACGCGGTCGCGGCGGTCCGCGCGCAGGGGCTGCGGCTGGTCGCGGTGGAGCTCACCGGCGACGCCGTCCCGCTGCACGAGGCGCCGCTGGACGGGGACGTGTGCCTGGCGGTCGGCGGCGAGGACCACGGCTGCTCCCCCGCGCTGCTCGCCGCCGCCGACGCGGTCGCCTACATCCCGCAGGTCGGGCGGGTGGGGTCGCTGAACGTGGCGGTCGCGACCGCCGTGGCGCTCGCCGAGGCCCGCCGCCGCGAATGGGCCGCCCCCACCGACTGACCCCGCTCCCGCTTCCCTCCCCCGGCTTCGCCGACCGTCCCGCCCCGGTCCCGGGCCGGACGGCGGTCTCATCGACGTCCGGCCGAGCGCCCGCCGGGGCCCCTGGATAGAAGCGGTCGTCGCAACGCTGCTGGACGGGGTCGCGGAGTGGCGGTGCCGCCCGGCCCGCGTCGCGTGGCCGTGCGGGCGCGTCGTCCGGGCGTCGTCCGGCTCTGGCCCGCGACGTGCTGTGGCGGGTGCGGGTGCGGGTGCGGCGGTCAGGCGGTGTAGGTCTCCATCAGGGCCGCGAACTCGGGCAGCGAGATCCGGCCGTCGCGGTCTCCGTCGGCCTGCACGACCACCTCGATCGCGCGGGTCTCGGAGATGTCCTGCCCGAGCGCGCGCATGAGGTTCCTCAGCTCCGCCGGTGAGATCTGCCCGTCGCCGTCGACGTCGACCATCTCGAACGTCGCGCGGTACTGCTCCGGATCGGCCATCGGCCCTCCCCTTGTCGTCCAGGTGACTGGTGGTCGGCAAGCGACCGTAGCACCCTGCCTGGACCGCCGCTTCGCCCCGGAACGTCCGAATGCGGGGAGCCGGCGGCCGACGCGACAACCGCGACGACAGCACGTGCGGCAGCAGCCGACAGGCCGCAGGGCCGCAGTCACGGCAGCCGCGCGGAAGTCTCCGCTTCTCCCTGGACCTGTCGGCAGTGCAGGAACGATCTCGTCCTCTACTGTCCCTAGCCTTGGCTCCGTGAGCGCAGCAGCCGCTCGCTCAGTGCCTCAGCCCCTTCTTCTCGGAACGGTGGAATGACCGACGTGCTGACCCTGCGGGGTCTCAACCGCGCCACGCTCGCCCGCCAGCACCTGCTCGAACGGGCGGACCTCCCGGCGATCGACATGGTCGAGCACCTGGCGGGCATGCAGTCGCAGGCGCCGCTCGCCCCGTACGTGGGGCTGTGGACCCGGCTGCGGGACTTCACCACCGACGAGCTGTCGGCCCTGACCGAGCAGCGCCGGGTCGTCCGGCTGCATCTGATGCGCAACACCGTCCATCTGGTCAGCGCGCGTGACTGCCTGGGCTGGCGTCCGCTGTTCCATTCCCTGTACGCCGCGCACCTCAACGGCCGCTTCCGCGACACGCTCCCCGGAGTGGACCCCGACGCGCTGGCCGAGCAGGCCCGGCGCCTGCTGCGGGAGCGTCCGCTCACCCGCGGGCGGCTCGGCGCGCTGCTCGCCGAGCGGTGGCCGGACGCCGAACCGGAGGCGCTGGCGCACGCGGCGACCCGCCGTCTGGCCCTGTGCCAGGTCCCGCCGCGCGGGGTGTGGGGCGCCGGCGGCGGCGCGGCGTGGGCGCCGGTTCAGGACTTCCTGGGCGCGCCGCTGCGCCCGGTGCCGGTGGACGCGCTCGTCCTGCGCTACCTCGGGGCGTTCGGTCCGGCGCAGGTCGCGGACGTGCAGGTGTGGTCGGGGCTGACGCGGCTGCGCGAGGTGGTGGAGCGGCTGCCCCTGCGGACGTTCCGCGGGCCGGACGGGCAGACCCTGTACGACCTGCCGGACGCGCCCCGCCCCGCCGGGGACACGCCCGCGCCACCACGGTTCCTGCCCGCCTACGACAACCTGCTGCTGTCGCACCGGGACCGGACCCGGGTGATCCTCGACGGTCGCGCGGTGCCGCTGCCGCCGGGCAACGGCGCGACCACCGGCACGTTCCTGGTCGACGGCATGTGGCAGGGCACCTGGCGCCTCCAGGACCGGGTCCTGCGCGTCGAGCCGTTCACCCCGCTGGGGCGGCCGGACCGCGACGCGCTGCTGGCGGAGGCCGCCCGGCTGTGTGCGTTCCTGGCGCCGCGGGAGACGTGCGACGTCGTCCTCGACGGACCGTAGCCGGGGGCCATAGCGCCGCTGGGCCGTGGCCGGCGGGGTCAGCGGACCCGGTCGTAGACCACGGTCATCTCGCCGAGCTTGCCGGTGTCCTGCCGGACCAGCGTCCACCTCGTGGCGGGCAGGCCGTCGTCGAACAGCCGCGCCCCGCCCCCGGCGACCTCCGGGCACACCATCAGGTACAGCCGGTCGACCAGGTCCGCCGCCAGCATCTGCTTGATGATGCTGGGGCTGGTGTTGACCAGGATGTCGCCCTCTCCGGCGGCCTTCAGCTCGGCGACGACGTCGGTGACGGGCGCGTCCACCAGCCGGGTCCGCTCCCAGGGCGCCTCGGTGAGGGTGCGGGAGAACACCACCTTGTCGACGCCGGTGAGCCAGCGCGCGTAGGCGCGGTCGCGGGGGTCGGCGTCCTCGTCGTCGGCGACCGGCGGCCAGTACTGCAGGAACCCCTCGGCGCTGCCGCGGCCGAGGACGGCGGTGGTGGCGCCGGAGACCAGGCGCACGAGGTGGTCGCGCGCGGTGTCGGTGGTGGCGTAGGGGACGATCGAGGCGATGTCGGCGGGCCCGCCGGGGCCGTGGTAGCGGCCGTCCAGGGTGATGCCGAGGTTCGCGGTGACGCGGCGTCCGGTGCTGGCGGTCATGACTGGCTCCTCATGTCGGTGTTTCCGGTTCGGTGTCGTTCGTGGGGCGCGAGCGTCGCGGCGAGCCGGTCGAGGCTCTGCCCGAAACCCAGCTCGATCCCCGCGACGAAGTCGGCGGCCTCGACCTCGACGGCGCTGCCGGTGACGCGGAAGTCCACATCCAGGTCGGTCCCCGCGCCGGTTTCGCTTCCGGCTCCTGTTTCGGTTCCGGTTCCGGTTTCGGTGGGGCGCAGGCGCATCTCGACGTGGGCGGTGAACGCCGCGCCACCGCCGGGCAGGCGCGGCGCGAGCCGGTACGCCAGCAGTTCCCCGGGCCGGACGTCCTCCACGGTGCCCTCGGCGCGTCCGGCGGGCGCGTCGGAGCCGTCCAGGTCCTCGGCGTCGCGGTACTCCTGGACGATCCGTCCGCCCGGCCGCGCCTCGAACACCAGCTCCGAGATCCGCAGGGCGTCCGGCGTCCACCACCGCGCCAGCAGCGACGCGTCGGTGAGGTGCCGCCACACCTCCTCGGGGGTCGCGGCCAGGGCACGGCGGAAGCGGAAGACGCGCCCGTCGGCCCATCCGGGGTCGCGGGCGGCGCGGCGTTCGGCGTCGATGGCGCGGGCGTGCCGCTCGTACTGTTCGGCGGGGCCGCCGGCGCGTTCGGCGAGGTCGGCCAGGCGGACGAGTTCGGCGGCCAGTTCCCGCAGCGGCCCGGGGCGCAGCGCGTAGATGCGGCGCTGCCCGACCCGGCGGGAGGTGACCAGCCCCGCGCGTTCGAGGGTCTGCAGGTGCTTGGTGGTCTGCGGTTGCCGCGCGCCGGCCAGCCCCGCGAGCACCCCGACGGGGCGGGGCCGGTCGGCGAGCAGGCCCACCAGGCGCAGGCGGACCGGGTCGGCCAGCGCGGACACGAGAACGTCCATATCCCCGAGTATTCCTCGAAACGAATATTCGTGTCAAGGAATAGGCGCGGGTCAGTGCCGCGACACCGGCGTCTCCACCTCCACCCGCGTCAACTTCGCCGGATTCCGGACGTAGTACAGGCCCGTGACCCGCCCGCCCTCGGTCCGCACCGCCATGACCCCGTCCAACTCCCCGTCCACCCGCACCACCAGCGCCGGCGCCCCGTTGACCATCGTGTGCCGCGTCGTCACCACATGCCCGTGCCGCCGGATCCCCCCGACCATGTACCGGCCGACCCGGTCCGCGCCCACCACCGGACGCAGCGCCGCCCGCTTCACACCACCGCCGTCCCCGACCAGCACGATGTCCGGCGCGAGCACGTCCATCAACCCCGCCAGATCCCCCGTCTCCAGCGCCCGCCGGAACGACTCCAGCACCGCACGCGCCTCCCCCGCCCCCACCACCCGCCGCGGACGCCGCGCGTCCACATGCCGCCGCGCCCGGTAGGCGATCTGCCGCACCGCCGCCGGACTCTTCCCCACCGCCTCCGCGATGTCCTCGTACCCGACCTCGAACACCTCCCGCAGCACGAACACCGCCCGCTCGGTCGGCGACAACGTCTCCAGCACCAGCATCAGCGCCATCGACATGCTCTCCGCCAGCTCCACGTCCTCCGCCACGTCCGGAGCCGTCAGCACCGGCTCCGGCAGCCACGGCCCCACATAGGACTCCCGGCGGCGCGCCAGCGTCCGCAGCCGGTTCAGCGCCTGCCGCGTGGTGATCCGGATCAGGTACGCCCGCGCGTCCCGCACCCGCCCCACCTCGACCCCCACCCACCGCAACCACGTCTCCTGCAGGACGTCCTCGGCGTCGGCCGCCGAACCGAGCATCTCGTAGGCCACCGTGAACAGCAGGTTGCGATGAGCGACGAACGCCTCGGTCGCCCACGCCGCCGCCGGACCGTCCGCCGTCTCCTCCGCGCCCTCCGCGTCCGTCGGTGCCGCCGTGCCCGTCGCGTCCTGGTCGGCCGCGCCCGCGACGGCACGCACGCCCTCGCCCCGCCCCGACCCGTCCCGCTCGCTCATGCCGCCGCCCCTCTCACCCTCACCCCGACCGGCCATCGGAGGTCTCTCGGCAAACAGACACCGGCCAGACCCACCACATAACACCCTGTGGCGCACCTCACCGCCCCACCCGCGCGCACCTCCCCGAGCCGCGCCACCACCCCGGCAACCATGATCACGTGTGGGAGACTGGCGCGCGCCCGACCACCTGCGACACCCCCGGGGGACCCACCATGGCCGCTGCCCGCATCACGCGCCCCAACGCGCGCTTCCAGCAGTGGGAAGCGCTCCTGCGCAACCAGAACAAACGCCAGCGCGCCGGAGAGTTCCTCCTCCAGGGCGTCCGCCCCATCACCCTCGCCGTCGAACACGGCTGGCCCGTCCGCGCCCTCATCCACGACGCCGACCGCCCCCTGTCCCGATGGGCCGCCGGCATCCTCGCCCGCACCGACGCCGAACACATCGCCATGTCCCCCGACCTGCTCCTCCAGCTCAGCGGCAAGGAACAGCAGACCCCCGAACTCGTCGCCGTCGTCGAACTCCCCGCCGACGACCTCACCCGCATCCCCGTCACCCCCACCTTCCTCGGCGCCGTGTTCGACCGCCCCACCGGCCCCGGCAACATCGGCACCCTCATCCGCTCCCTGGACGCCTTCGGCGGCGCCGGCCTCATCGTCACCGGCCACGCCGCCGACCCCTACGACCCCAAGGCCGTCCGCGCCTCCACCGGCTCCCTGCTCGCCCTGCCCGTCGTCCGCGTCCGCTCCCACCGCGACGTCCTCGACTGGACCGCCGCCCTGCACGCCGACGGCCGCCCCGTCCAGATCGTCGGCACCGACGAGCACGGCGACCGCGACATCGCCGACGTCGACCTCACCCGCCCCACCCTCCTGGTCATCGGCAACGAGACCCACGGACTCAGCGCCGGCTGGCGCGACGCCTGCGACATCATGTCCCGCATCCCCATCGGCGGCTCCGCCAGCTCCCTCAACGCCGCCAACGCCGCCACCGTCGCCCTCTACGAGGCCACCCGCCAACGAACCCGCCGCCCCTAACAACCCCCCGCGCGGCGCGCGCGCCTCGCGGGACACCGGCCCCCCCTTCCGCCGACCCTCCTCGCCCGGCACCACATTCACCCGCCCGAACACCGATGGACCCACGCGGCCCCCTTCGGGCAATCACGAATGTAAGGACCGACGACGAGAGGTCAGCAGATGCCCCGTCTGGGCTGGGCCACCAAAGAGACACGGCCCCCGGACCCCCCACCGACCCACCCGCTGGAAATGCGACCCGAACGGCCCGCGGACGCCGCGGTGATCCTCGAATCGCTCCGCGAACCCGAGCGCTTCGCCCTGCTGTTCCACCGGCACGCCCAGGCCATCGGCCGCTACGTCACCCGCCGCCTGGGCCCCGGCCCCGCCGAGGACATCGTGGCCGAGACGTTCCTGGTCGCCTTCCGCGAACGCCGCCGCTTCGACACCGCCGGCCCCGACGCACGCCCCTGGCTGTACGGGATCGCCACCAACCTCGTCCGCCGCCACAGACGCGACGAGGTCCGCCTCCTGCGCGCCCTGGCCCGCACCGGCGCCGACCCGGTCACCGAGTCCTTCGCCGACGCCGCCGACGCCCGGCTCAGCGCCGGCGCGGCGGGCCGCGGCCTGGCCG
>NZ_QURH01000930.1 GCF_003428695.1 Actinomadura logoneensis
CCCGCGCCCGCCGGAGCGGTGCGGGCGCGGCGCGAGGCGGTGCGAGGCGGTGCGGGCGGCGCCGGGTGCCGTCAGTCGGTGTACTTCTTGCTGTAGAGGGTGACGGTCGTGCTGGACGAGACGCGGCTTCCCGGGCTGGGGCTCTGCCGGACGACCACCCAGTTGCGGTCGATGAGCAGCTTGCGGCCGCGGCCGGTCACGTCCCGCTCGACCATGTTGCGCAGGCCGCGCGACTGCAGGAGGTTCTGCGCCTTCTGGTGGTTCATCCCGATGACGCTCGGCACCGTGACCGTCTGGAGGGCGCGCCGGGCGGGGCCGTGGTGCCGACGGTTCGAGTGGACCGAGCCGCCGCACCCGGCGACCGCGACGGCCGTGACGAGGGCGACAGGGACGGCGAGACTACGAGTGATCGGCAAAGCAGGCTCCCGAAAGCGATGAGGATGACGCGTTGTGGGACGCGGCGTCCCGGCCGCCGGTTCCCCCGATTTCGGACTCCGCCCGGTACGCGGCCGACAGACCCGCTGGTCAGTTCTGCCGCGTGACCGGATGCCGGGGCGCATCGGGCTTGGCCGCGTGGACGTCGCGGGCGTAGACGCGGCATGGCCGGAAGAGGTCTCCAGGGGCCCAAACCCGAAATTGCCTAGGGCGTGTGGCGCCCGATATCGAGAAACTTTTCCTGGCAATTCCATCGAACTGGAGGTGTCTGTGGTCAGGAGAAGCACCGGGCGCCGGATGGCGCTGACGTGCGCCGCCGCCGTCTGCGGAACCGCGCTCATCGGGGCCGGGCCCTCGGCCTCGGCCGCCGGGCGCGGGGACTGGCGGCCGTACCGGACGCAGCCGTTCACCGACACGGGCGTGTGCGCGTTCACCGTGCGCGGCGACATCGTCGAGGACCAGGAAGAGGTGCGGACGCTCCAGACCTACCCGGACGGAAAGGTCAAGCTCGAGGAATTCCGGGGGCCGCTGGTCATCCGCTTCTCCGGCAACGGCCACTCGGTCGTCCGGGAGGTCTCGGGCTACGGCTGGTTCCACCACCTGAAAGACGGGACCCGCCGCGCACGTATCGACGGCGGCCTCAGCATCGGCGTCATGCAGGGCAACATCGGCTACCCGGCCGGTGAGTACATCATCCACGGCAAGTTCAGCGTCGTCTTCCGCGCGGACGGGAACCAGACCGTCCACGCCGCGCACGCGAAGATCGAGAACCTCTGCCAGACCCTGGCGTGACGAGGGCGGCCTGGATCCCCCGCGGCGTGGATCCAGGCCCGCCCTCACCGAGAAGGCCTCTCCCACTCCTGCTGGCGATGCCGGTCGCGGCGCTCGCGCACGCGGTCGCGGGGGGTGATGCGGCGTTCCGGGTTCGGCTGCTTGACGCCGCGCGGCGCGTCGCCGGAGCCGCGGGTCAGTTCTGTCGCGTGACCGGGTGCCAGGGCGCGTCGGGCCTGGTCGCGCGGACGTCGGCGGCGACGCGCAGCGCGTAGGCGGGGGTGCCCGGGGCCTCGGGGACGGGGCCGAGGTAGTGGTGGCCGGTGAGGTGGCACCAGGCGGGAAGGTCGATGGGCGCGGCCGGGTCGGAGGCCAGCAGGTGGACGAGGGTGCCCGGCGCGAGTTCGGCCAGGTGGGCGCGGAGTTCGAGCAGGAGCCTCACGCAGGCTTTGTCGCCACCGTCGATGACGACCGGTTCTTCCGGACGGCTTGTCACAGGACTGCTTTCGCGGCGTGTCGGGGAGCGGGCCGTCCCATTATCGCTCCCGCGCCGCCGGGCGAGGGCCTCCGGCGGCGGAGGGAAGATCATGGTGGCTCTAGGCTGGGGCGTCCTCTCGACCACTCCCGGAAACGGACGCCTGTGAGCCTCATCGCGAACCCCGACGACCGCGCCTCCCTCCTGGACCACGACCAGCGCTTCTTCGACGCCCTCGTCGCCGCCGACACCGCGCGCCTGGACGGCCTGCTCGACGAGGAGTTCATCCTCGTCGCCGTCAACGACGGCGCGGCCGTCACCAAGGCCCAGCTGCTCGGCGCGATCGACGGCGGCCTGCGCTTCCCCGCCATCGAGTCGCACCACGCGGACGCCGTCGTCCGCCGCGTCGGCGACGCCGCCATCGTCGTCGGCAGGACGAGCATGAACTTCAGCGACGCCGACGGGACGTCCTTCACCAGCGGCAGCCGCTACACCCACGTCTTCGCCGCCGACGCGACCGGCGGCTGGCGCCTGGTGTCCGCGCAGGGCACCCAGATCACCCCGTCCGCCCAGCAGTAAGCCCGTCCGGGCACCTCTGACCGGCAGGCCCCTCGACGCGATCGTTCGGGCGCGCGCCCTCTCGCACGCACGGCCGCACGCACGGCCGCACGCACGGCCGCACGCACGCACGCCCGCGCGCACGCCCGCGCGCACGCCCGCGCGCATGCTTCGGGGGCCCGGTCAGACCTGGATGACCCGGATGCCCGCGGCCTCGAGCCGCTCCAGTTCGTCGCGCGGGGCGGACCCGTCGGTGACGACCGCGTCCAGGTCGGTCGCGGGGCACACGTGGCCGAGCCCGGTGCGTCCGAACTTCGAGCCGTCGCAGACGGCGATCCTGCGCTGCGCGGCGGCGATCGCGGCGCGCTTCACCGGCACCTCGGCCAGGTCGTGCGCCGTCAGCCCGTGCTCGGCCGACAGGCCGCAGACCGCGATGACGGCCGTGTCCGCGCGCAGCGCGGCGAGCGACGCCTCGGTGAGGTGGCCCGTGAGCAGCCAGGTGCCCTGGAGCATCTGCCCGCCGGGGACCAGCAGCCGGACGTCGGGGGCGGTGCTGAGCGCGTTCAGCGAGTAGAGGTCCAGCGGGATCGCGGTGACGCGGCGGTTCGCCAGCAGGCGCGCGACCGCCAGCGTGGTGGTGCCGCTGTCGAGGATGACCGACTCGCCGTCGGCGACCATCGCGTCCACCTTCGCGGCGATCGCCCGCTTGGCCTCCACGGCCTCGTGCTCGCGCAGCGCGAACGGCGGGTTCTCCCCGCGCAGCAGCAGGCTCACCGCGCCGCCCCGGACCCGCCGCAGGACGCCCTGGTCGGCGAGGTGGTCCAGGTCGCGGCGGATGGTCATCTCCGAGCAGCCGGTCTCGGCGGCCAGCTCCGCCACCGTCACCCGCTCGCTCGTCCGCAACCTTTCGATGATCTCAAGATGTCGATTCAAACCTTCCACGTGTTCAATCTCACGTGATACGTGTTTGTAAGTCAAGTTTCACTCGCAGACCCCGAGAGCGAGGCGGCACGTGGACCGGACCGTGGACTGGATCGTCTTCGACTACGGAGGTGTGCTCGGCAAGCCGCCGTCCCGTGCGGCCGTGCGGCGCCTCGCGGACGCGACGGGCGTCGAGCCCGCCCGGTTCCGGGCCGCCTACCGGTATCACCGCACCGACTACCACCGCGGCTCGGTGGACGCGCGCGCCTTCTGGCACGCGGTGCTCACACGACTCGGCAGGCCCCCGGGGCAGGTCGACGTCGACCGCCTGGTGGCCCTCGACCTCAGCGCACGACTGGAGCTCGATCCCCGCACGCTGGAGATCGTCGACATGCTGGCGGCGCGGGGTGCCCGGCTGGCGCTGCTGGCCGACGCCGCCCCGGAGACGGCGCGGGTGATCGACGGGGAGGGCTGGGCGGCGGCGTTCCGGCAGCGGTTGTACAGCGCCGACCTGCGCATGGTGAAGTCCGACCCGCAGATCTACCACCGAACGTGTGCGATCCTGGCCGCCCGGCCCGCGGACGTGCTGTTCATCGACGACCGGCAGGAGAACGTGGACGCGGCCGAGAGCGCCGGCATGCGGGCGCTCCTCTTCCAGAACGCCGCCAAGCTCTGGGCGGATCTGTCCTTCCTCCTGCCGGCCTCACCGGCCGGGCGCCGATGACGCGCGAGCGCCTCGGGTCATCCGAGGCGACCGGGCACGCGCCGCCGTTCGCCTCGGCCGCGGGTCAGCTCCGGGCGCGGGCCCGCTCCCGGAGCGCGGCGCGGAAAGCGCGGGCGTGCGCGGCTTCGTCCCGGGCGATCTCCGAGAACAGCCTCGCCGCCCTGCCGTCGCCTTCGGCCCGCGCGGTGCGGGCGAAACCCGGGTACATCCGGGTGGCCTCGTAGGTCTCGCCCGCGATGCTCCTGCGCAGGTTGTCGGCGGTGTCGTGGACGGCTCCGGCGAGTTTCGCCTGTTCGGCGAAGTGCTCGGTCAGCTCCACCGCGGCCGTCCGTCGGAACAGGGCGGCCAGGGCTGGACGGCGCCCTCCGGCGTGTTCGGCGTAGAGGGTGTACTTGGCGTGGGCGAACGCCTCGCCCCGCATGGCGGTCTCCAGGTTGCGCAGAGTCCGCGCCGAGTGCACCCGCGGTCGTCCGGCGACGACCGTGACCGGGTGGGCCCGCGGACCGGCCGGGATGCGGCCGCGGCCGTGGGTGAGGGCGTGGAGCGCCTTCAGGAAGGCCCGGGCGTGGCGCTTCTCGTCGCGGGCGAACTCGCCGAACGCCCGGGCGGCGTTGCCGTCGTGGTCCCGCCGGGCCTCGGCGGCGAAGCGCGGGTACAGGTGCGTCGCCTCCTCGATCTCTCCTCGGATGCTCTCGCGCAGGTTGGCGACGTCACTGTGGACGAAGTGGACGAGGCGTGCCTCCTTGGTGAAATGGTCGTGGAGTTCGGTCCTGGCGGTCCTGTCGAACAGGGCCTGCGTCCTGCGCAGACGCTGGTGCCCCGCCTGCGCCGCCCGGAAGTGGTAACTGGCATGGGCCATGGCCTCGCCGTGCATGGCGGTGAGGGTGTTGCGCGTGGTGGCGGGATGGTGCTCGGCCGCGAACGCCGGGCCCGCCGGGGTGAAGGGACCGAGCGCGACGGTGGTCGCGCAGGCGAGTCCCGCGCCGAGGCGGCGCACGGTGGTTCTGACTACGGTCACGTTCTCTTCCTCGTTGCTCGAAGGCGGAAAGCGGCATGGAGGAGAAGCGCGGGCCGGGCCCGCTCATCCCGGACCGTGCCGAAGTGATCACAGTCTGTGATATTTGCGCGCGCCGTCCGTCACCACCCGAGAGAGGTTGAGACTTGGTCAATTCGCCTTGGGGGGGTGACCCGGTCATGCCGCCTCCGAGTCCGCCGGCCGCCTCGGCGCTCGCCGACGTGCTCGCGGTCAGGCGCTCCGCGCCACCGCCACCACCGCTGCGGCGGTCAGACGCGGGTGCCGCGGAACGCGGTCAGAAGGCGGCTGCGCGCCCGGTCGGACAACCCCGCCGGGGCGCACCCGTCCGACAGGCCGTCCGGCGACGCCTCCCCGGGCTCGGCGGCGTCCTGCCGGACGGCCGGGCAGTCCGGGGGAGGGGTTTCGCGGACGGCGCCGAGCAGCGCCTCGCGCGCCGACGGCCCGGCGGGTGGCCTGCCCCCTTCGGGGGAATTATGATCATTTACCGCGCGGCCGAAAGTGGTTCGGTACCGTGATCACCGAAGTCCACGAGGGAAGGGGCCCGATGGAACGCACCCAGGTGCCGCTGGGGCAGCCCACCGCCGCCCGGATGTACGACGAGGCGCTCGGCGGCAAGGACCACTACGCCATCGACCGCGAGGCCAACTCCCGGCTGTACGCGGCGATCGGCGAGGAGCGGGTGCGCAGCACCGCGATGGAGAACCGCCGCTTCCTCGGCCGCGCGGTGGAGTACCTGGCCCGCGAGTGCGGCGTCCGCCAGTTCCTGGACGTCGGGTCCGGTCTGCCGACCGTGCGCAACACCCACCAGATCGCCAAGGAGGCCGACCCGGCCTCGCGCGTGGTCTACGTCGACATCGACCCGATCGTCGCGGTGC
This sequence comes from Actinomadura logoneensis, assembly GCF_003428695.1. Classification (GTDB taxonomy): domain Bacteria; phylum Actinomycetota; class Actinomycetes; order Streptosporangiales; family Streptosporangiaceae; genus Spirillospora; species Spirillospora logoneensis. The sequence goes on from NZ_QURH01000930.1 coordinate 5,796, forward strand.
ACGGGCGCGCGCTGCTGGCCGACGACAACACGCGGATCGTCACCGCCGACATGCGCCGGCCCGAGACCATCCTGGACGACCCGGAGCTGAACAAGCTGCTCGACTTCAACGAGCCGGTGGCGGTGCTGTTCGTCGCCGTGTTCCACTTCGTGACCGACCAGGACGACCCGGCGCGGATCGTCGGCGCGTTCCGCGAGCGCCAGGCCCCCGGCTCCTACGTGACGATCTCCCACCTGTGCGCGGACGGCATGTCCGAGGCCGAGCAGCAGGGCTGGTACGCGGGCTTCTCCGGGGCGACCGTCCCGATGGTGCTGCGCACCGAACCCGAGATCCAGCGGCTGTTCGAGGGATACGACCTGGTGGAGCCCGGTCTCGTCCGGCCGTGGCGCTGGCGCCCCGCCGAGGACGGCTCGCCGCGCACCGACTCCCTCCTCGGCGGCGTCGCCCGCCTCGGCTGACCCGCACCCGCCGCCCGCGGCGCCGTCCGGAGACGGACGGCGAACCCACCGGCGGACGGCGGCACGGGCCGGGGGTCTGTCCAAGATCTTTCCGGGGTCTCCCGCCGGGGCGCTCGACGCGGGAGATTCGGATCATCGGGACGGGGCGGTGCGATCGCTCAGGAGGGGACCGCCCCGTCCGGCGGGGGCCGCCGTCACAGGTGGACGGAGCGGTCCAGGAACTCGCCGGTGACCAGGTCGCCCGCGCTCAGCCCGGCCGGAACGGGCTTGCCGCCGCGCGCCTCCAGCGGGCGCAGCAGCCCGATCACCTTCTGCACCCGGGCCGTGTCGAACGAGCCGAGCACGCCGTCCGCTCCGTTGCGGACGATGCCGTACCGGCCGAGCGCCTCGTGCGCGAACCTCGCGTGCTCGGCGGTGTAGGCGGCCGTAGTGTTGAACCGCCGGACCGCGTCCACGATCATCCTGTTGGTCTCCGCCGGGTCCCGCATGTACTCGGCCGTCGCGCGCTGGAAGATCGGGACGAGCCGCTTCAGGCACGGCGCGAGTCTCGCCTTGTCGGCCGGGCGGATCGCCACCGACTCCGGATAGATCGCGTACCCGGTGTCGTGCACGAGCTGGAACGCGACCGGCTTGCGCCAGGCAGTCACCTCGTGCTCGTAGCTGTACGGCTCGTTGGTGACGTACCCCTGCTGGGCGATCTTGCCGCCGGACGCCGCGAACCGCGCCGGGGATCCGTCGTACGAGCCGTCCAGCTGCGACCTGCGCAGCTGCCCCGAGCTGGTCAGGTAGTCCATGAAACTGGCGCCGTTGGCGTACAGGACGGTCGCCCCGCCGCGCCCGACGTCGGCGATCGTCTTCCAGTCCGGGTGGGCCTGCGGCGACCACATGATGATCTGCGGGTTGACGTCCATGGGGGAGAACACGGCCTGCAGGCGGTGCGTCCCGGCCTGCGCGACCTGCTCGTCGGTGGCGACCACGCCGAGGGTGATGGACGGGTCGGACGCCATCAGCGACGACACCGGCTGGAACCCCGTCACCGGTCCGCCCGAGCGGATCTGGAACCGCACTCCGGTGTCGTGCCCGTCCACCGTCAGCGGGGCGGTGAGCGTCTTGTGGTCGGCGTCCACCTTCGGGGACGGCCCGAGCAGGTGGTACAGCCCGCCGTGCTCGGCCTGCGGATACCAGTTCATCTGGAGCGTGACCGTCGCCGGGCACGCGCCGCGCAGATCGTCCTTGCCGGTCGCCGCGGGCAGCGCCGCGGCCTTCCCGCCACCGCGGCTCCCGCCGCCGTCCCCGCCGCCGCAGGCC
>NZ_QURH01000928.1 GCF_003428695.1 Actinomadura logoneensis
CCTGCCGGGCGCGCGCCAGCACCGCCGACGGCAGGTCGCGCCGCTCCTCCAGGACCGCGGCGGCCTCCGCGTAGGCGGCGACCGCCTCGTCGGCGCGACCCGTCCGGTCGTACCGCCGCGCCCGCTCCAGCAACGCCCGTGCGTCGATCATGGCGGTCAGCGTAGCGGCAGCCGCTCGATCTCCACGCGGGTGTCGTGGAACACCGGTCCCGCGCCGAGGTCGGTGGCCCGCTCGGCGACCACGGCGTTGGCGTTCGCGCCGCCCGACAGCCGCGGCCAGTGCCCCTTGGTCGTCGCCGCGACACCCGGCCTGACCTCGTCGGTCACCGCGACGACCGCCTCGAACGCGCCGCGGTCGTTGCGCACCCGCACCCGGTCGCCGTCCGCCAGGCCCCGCGCGGACGCCTCGTCCGGGTGCAGCCGCACCACCGGGCCGCCGCCCGCGCGCCTCCGCAGCTCCGGGTTCTCCCCGAACATGCTGTTGAGGAAGAAGTGCGAGGCCGCGGAGATCAGGATCAGCGGGAACCGCGCGGCGAGCCCGGCGTCGGCGCCCTCCACGGACGGCACGTACCCGGCGAGCGGGTCGTGCCCGAGCGCCGCCGCGGTCTCCGACCGGAACTCCAGCCGCCCCGACGGGGTCGGGAACCCGTCCGCATAGGGGATGAAGGGGGCGGGGACGGCCAGCCGGACGAACCCCTCCTTCTTCAGCCGGTCCAGCGTGATCCCGGTCAGGTACGGGTGGCCGCCGGACAGCGCCTGCTCGGCCAGCTCCTCGTCCGACTCGTACAGCGCCGGGTCGGTCAGGCCCATCCGCCGCGCGAGCCGCCGGAACGTCTCGGTCGTCGGCAGGCACTCGCCCGGCGGCGCGACCGCGGGCTCGTTCCACGCCAGGTACAGGTGGCCGTAGCCGTCGTGCAGGTCGGCGTGCTCGTGCTGCATGGTGGCGGGCAGGACGATGTCGGCGTACGCGGCGGTGTCGGTCGGGAACTGCTCCAGGACGACCGTGAACAGGTCGTCCCGCAGCAGGCCCTCCCGCACCCGGTTCTGGTCCGGGGTGCTCGCCGCCGGGTTCGCCGCGATCACGAACAGCGCCTTGACCGGCGGGTCGTCCAGCTCCAGCAGCCCCTCCGCCAGCCGCGACATCGACAGCCGCCGCACCGGCCCGGGGCGCAGGTCGTCGCGGAACAGCGCCTCCCGGTTCAGCGGCACGTGCCCGGACGTGGAGTACGTCAGCCCGCCGCCGCGCAGCCGCCAGTCGCCGGTGACGCCGGGAAGGCACGCCAGCGTCCGCAGCGCCGACCCGCCGCCGCCGTGCCGCTGCAGGCCCTGCGTGGCCCGGATCGCGGTCGGACGCGTCCGCGCGATCCGCTCGCCGAGCGCGGTGATCCGCTCCGCCGGGAGCCCGGTGATCGACGCGGCGACCTCGGGGGTGAACCGCTCGACGCGCTCCCGGAACTCCTCCCAGCCCAGCGTGTGGTCCCGCAGGAACTCCTCGTCCTGGGCGCCGAGACGGACGATCACGTGCATCAGGGCCAGCGCCAGCGCCGCGTCCGTCCCCGGGATCGGGGCCAGGTGCTCGTCGGCCTGCTTCGCCGTCCGCGTCGCCACCGGGTCGATCGCGACCACGTGCGCGCCCTCGCGCCGGGCCGCCTGCACGAACGTCCACATGTGGTGGCCGCTGGTCAGCGTGTTCGTCCCCCACAGGATGATCAGCCGGGCGTGCGCCAGGTCCTCCGGGTCGATGCCGCCCGCCGAGCCCATGACCAGCTCCTGGCCCGCGTTGCCCGCCGCCGAGCACAGGTCCGCCCGGTGCGCCGACGCCCCGAGGGTGTTGAAGAACCGCCGTCCCGCCTGGCCCTCCAGGCCCTGGACGTAGCCGAGCGTGCCCATGCCCCAGTACGGCCAGACCGACTCCCCGCCGTGCCGCTCGACGATCGTGCCGAGCCGGGCGGCGATCTCGTCCAGCGCCTCGTCCCACGAGATCCGCTCGAACCGGCCCTCGCCCTTGGCCCCGACCCGGCGCAGCGGGTGCAGGATCCGGTCGTCCTGCCCGGCCCGCTCCAGCCACCGGTTCACCTTGGTGCACAGGGCGCCGCGCGTGTAGGGGTGGTGCGGGTTGCCGCGCAGCCCGACCGCCTCCCCGTCCCGGACGGTCACCACCCACGAGCATCCGTCCGGGCAGTCCAACGGGCAGGCGCCCAGCACCTTCAGCTCGGACATGCGATACCGACCCCTCCTGAACGCGACGTCCCGCACAGTCTGCGGCATCAGCGACAGGACCGTCACATCGGGACGGACGTGACGCCTGCGGGGACCACCCCAAAACGGATCTACAGCGTAAAGGCGTCAGCCGCCGGAGACGGCGGGCAGGACGTGCAGATCGGTTCCGGCCCGCAGCGGGGTGGCGAGCGACGCCAGGTCGCGGATGTTGTCGGCGCCGACGAACACGTTCACGTGCGGGCGCAGCGCCCCGGTCTCGTCCCGGACGCGCCGTCCGACCGCCGGCAGCGCCGCGTCCAGCGCGGCCAGGGCGTCGCCGACGGTCGCGTCCGGGGGCAGGTCGAGGGGGAGGGCGGCGGGCGCGCCCGCGAGGTCGCGCAGCGACCCGGGCAGCCGCACGGTCACGTTCACCTCGTCACCGCGCGCACGCACAGGACGTCCGGCAGGTGCCGCGCGACCTCGGTCCAGGTCTCGCCGTCGTCGCGGGACGCGTAGACGCAGCCGTCGCGGGTGCCGAAGTAGATCCCCGCCGGGTCGAGGGTGTCGGCGCACATGGCGTCCCGCAGGACCGAGGCGTGGCACGGGCCCTCGGGCAGGCCCTTGTCGAACGCCCGCCAGCTCTCGCCCGCGTCGTCCGAGCGGTGCACCTGGTACCGGTGTCCGGCGGGCGAGCGGTCGGAGTCGGCGTTCAGCGGCAGGACGTAGAGCGTGTCCGGACGGTGCGGGTGGACGACGAGCGGGAAGCCGAAGTCGGCGGGCAGCCCGGCGTCCACGCGGGCCCAGGCGGCTCCGGCGTCGTCGCTGCGGTAGACGCCGCCGTGGTGCTGGAGGAACATCCGCTCCGGACGGCTCGGGTGCAGGTCGACCTTGTGCACGCACTGGCCGTACTCGGGCGGCGGGTCGGGCAGGAACTTCGCGGTGATGCCGTGGTTGCGGGGCTCCCACGTCGTCCCGCCGTCGGTGCTGCGGTAGACGCCCGCGGCGGAGATCGCGACGGTCACGGTGGCGGGGTCCGCCGGGTCGGGCAGGACGGTGTGCAGGCACTGGCCGCCCGCGCCCGGCTTCCAGAACGGGCGGTGCGGATGGTTCCACAGCCCCTCGACCAGCCGGAACGTCAGACCGCCGTCCTCGGAGCGGAACAGCGCGGCGGGCTCGGTCCCCGCGTAGACCACGTCCGGTTCGGTGGGGGAGTGGCGCAGCTGCCAGATCGAGCGGAGCGCGGCGCCGGTGTGCTCGGGGAAGGCGACCGGAGCGGTCTCGGCCTCGCGGGCGGGCTCGGTCCAGGTGCGTCCGAGGTCGTCGGAGACGGCGATGGACACGCCCCAGAACGGGCTCTCGACGGCCGCGAGCAGGCGCCCGGTGCGCGGGTCGGCGGCGACGGCGGGCACCGGGGAGGTGGGGAACAGCAGCGGATCGGCGTCCCACGCGTCCCCGCCGGCGCGGGGGCGGGCGACGACCATGCCCTTTCGGGTGCCGATGACGAGCGCGTGGTCGACCACTGGTCCTCCCGGGGGTCCGTCCGGATTCCTTTCCGGGGAGCCTGGCACGCGGAGCGTCACGGGCGTCCCAAGGAAGCCGAACAGGCGCGCGAAGAATCCGCCCGGCCAGGGAACACCCATTACCCCCCACGTCATCGTCTTCGTGACATGAAGATCGGTAACGTCTGCGGCGTGATGACGACCACCGCTTACTCCGAGTCCACCGTTCCCACCTCCTCCCTCGGCGACGTCCGCCCGATCGGCGAGCAGCTACGCGCCTGGCGCCAGCGGCGCAGACTCAGTCAACTGGAGCTGGCATCGGAGGCGGACGTGTCGACCCGGCACCTGAGCTTCGTCGAGACCGGCCGATCGGCCCCCAGCCGGGACATGGTGCTGCGCCTCGCCGAGCACCTGGACGTGCCGCTGCGCGACCGGAACCTGCTGCTCGTCGCGGCCGGATTCGCCCCGATGTACGCCGAGACCCCGATCGAGGAACCCCGGATGGACGCGGTGCGCGGCGCGCTGCGCCAGGTGCTGGAGGGGCACCAGCCGTATCCGGCGGTGGTCGTGGACCGCTTCTGGAACCTGGTGGACGCCAACGAGGCGGCGTCGATCTTCACCGACCTGGCGCCGCCGCACCTGCTGGAGCCGCCGCTGAACGTCCTGCGGCTGAGCATGCACCCCGACGGCGTCGCCCGGAACATCATCAATCTGGGCGAGTGGCGGGCGCACATGGTGGACCGTGTGCGGCGGCACGTCGCCCTCACGGCCGACCCGGCGCTGGAGCGGCTCTACAAGGAGCTGCGCGACTTCCCCGGCTCGGACCCGCTGGAGGAGGCGGCCGCGCCGTCCACCGGCCACGAGGTGTTCGTCCCGCTGCGGATCCGGGCGGAGGGCACCGAGCTGTCGTTCTTCAGCACCATCGCCACGTTCGGCACGCCGGTGGACATCACGGTCGCCGAGCTCGCGATCGAGTCGTTCTACCCGGCGGACGTGACGACGTCGGAGTTCCTGCGGGCGCGGGCCGGGTGGTGACCCTGCGCTGACCCTTCACCGCCGGGCCTCGGGCGTTCCCGCCCTGGGCTCGGCGAGCCGGCGCGCGTTCCGGTCACGCGCTTCCGGTCACGCGCTTCCGAAGGCGCGCCCGACGCCCGCGGGTTCCGGCTCCAGTTCCAGCTCCGGTTCCGTGTTCGATTCGGCGTCCGGTTCCGTGTCCGGTTCCGCTTCCGGCGCGGGACCGGGATCGGTGTCCGGATCGATAGGCGGGGCGGCTTCGAGGTCAAGCTTGGGCCCTGGTTCGGGGGCTGGGAGGTCGGGTGACGGTGCGGTGGCGGACGCGACCGGGCATCCCGTGGTGAGGCCGCGGCCGGGCCCGCGCGCCGCCTCGCGCCCGCGGGCGCGGCTGAGGGTGAGGTCCTCCTCCTGCCGCTCGGCCTCCCGCAGCTCGTGGTGGATCCGTTCCGGCGCGACGCCGAGGTCTCGGAGTTTGGCGGCCGTGGTGCGGACCATGCCCGCCGGTCCGGCGAGGTAGACCTCGTGCCCGGTCCAGTCGCCGCCGAGCCGTTCCAGGGCCTCGGTGACGGCGGCGCCGCGGGGACGGCCGCCGTCCGGGCCGCCAGGGTCGTCCGGGCGGCCAGGGTCGTCCGACAGGACGGGGACGACCCGCAGCCACGGGCACGACGCCTCGAGCAGCCGCAGGCCGGGAAGGTCGTACAGGTCGTCGGCGGTGCGGGCGGCGACGAGCAGGTGCGCCCGGCGGTGCCGTCCGGTGGAAGCGGCGTGCTCGATGATCGCCCGCAGCGGCGCGAGGCCGGTGCCGCCCGCGACGAGCAGCAGGTCTCGGTCGGCGTCCTCCGGCGGCGTCATGCCGCCGAGCGCGGGCCCGAGAAGTAAGGTGTCGCCGACTCCGGTGTGCCGGACCAGCGCGCCGCTGACCCAGCCGCCCGGGACGGCCCGCACGTGCAGCCGCAGCAGCCCGTCCGGGCGCGGCGCGTTCGCGATCGAGTAGGGCCTCCAGACCCGCGGCCAGCGCGCGGTCTGGACCGTGAGGTGCTGGCCCGGCGCGAACTCCAGGGGCCGGCCCGGCCGGAGCGTGAGGACGGCGACGTCGCGGGTGCGGCGCTCGTGCTCGACGACCTCGGCGACCCACCAGGGCGGGGCGTGGGCGGCGTCCCGCTCGGCGGCGGCGACCATGGTCGCGGCGGCGGTGTCGAAGGCCGCCGCCCACGCCGCCTCGGCCTCGAACGTCCAGTCGGCGCCGGCGAACCGGCGCAGCGTCGCCAGCAGCGCCGACCGCAGCGCCGGGTAGTGCTCGGGCCGGACGCCGAACTTGCGGTGGCTCCGGCCGAGGTGCTCGAGGTAGGGCCGCACGGACGCGGGGTCGTCCAGGCCGCCCACGAGTTCGGTGAGCGCGTGGAGCAGCCGGTCGCGCTGGAGGTCCATGGCCGGCGGGAAAAGCGTGCGCAGCCGCGGATTCTCGGTGAACAGCCGCCCGTAGAAATAGGCGACCGCGGGGACGCCGTGCGATTCGAGGCGGCGGAAACTCTCTTTGAGGATGCGGGGTTCCAGGGACATTTACCGGGCTCGCCCCCAAGGCAATTGTTCGTCGACGCCGATGTTCTCCGGCGCTTCCGGCGCCCTCGGCGTTGTCCGACTTCCGGGGATTCTCTCATCGGCGGCGGTGGATTCTCAACCCTTACCTGTCAACTACCGTGCAGTATGCCGAAGGGTAGTCGTGTTCTTATTTTCGGTGATCGGCCATTGGTCATTTCGGAGATAGATACTGATCGGTATTGCGGTCGCTTCGCCGCGGAAATGCCGCAGGCGCCGGGGCGCCCGTGCGGCTCGACCGCGGAGGGCCGGTGCGGCGCGGCGGTGCGCGATTCTCCACCCCGGTAGGAGGTTTTCCGAGCCGGGCGCGTCCGGTATGCAGCATCATGGCGTCGCGGAAGAGGAAGATCACGCGACGCCGGGAGGGCGCCGGCGTCCGGGCGGGCGGAGGGGGAGTCGCGCATGGGCGACGGAGCGCCAGAGGTCGGCGGAGCGGAACGGGGCGGAGGGTCGGCGGGGGGCCGGGCGGAGCCGCCGCTGATCGGGATCACGACGTACCTCGAGTCGGCTCGCTGGGCGGTGTGGGAGCGCGAGGCGGCGGTTCTGGGCACGTCCTACCCGCGGGCGGTCGAGCGGGTGGGCGGCGTGGCGGTGCTGCTGCCGCCGACCGGCGACCCGCGCGGCGTCCGGGCCATGGTGCGCGGCCTGGACGGGATCGTGTTCGCGGGCGGCGCGGACGTCGAGCCCGGCCTGTACGGGGCGGCCCGGCACCCCGCGACCGGCCCGGCGCAACCGCGCCGCGACGGGTTCGAGCTGGCGCTGATGCGCGCGGTGATGGCGGCCGGCCTGCCGTTCCTCGCGATCTGCCGGGGCATGCAGCTGCTCAACGTGGCGTGCGGCGGCGGGCTCGTCCAGCACCTTCCCGAGACCGTCGGCCACCGGGACCACGCGCCCGCGTCCGGCGTGATCGGGCGGCACCGGGTCCGGTTCGACCCCGCGAGCGCGACCGGACGGCTTCTCGGCGGCGACGCGGACGTCCCCACCTACCACCACCAGGCGGTGGACCGGCTCGGCGAGGAACTGGCGGCCGTCGCCTGGGCGGACGACGGGGTCGTGGAGGCCGTCGAGCTCCGGGGCCACCGGTTCGGGCTCGGCGTGCAGTGGCACCCGGAGGAGGACGACGATCCGCGCCTGTTCGAGGCGCTCGTCGCGGCGGCGACCGGTCCGCGCGCGGCGGCGACCGGTCCGCGCGCCGCGGCGTCCGGTGGTGGCGCCGAGGTGTCCGGTCGCCGTGCCGAGGTCGCCGGTGGCCGCGCCG
>NZ_QURH01000929.1 GCF_003428695.1 Actinomadura logoneensis
GCGCGGCGGCCAGCGCCTCGGCGTCGTGGAAGGGCGGCAGGCCGATGCGGGCCTCCCGGCCGGGGAGCTGGACGGCGCGGACCTCGACGTCCGGGCCGAGCGCGTCCGGCCAGTCCGCGTAGGCCGCCGCGCCGCCGCCCGCGTGCGGGAAGCACACCAGCCGGACGGCCGCGTCCGGGCGCGGGCGGCGGACGACGAGGCCGACCGTGGAGCCGACGCCGCGCGCCCGCTCCGTCCACACCCCGTTCCGTTCCCCGCTCCGGTCTTCGGCGAGATCCTCGCGCCGGTCGCCGTCGGGTGCGTGCGGGGCCGTCCGCCGTCCGTCCGGCATCACCGGCCGCCGGGGGTGTCGACCCGGAGGTGGTCCGGGTACGGCGGGACGTCCGACAGGTCGCACTCCAGGAGCCGGGTCTCGCCGTCCCGCGCGGTCTCGCTGAACCCGTGGAAGCGGTAGGTCACGTACATCATGCGGTTGCGTCCGTTCGGGACGAACTCGGCGAGCAGCCGGGCCCCGGCGTCGCGGGCCAGGCGGCGCAGGAACGTGATGACGACGCCGCCGACGCCGCGCGACATCACCCGGCACGACATCAGCAGCAGCCGGATCGTCCAGTCCGCGCCGTCCTGCTCCAGCAGGGTGAGGCCGATCGTGCCGTAGGGGCCGAACCGGTCCTCCAGCCGCATGACGTAGAGGCGGTGGTCCGGCGAGCCGCGGAAGGCGTCCAGCTCGGCCATGGAGTAGGTGCGGCCGGTGGTGTTCAGCTGGTGGGTGCGGACGGTCAGCTCCTCGGCGCGGCGCAGGTCGTCCGGGCCCGCCTCGGCGATGACCAGCCGCATGTCCAGGGTCGCGAGGAACTCCTCGGCCGGGCCGTCGAACCGCTCCTGGACGGCCTGCCGCTGCGACTCGGCCCGGTACATCAGCCGGCGGCGGCGGGCGTCGGCGGTGACCACCTCGGGGGTGAACTCGGGGCGGCCCGCGAGGTCCGCCGCCTCCGCCGCGTCGATGCAGCGCACCTGCGGCAGCCGGAAGCCGACCTCCTCCCGCTCGAACGCGTCATCGTCCACGAACGCGATCGCGTCCAGGCCGATGTTCAGGGCCTTGGCGACGGCCTCGACGGACGTGGACTTGGCGCCCCACCCGATCTGCGGGTGCAGGAAGTAGTCGGCGACGCCGAGCCGCCGCAGGGCGTCCAGCGCGGCGTCCGGGTCGTTGCGGCTGGCGACCGAGTGCAGGATGCCGCGCTCGTCCAGCGCGCGCAGCACCTCGGTGACGCCCGGCCGCAGCCGCGCGCCGCCGCCCTCCAGCAGCACCCCCTCCCACAGGGTGTCGTCCAGGTCCCAGACGACGCACTTCAGCGTGCGGACCGGGCTCGCCGGGTCGGCGGTCATCCGTTCGTCCTCTCGGTCTCGGGTGGGAAGAGCTGGTAGGCGGCGTCGGCGAGGACGATCTGCTGCAGCTGGGTGCTGCCCTCGATGATCTCCATGACCCGGGCGTCGCGCAGGTACCGCTGCACGGGAGCGTCCGGGCCGACGCCGCGCGCGCCGTGGATCTGGACGGCGTCCCCGGCGGCGCGGGAGGCGGCCGTGGACGCGAAGTACTTGGCCATCCAGGTGGCGTGCACCGAGGCCGGGTCGCCCGCCTCGCGGAGCCGTCCGGCGCGCAGGCACAGCAGCCGCGCGGCGGTCGCGCCGGTGGCCATGTCGGCGAGCATCCGCTGGACGAGCTGGTGCCCGCGCAGCCGCCCGCCGAACTGGTGCCGCCGGTCGGCGTGCGCGAGGCAGGCGCGCAGGCACGCCTCGGCGAGTCCGGCGCAGCCCCAGGCGACGCTGTACCGGCCGAGTTCGAGGGCGGTCGCGACGACGGCGGACAGGCCGAAGCCGGGCCGTCCGACGAGGTGGTCCGCGGGGACGCGGCAGCCGTTCAGGTGGACGCGGGCCAGCATGGACGCGCGGGTGCCGAGCGCGCCGGTCATGGGTTCGACGTCCAGGCCGGGCCGGTCGCGCTCGACCAGGAACGCCGCGTGGCCTCCTGCGTCCAGGCGGGCGAGGACGAGGAACACGTCGGCGTACTGCCCGAAGGTGATCCAGTGCTTGCACCCGGTCAGGACGTAGCCGCCGCCGCGGTCGTCGGCGCGCGCGGACGTGGCGACGGACCCGAGGTCGCTGCCCGCGTCGGGCTCGGTGACCGCGAACGCGCCGAGCGCGGTGCCGTCCGCCAGCCGGGGCAGCCAGTGCCTCCGCTGGTCGGCGCTCCCCCAGCGGACGAGGGCGTGCGCGACCATGCTGTGCACGGTGAGCAGGCTGCGGACCGACGAGCAGGCGCGGCCGGTCTCGCCGTGCAGCAGCCCGAGGGCGACGGCGTCCAGGCCGGTGCCGCCGTACCGGGCGGGGACCGCCGCGCCGAGGTGCCCGGCCTTCGCGACCTGGTCGACGACCTCGCGCGGCAGGTGCTCGTCGCGGTCCCAGCGGTCGGCGTGCGGCACCAGGTGCTCGTCGGCGAACGCCGCGAACTCCGCCCGGACCGTCCGCTGCGCCTCGGTGAGTCCGTCGTCGGCGCCCACGGGCGCGTGCGAGGCGTACGTGCGCGGGTCGGCGGCGCCGTCGGGCGTCGGCGGGGTGGACGTGCGCGGGTCCGCGGTCATCCGCCGACCGCCTCCGGGCGTCCGGCGACGAGCGCGGCGATCGCGTCCACGCTGCTGAAGTTCGCCAGCACCAGGTCCTCGTCGCGCACCTCGCGGCCGAGCTCGTTCTCGACGAACAGCACGAGCTGCATGATGAACAGGGAGTTGACGTGCCCGGCGGCGAAGATGTCCTCGTCGTCGGCGACCTCCCAGCCCCGGATGTACCGGGCCAGGAACTCGCGGACTCGGGGTCGGACGTCGTCCATCGTTCCTCACTTCGCGTGGTCGTAGACGTGGAAGCCGCGGCCGCTCTTGCGGCCGAGCAGCCCGGCGGCCACCATCCGGCGCAGCAGCGGGCAGGGCCGGTACTTGCTGTCGGCGAACGCCGTGTGCAGCCCCTCGACGGACGCCAGGATCGTGTCGAGGCCGATGAGGTCGGCGGTCTCCAGCGGTCCCATCCGGTGCCCGAAGCACTCCCGGAACAGCCGGTCCACCTGCGCGGCGTCCGCCACGCCCTCCTGGACGAGGAACGCCGCCTCGTTGACGGTCAGCATCAGCACCCGGTTGGTGACGAACCCGGGCGAGTCGGCCACCACGACGGCCTCCTTGCCGAGCGCGTCCAGCAGGGCCCGGCCCCGTTCGACGGTCGCCTCCGAGGTGTGGTGGCCGCGGATGACCTCGACCATCGGGCGCATCGGGACGGGGTTCATGAAGTGCATGCCGAGCACCGCGTCCGGACGGCCCGTCATCGCGCCGATCGCGGTGATCGGGATGACCGAGGTGTTCGCGGCGAACACGGTCCCCGGCGGGCACACCTCGTCCATCCGCTCGTACACGGGACGCTTCAGATCGACGTCCTCGGTGATGTTCTCCACCACGAAGTCGGCGCGGGCGAGGGCGCCGAGGTCGATCGTGTACTCGATACGCCTCTGGACCTCCGCGCGGTCGGGCGCGGGGCCGTCCTCGCCGCGGCTGCGGGCGAGCAGGCGGTGCAGGCGCAGCCCCTCGTCGATCCGCCGCCGGGCGCGGTCCAGGACGTCGTCGCCGGTGTCCACCAGGACGACGCCGATCCCGGCCTGGGCGACGGCCTGTGCCAGCCCGGTCCCCATCACGCCGGCGCCCACCACGCCGACCGTCGTGAACCCCATCATCCCTCCCGGGTCTCGTGCTCGGCGGCGGGCGCCGCCTCGCGGTGCAGCAGGTCGGCGAGCCGGGCCACCGTGCGGGCCTCGAACAGCGCGCCGAGCGGAACGGCCAGGCCGAGGTCGCGGCCGATCCGGTTGACCATCTCCAGGCCGAGCAGCGAGTGGCCGCCGAGCTCGAAGAACACGTCGTCCACGCCGATCCGGTCGATGCCGAGGAGGTCCTGCCAGAGCGCGGCGAGCTTCTCCTGGAGCGGGTCGGCGGGCGGACGGTAGGGGGTGCGCAGCGGCGGCCGGGGATGCGGCGCGGGCCGCCCGGCGGCGTCCGCCGCGTCGTCCTCGCCCGCCCCACGGGGCGTGCCGTCCGGGGTGAGGGCGGAGGCGGCGATGTCGGCGGCGATCGCGTCGAGGTCCCGCGTGGCGACCGCCACCTGCGGGCCGATCCGCGCGGCGAGGAGGCGGCGCAGCGCGTCCGCTCCCTCGGCCGGCCTGAGTCCGGTGGCGAGGTGCGCGGCGAGCGGGCCGGGGGTGGCGATGGTCCGTTTCTCGCCGGAGGCGGTGGGCCTTTGCTCCTCGCGGGCGGATGGGCGGTACTCGAGGAACGCGCCGTCCGCGCCGGCCCCGCCGCGGGCGGAGTCGAGGGTCTTGCGCAGGTCCGCCACGCGCTTGAGGACGAAGTCGCCGATCTCCACCAGGACCCGGCCGTCCTCGTCGTGGAGGGTGATGTCGGCCGTGCGGGTCTCGTTCTCCGGACGGTCGTCGGCCGCGTACCGGTGGTGGCTGAACACGCGGCGGGTGAGGGGGCGGTGGAGCCGGAGCCGTCCGTAGGAGATCGGGATGCGGAAGGTCTCGGCGAGCCGCGTCCCGACGAACCCGGCGGCGAGGTCGAGCAGCGACGGGTGCAGGTGCAGCCGGTGGAGGTCGTCCAGGAAGGGGTCGGGGAGGACCAGCTCGGCCAGGGCCTCGCGGTCGCCCTCCCAGACGCGGCGCAGGCAGCGGGAGCGTCCGCCGAAGGACATCAGGTCGGTGTGACCGGGCAGGCCGAGGTCGCGCATCCGGCCGGTCAGCTCGGCGATCGGACGGTCCGGCGGCGGGGCGGTGTCGAGCGCGGCGATCTCGCCGACCGCGTGGACCTGCCAGCGGGACGCGGCGTCCCCCGGCAGCGGGCCGACGACGGTGACGCGCGCGGACGCCGTCCCGGTCCGGTCGAGGACCACGCGCAGCTCGCGCTCGCCGTCCGGCCCGAGGACGACCGGGGTCGCGAACCGGAAGTCGGTCAGCTCGACCCGCTCCGCGCCGGTGAGGTCGGCGAAGGCGGCGCGGGCCAGTTCGAGGTGGCCGGTGCCCGGGACGACGGGGTCGCCGAGCATCCGGTGCTCGTCCACCAGCCAGGACGACGTGCTCCCGACGGACGCGTCGTAGACGGTGCGGGCGTCGTCGTGCTCGGTGCGGGCGCGCAGCAGCGGATGGTCCACGTGTGTTGCGGGGCCGGGCTCCGGCTCGCCGCCGCCCGGCTCGCCGCCGGCGAGGTGGCGGTGGGCCATGCCGGCGTCCTGCCAGGCGTCCCAGTTGACGGACACGATCTCCGGCCCGCCGTCCCTGACGGCGGCGTGCTGGGCGAGGGCGTCGAGGAAGGCGTTGGCCGCCGCGTAGTCCGCCTGGCCGACCGCGCCGGTGAGGGCGAGGGTGGAGGAGCACAGGACCACGGACGCCGCGCCGATGTGCTCGGCCATGGCGGTGACGGCGAGGCCGCCGCGCACCTTCGGCGCGAGCACCCGGTCCGCGTCGGCCGGATCGCGGAGCTGGACGAGCCCGCCGCCCGCGACACCGGCCGCGTGCACGACCGCGTGCACCGGCCCGAGTTCGGCGACGGCCCGCTCCCCCGCCTCGCGCAGTCGCCCGGAGTCGGTGACGTCGGCGGCGAGGACGACCACGCGCGCGCCCAGCCGCTCCAGCTCGCGGACCGCGCGGGCGCGCGGGTCCCGCTCGTCGGACGGCGGGCCGGTGCGGGAGACCAGTGCCAGCCCCGCGCCCTCCGTCCGGGCCAGTTCGCGGGCGACGGCGAGGCCGACCCCGCCGAGGCCGCCGGTGATCAGGTAGTTCCGACCGCGTGGGACGTCGCCCGGCGGGTCCAGCCGGACGGGCTGGTGGCCGGTGGTGAACCGCCGCCGCCCGCGCAGGGCGACGACGGCCGGTCCGGCGCGGTCGGACAGTTCGCGCAGGAGCTCGTCGGCGGTCCTGCCGGGGGTGGCGGACGACAGCGACACGTCCACGTTGCGGCAGGTCAGGTGCGGGTGCTCCAGCGGCAGCACCCGGCAGACGCCGAGGACGGTCGCGGTCAGCGGCGTCCCGGTCTCGGTGCCCGCGACGACATGCAGCTCGTCGGTGACGACGGTGATGTCGATCGATCCGCCTCCCGGCTCGCTGAACGGCTCGCCGCCCGGTCGGCCGCCGGGGTCGCCATTCGGCTCGCCGCCGGGGTCGCCGACCGGCTCGGCGGCGAGGGCGCGGCCGAGCGCCAGCAGGCTGCCGAATCCGCGCGCGGTGGCGTCCGCCTCGTCCGCGTCGGGGGTGAGGCCAAGCATCCAGAGGTGGACGATCCGGTCGGGACGGCGGCCGTCGCGGCGGAGCGCGGCCAGCAGCTCGGCGAAGTCCGGCGCGTCCTCGCGGGTCACGGTGGTCACCGAGGCGGCGGAGTCCGCGAGGGCGTCGGCCAGCGCCGCGCCGACTCCGGTGTCGTCCGCGAGGAGCAGCCAGTGCTCTCCGGCGGACGGCGTGCGGGCCGGACGCGGGGGCAGCGTCCGCCAGGACGGGACCTGGAAGAAGTCCGCCACATCGGTCTTTCTGGCGGCCTCGGGAGCCGAAGCCGAGGTCCGCGTTGCGCCGGTCACGGCCGCCCAGTGCCTGCGGCGCTGGAACGGATAGGTCGGCAGCGACACCCGCCGGGGCCTCCGGCCCTCGGGGGCCGGGTCGTCGGGATCGGCGCCCAGCAGCCACACGCGGCCGACGGCGGACGCGAAGTGCCGCTCCTCGGTGGCGTCGTCGAAGGCGCCCGGCAGGCTCGGCACCGCCGGTTCCGCGCCGGGGCTCACCTGCGTGGCGAGGCTGCCGAGGGACTGCCCCGGACCGAGTTCGACCAGCACCCGGCCGCCGGACGGGTCGAGCGCGGCGAGCCCGTCCGCGAACCGGACCGGCCGGAGCAGGTGCGCGCCCCAGAACGCCGGATCGGTCGCCTGGTCGCCGGTGACCCACGTCCCGGTGACGTTCGAGACGTACGGGATCTCGGGCGGACGGCGCGGCACCTCGGCCACGAGCTCGACGAACGCGTCCAGGACCGGGGCCATCATCGGGGTGTGGAACGCCTGCGCGGTCGGCAGCCGCCGGTGCGCGACGCCCGCCTCGGCGAGCCGCGTCGCGACCTCGGCGACCTCGTCCGCCGGGCCGCCGAGGACGCACAGGGTCGGGCCGTTCACGGCGGCCACCCGGACGTCCGGGGTGAGGTACCGGGCGACGTCCGCCTCGGCCATCGGGACGGCCAGCATCGCGCCGGGCGGCAGCGCGTCGATCAGCCGCGCCCGCCGCGCGACCAGGCCCAGCGCGTCGGGCAGGGTGAAGACCCCGGCGAGGCACGCGGCGACGTACTCGCCGAGGCTGTACCCGATCAGCGCGTCCGGCCGGACGCCGTGTGCCTCCCAGAGCCGGGCGAGCGCGTAGCCGGTGACGAACGCGGCGGGCTGCGCGTACCGGGTGCGCTGGAGCTCGTCGGCGGGCCGCGCGGCGGCGGAGGGGTCGGGGGCGGCGGCTGCGGCC
>NZ_QURH01000931.1 GCF_003428695.1 Actinomadura logoneensis
GGACGCGCCGCCGAGCACCGACTCGGCCCGCGCCACCAGCCGCTCCAGGGGAACGCGCCGCCCGGCCGCCCGCGGCGGGACGAGGAGCAGCGTGTGCCAGGCGGCGTTGATCGCGGCCGCCGCGTCATGCCGCGCACGCCGCACCGCCGGATCGTCGTCCTCTGGCCGCGCGGTGCCGTCCGGCGTCCGCACGGCGGCTTGCGGGACGCGGGCGACGGCTTCCAGGGCCCTGGCGACGGCCAGGCGCTCCGGGCCGTCCGGGCGGACGAGGGCGGGGGCCATGCACACCAGCCAGGAGATCGCGGCTCCGGCCAGGGCCAGCGCGAGGTGGCCGGGCACGTCGGCGAGCCGCTGCGGGACGAACGCGCAGCCGGACGCGACGAAGGTGAAGATCACGTTGCCGGGCGGGCCGATCCGGGTGGCGTCGCAGACCAGCTTGTGCCCGGCGGCGAGCAGGGCCGCGACGGCGACGCGGACCGCCACGTCCCCGGTCAGCGCTGCGGTGCCCAGCGCCACCGCGAGGCTCGCCAGCATCAGCAGCGCGACCCGGGCGAGCGTGCGAGCGCGGGCCGCGTACGGGCGTCCGTGCGCGTACAGCGCGACGAGTGAGCCCGCGGAGGTGTAGAGGGCGAGGTCGAGGCGGCCCGCCGCGAGCAGCGCCAGGTCGGGGACGGCCGAGGCGATCACCGCGCTCAGCGCGGGTTTGTACCAGATGTCCGAGCGGCGCCCGAGCGCCAGCACGCCCCGCAGCGGCAGCGGGCGGACCGATACCCCCAGGCGCGGCGAGACCGTCCCCCTCATCGTCCCTCCCGGCATACTCCCCCAAACATTTACAAGTGTTTCATCCGTAAAATATCAGACGGACCGGGATGCTCGCGGCACCCGGTGGATTAGGCTTGCCTAACAGGACATCGACAGCGGAGGACGTACATGGCAACCGAACCGAGGGCGGCGGAGCGCGAGCGCAGGGGCGGACGCAGGACGCACCGAGGCGTCGTGCTGCGCACCGAGCGGCTCACCCCGCACATGGTCCGGGTCGTCCTCGGCGGGGACGGCCTCGCGGAGTTCGAGGCGGGCGAGTACACCGACCACTACGTCAAGCTGCTGTTCGGGCGGCCGGGCGTCGCCTACCCCGAGCCGTTCGACCTGGAGCGCATCCGGGCCGAGTTCCCGCGCGACCAGTGGCCGACCACGCGCACCTACACGGTCCGCTCCTGGGACGCGGACGCCCGCGAGCTCGCCATCGACTTCGTGGTCCACGGCGAGGACGGCCTGGCCGGGCCGTGGGCGGACGCCGCCCGGCCCGGCGACGAGATCCACTTCATGGGCCCGGGCGGCAAGTACGCGCCGAGCGCCGACGCCGACTGGCACCTGTTCGCCGGGGACGAGAGCGCCCTGCCCGCCATCGCGGCGGCGCTGGAGCGCGTCCCGTCCGGCGTGCCCGCGCACGTGTTCGTCGAGGTCCAGGACGCGTCGGAGGAGCAGGAGCTGTCCTCCCCCGGCGACGCCAAGATCGTCTGGCTGCACCGCGGCGACCGCCCCGTGGGGGCCGCCCTGGTCGAGGCCGTCCGCGCGCTGGACCTCCCGGACGGCCGCGTCCAGGCGTTCGTGCACGGCGAGGCCGGGTTCGTCAAGGAGCTGCGGCGCTACCTGCGGGTCGAGCGGACGCTCCCGATGGACCTGATGTCGATCTCCGGCTACTGGCGCGTCGGGCGCGACGAGGACGGCTGGCAGGCCGGCAAGCGCGTCTGGAACGAGCAGGTCGAGCAGGAGGAGCGCACGGCCCTCTCCTCCTGACCCCCGCCCGGATCAGGACGCGGCCTCGACCTCCGGGTCGGGGTCGTCCTGCGGGGCGCTCTCGTCTCCCGGGGCGCTCCCGCCGCCGGGGCCGCCGTCCGCGAAGCCGGGGAGCCAGCGCAGCGCCTCGTCCCGGAACCGGCCCTCGGCCTCCAGCTGGCAGAGCACGCCGCCGCAGCCCGCCATCGCCCGCCACACGGCGAGGTACTGCGGCGGCAGCCGGAGCTGCCGCGCGAGGCTGCCGGGCCGCATGTCCGTGGCCATCGCGAGGCTGCGGCCGGTCTCGCGGCGCAGCCACTCGCGGGTGTACTGGAACGTCTCCCGCGTGAACGGCGTCGCGTGCGGGACGACCAGGTCGGCGAACTGCTCGGGGTCGACGTCGGCGTCCGGCGCGAGGAACCCCTCCTCGACCGCGTTGGCGACCATCTCCTCCGGGTCGCCGCCCGTGCCGATCGCCACCATCCGGCCGAGGGACCAGAGCAGCTCGTCCGAGACGCGCGCGGCGCCGCCGAAGTCCATGACGCCGAGCCGCCCGTCGGCCAGCAGCCGGAAGTTGCCGGGGTGCGGGTCGATGTGGATCAGCCCGCAGCGGGACGGCCCGGACAGCAGGAAGCGGAACAGCAGCACCCCGGCCCGGTCGCGCTCCTCCTTGGTCCCGGACGCGATGACCCTCGACAGCGGGGTGCCGTCCAGCCACTCGGTGACCAGCACGTTCCCCGACTGCGCCACCACGGCCGGGACGGCGAAGTCCGGGTCGCCGGCGTAGGCGTCGTGGAAGGCCGTCTGCGCGGCGGCCTCGTCGGTGTAGTCGAGCTCCTTCTCCAGCCGGCGCCGCAGGTCGGCGATGACCGGCTTGGCCTCGACGCCGGGGAACAGCGGGTTGATCAGGCGGCTGAGCCGGGAGATCTGGTTGAAGTCGCTCATCAGCGCCGCGCCCGCGCCCGGGTACTGCACCTTGACCGCGACCGTCCGGCCGTCCGCCCAGACCGCCTTGTGGACCTGTCCGATCGACGCCGCCGCGGCGGGCCTGTCGTCGAACGAGGCGAACCGGTCGCGCCAGTCCGGGCCGAGCCCCTCGGCGAGCACCCGGTGCGTGGTCGCGGCGGGCATCGGCGGGGCCGCCTCCTGCAGCCGGGTGAGGCTGGCGCGGAACGGCGCCGCCAGCTCGTCCGGCAGGCCCGCCTCGAAGATCGACAGCAGCTGGCCGACCTTCATCGCGCCGCCCTTGAGCTCGCCGAGCACGGTGAACAGCTGCTCGGCGGTGCGCCGCTGGACCTCCAGCGCGACCGCCTCGGCGGGCCTGCCGAGGGTCCGCTTGCCCAGGCCGAGCGCGGTGCGGCCGGCGAAGCCGAGGGGCAGGCTCGCCAGCTTGGCGGTGCGGGTGACCGCACGCCGGGGGATGTCGCTCACGTCGCGGACCGTCCTCACTCGCGTCGGGAATCCCTCCCATTTTTCCCGCTCGGTCCCGAAATCGTCATACCGCCGGGAGAGATCGCCGGAACCGGTTCAGCGGCCCGGCCTGACCAGCGGGAACGCGATCGTCTCCCGGATGGACCGGCCGGTGAGCGCGATGAGCAGCCGGTCGACGCCCATGCCCATGCCGCCCGCCGGGGGCATCCCGTACTCCAGCGCGCGCAGGAAGTCCTCGTCCAGCTCCATCGCCTCGGCGTCGCCGCCCGCCGCGAGCAGCGACTGCTCGGTGAGCCGCGCCCGCTGCAGGATCGGGTCGACCAGCTCGGAGTAGGCGGTGCCGAGCTCCATGCCGAACACGATCAGGTCCCACTTCTCGGCGAGCCGCGGGTCCTTGCGGTGGGGGCGGGTGAGCGGGGAGGTCTCGGCCGGGTAGTCGCGGACGAAGGTGGGGGCGGTCAGGCCGTCCTCGACCAGCGCCTCGTACAGCTCCTGGACGATCCGCCCCTGCCCCCACTCGGGCTCGACCTCGAGCCCCGCGCGGGCGGCGTGCCGCACGACCTCCGGGCGCGGGGTGTCGGGGGTGACCTCCTCACCCAGCGCCCGCGACACCGAGCCGTGGACGGTGATCTGGTTCCACGGCTCGGCGAGGTCGTGCTCCACACCGTCCCGGACGACCACGGTGGTGCCCAGGGCGGCGCGGGTCCCCGCCAGCACCAGCTCGCGGGTCAGCTCGGCCATGGTGTCGTAGTCGCCGTACGGCTCGTACGCCTCCAGCATCGTGAACTCGGGGTTGTGGGTGGCGTCCACGCCCTCGTTGCGGAAGTCGCGGCCCATCTCGAAGACCTTGCCGAGCCCGCCGACCAGCAGCCGCTTCAGGTACAGCTCCGGCGCGATCCGCAGGTAGAGCCGCATGTTGTAGGCGTTGATCCGGGTGGTGAACGGGCGCGCCGCCGCGCCGCCGTGGATCGGCTGCAGGACCGGCGTCTCGACCTCCAGGTAGCCGCGCGCCCGCAGCACGTCCCGGACGGCGCAGACCGCGTCGCCGCGCATCCGCAGCATCCGGCGGGAGTCGTCGTTGACGATCAGGTCCACGGCGCGGTGCCGGACGCGCGCCTCGGGGTCGGCGAGCCCCGCCCGCTTGTCCGGCAGCGGGTGCAGGCACTTGGCGGTGAGCTTCCACCCGGACGCCAGCACCGACAGCTCGCCGGTCCGGGTCGTCATGACCTCGCCGGCCACCCCGACCTGGTCGCCGAGGTCGATCAGCGCCTTCCAGCGGCGCAGCGGCTCGGGGCCGAGCCCGTCGACGGTCAGCACCACCTGGATGTCGCCGGACTCGTCGCGCAGCGTCGCGAAGACCAGCCCGCCGTGGTCGCGTTCGAGCATGACCCGGCCGGCGATCGCGGCGGTCTCCCCGGTGCGGGTGTCGGGGGCGAGGCCGGCGTACCGCTCGCGCAGGCCGGCGGCCAGGCCGGTGCGGTCGAACCCCAGCGGGTAGGGCTCGATGCCCGCGGCCTCGATCCGCTCCAGCTTGGCGTGCCGGACGCGCTCCTGCTCCGACAGCCGGCGGCGCGGGGCCCGGTCCCGGTCGGCGGCCTCCTCCAGCCGGCCGATCTCGGCGACCAGCTCGGGGGTCGGCGCGGCGTTGGCGGCGCGGTCCAGCCGGCGCCGGGACAGGCTCGGCACGAACCCCTCGGCGCGGGCGTAGCCGAGGCCGAGGTGGATCAGGCCGCCGGCGCCGGAGCTGAAGCACACGTACCGCGGCACCCACTCGGGGTGGTACTTGGCGTTGGACAGGTACAGCGACTCCAGCTGCCAGAACCGGGACGCGAACGACAGCACCCGGTAGGCGGCGCGGACCAGCGGCCCCGCGCCGATCTGCGAGCCGCGCTCGAACACCGAGCGCAGCATCGCGAAGTTCAGCGAGATGCGGCTCGCCCCGACGGACCCGGCGCGCTCGATCAGCCGGACGACCATGAACTCGTTCAGGCCGTTCTCGGCGGCCCGGTCGCGGCGCATCAGGTCCAGCGACAGGCCCGTCCGGCCCCACGGGACGAACGACAGCAGCCCGCGCAGCCGGCCCGCGGCGTCGAACGCCTCGACCATCACGCAGGCGCCGTCGGTCGGATCGCCGAGCCGGCCGAGCGCCATGGAGAAGCCGCGCTCGGTCTCGCCCTCGCGCCACTGGTCGGCGCGCTGCACGATGGCCGCCATCTCGGCGGCGGGGATCTGCGCGTGCCGCCGGATGCGGACGGTGTACCCGGCCCGCTCCACCCGCCGGACGGCCTGCCGGACCTGGCGCATCTCCCGGCCCTCGAGGTTGAACTCGGGCACGTCGATGATCGCCTCGTCGCCGAGCTCCAGCACGCTCAGGCCGTGCCGGCGGTACTCGACGGCGGCGCGCTCGCCGACGCTGACCGCGCCGGGCGTCCAGGAGTGGCGGCGGCACTCGGCGAGCCACGCCTCGATGGCCTGGCTCCACGACTCGGGGTCGCCGAGCGGGTCGCCGCTGGCCAGGCACATCGAGCCCTGCGCCCGGTAGGCGATGCCCGCCTTGCCGTTGGGGGCGGTGATGAAGTCCTTGTCGCGGCGCAGCGCGAAGTAGCCGAGCGAGTCCTCGTCGCCGTAGCGCAGCAGCAGCTCGCGGGCGCGCAGCTCCTCGCCGGGGCTGAGCACGGCGTCGCCGCGCGCGGGCCGGAACAGCGCCCAGACGGTCGCGACGAGCAGGCCGCTGCCGAGGACGCCGAGGATCAGGTCCACCCAGCCCGGGACGTCCACGTACAGGGTGTGGCCGGTGACCCGCGCGCCGAGGACGGTCTGCAGCGCCGCGTAGAGGGGCTGGCTCCAGAACCCGCCGGAGGTGTTGCGGTCGGTGAGGTGCACCAGCAGCGTGCCGAGCACGCCGCTGACCAGCACCATCGCGCCGCCGACCCGCCACGCCAGGCGGAGGTTCGCGCGGTCGGGCAGGGCGGTGAACTCCGGCCTCGCGGCGCCGACCGCCACCAGCGCGACCGCGTAGCAGACCGGCGCGATGTACTCGCCGGGGCCGAGCGTGACGTCCGGGTCGGGCGCGAGCGTGAAGACGACCGCGATCGCGAGGTAGAGCAGGAAGAACAGGGCGAGGAGCGCGAGCGTGATGCGCCAGGCCGACTTCTTGCGCCGCCGCACCCCGGTCGACACCAGGAGCAGCAGCAGGCCCCAGGTCATGCTGGGCAGCCAGCAGAAGTAGCCGATCCAGCGCAGCACCCAGATGGCGTCCAGGTCCTCGATGAGCCCCGCCGACAGCCAGGACAGGATCGACACGATGCCCGACAGGGTCAGGTACCACGACAGCCCCGTCGGAACGGCGGAGATCAGATTTCTGGCGCGCACTCGTCCCCCGACACGGTTCCTCGCCGACGGCCCGTCCCGACCGGGCCTGCGGTCAGGGTACCCGCGCCCCGCGGGCGTCGGCCCGCAGCCGTGCCTCGTGCGCGTGACGCGCCGCCCGGTGGAGCGGGCGCAGCGCCACCAGCACGACCGCCAGCAGGGCGGTGACCACGAGCCCGTCCAGCCAGTAGTGGTTGGCCGTGCCCACCACGACCAGCACGGTGAGGACGGGGTGGGCCAGCCACAGCCAGCGCCAGCGCGTCCGGCAGGCCGCGATCATCCCGACCGCCACGATGATCGCCCACCCGATGTGCAGGGACGGCATCGCCGCGTACTGGTTGGCGACGGTGTCGGTCTGCGGCGCGCCGTAGACCGACGGACCGTACCGGGCGGCGGTGTCCACCAGGCCGGTGAAGGTGAGCATCCGCGGCGGCGCGAGCGGCACCGTCAGGTGCAGGACGAGGCCGGCGGCGGTCAGCGCCACCACGACCCAGCGGACCCACCGGTAGTAGGCGGGCCGGCGCAGGTACATGAACAGCAGGAACGCCGCGGTCGCCGGGAAGTGCACGTAGGCGTAGTAGGAGTTCGCGAGGTGGATCAGGGCCTGGCTGTGCAGCAGGCCGTTCTGGACGTCCAGCTCGCTGGGGAGGCGCAGCAGGCGCTCGGCGTGCCAGACGTCGCGGGCGTTGCGGAACGCCTCGCCGACGCGTCCGTTGGCGGCCAGCCGGCCCGCCTTGTAGACGCCGAACAGCAGGGCGATCAGCAGCAGCTCGCGGACCGGCCGGGGCCGGACCGCCGCCGCCGCCGGAAGGTCGGCCGCACCGGTGCCGGCGTCCACGGAGGTCTCGGAGGTCTCGGAGGTCTCGGGCTCGGAGGTCGCGCGGGTCGCGGCGGTCGCGGGAGCCGCCGCCTCGGGCAAGGTTCCGGGGGCGGCGTCCGCCGGGGCCGCGGTCTCCCCGGGGGGCTTCGGCGCGGCGCTGGGAGCGGCGTCCGCGGAGCC
>NZ_QURH01000937.1 GCF_003428695.1 Actinomadura logoneensis
AGTCGAGCGAGATCGGCTTGGCGTTCTCGGCGCCGGGGGAGCTCGAGCCGCCGGGCGTCTCCGGCGCCTCCGGCGACTTCGAGGGGCCGCCCGACGCCGTGCCGGACGGCGAGCCGGCCCCGGCCGGGGTCGCCCCCGCGCCGGGGGAGCCGGCCCCGGAGGCCTTGGGCGAGGTCTTCGGCGAGGCCGAGGGGGACGGCGCGGGCGGCGGGTTCATCGCCTTGGCGGCCAGCCGCCGGATCAGCGCGAAGTCGGGGTTCCCCGTGGAGACCAGCGGCGGGACGAAGGCCAGCGTGCTGATCTGCGCGCCGTCCTTGACCTTCTCCGACAGCTTCACCAGGTCGGGCAGCAGCTCCTGCGGGATGTCGGTGGAGATCGCCCGCTTGGTCGCCGAGGCCAGCTTGTCGAACCGGGACAGCACCGTGGTCGGGTCGGCCTGCCGGGCGATCGACCGCAGCAGGCACTTCTGCCGGCCCATCCGGGCGTAGTCGTCGCTGTCGTTGCGCGAGCGGCCGTACCAGAGCGCCTCCTTGCCGTGCAGGACGCGCTCGCCCGGCTGCAGGACGCCGCCGTCGCGGCCGTAGGGGATCGGCTCGGTGATCTTGACCTTGACGCCGCCCATCGCCTCCACGATGTCGGCGAAGCCGAACATGTCGACCATGATGTAGTAGTCGATGTGCTGGTGCAGGATGCCCTCGATGGTCTGCTTCAGCAGCGTCGGGCCGCGGTGGTTCTTGGCCACCCCCGGCACCATGTCCGGGTGGTCCTCGGCGTACTGGAAGACCTCGTTGAGCAGGCCGGGCGTCTCCGGGCCGTCCCCGGTGAAGCCGTCGGGGAAGCGGTCGCGGGCCGGGCCCGCCGGCATCGGGAAGTGCTCCAGGTTGCGCGGCACGCCCAGCAGGACGGTCTCGCCGGTGCGGGTGTCCACGCTGGCGACCGTCATGGAGTCGGTGCGGGTGCCCTCGCGGTCGTAGGCCGAGTCGCTGCCGAGCAGCAGCACGTTCACCCGCGACTGCCCGTTCCACGGGTCGTCGGTGTTGATCTGCTTGGCGCCCTCGGTGCCGCCCGCGTGGAAGATGCTGGTCAGGGTCGAGCGCGCCACGTAGGTGGTGTGGGCGGCCCAGGAGACCGGGACGGCCACCGCGAAGCACAGCACCGCGACCGAGAGCGCCCCGGCGGCGTGCGCCGGAACGGACATCTCGGCCGGACGGGTGATCTGGTACGAGCGGATGATCACACACAGCCAGAACAGGCCGACCAGCAGCATGCCGCCCGCCGCGGTCTGGAGCAGGTCGGGCCGGACGGCGAGGCGGATCAGGCTCGGCCGGTACACCAGGTACCAGGCCAGCGCCCCGGCGCCCAGCGCGACGAACAGGACGACCAGCGCCGTGCCCGGCCGCCGCCGTCCGGTGGACAGGTGGGCCACGCCCCATACGAGCGTGGAGGCGAGCGTGAGCCCCAGCGCGCGGCCGAGCCCGCCCTCACGGGCGGAGGAGCGCCCCGCGGACTCCTGGGAAGCGGCCTCCGTGCCGTCGGAGGCGGCGGGAGCGCTGCCGGTCTCGCCGCCCGATCCGGCGTCGGCTCCGGCCTCCACGGCCTCGGTGTCGGCCTGCGCGCGCGGCCTGGGGTCGCTCTGAGAGTCGGCCCGGGAGTCGGCGGGCCCGTCCGGCCCGGTGTCGGCCGCCGCGTCCGGTCCCGTTCCGGCCGTCGCGTCGGCCTCCGTCTCCGGCTCGGTGCTCCGGCGGCGCCGCCACGCCGGTCGACTCGTCATGGACGCTCCACTTCCCCTACGCGCTCAATTCAGGCACCGAACTACATTCAGGACGCGCGAAACCGGGCAGAGGTTGCGGGAGTAGCCGTCCGAATACGAGCAGTACTTAGTTACTTGCCACTGTTGCCTAGAATAGGCACTTTGCCGTCGGTGCGCGCGTCCGAGCCCCGGGTCGTGCCCGAATTTTGATCACGCCTGCCGTCCGGCGACCGGGGATCTACGTCCCCGAGGGGGAAGAGTGCAGCGCGGCGCCGGCCGCGCGGCGCACCGCCCCCGGCGTGTCGCGAGATCGAACGGGCCGGGACGCGGCAGGCCCCGGCGGCGTGGAGAAACCGCGACGCCGCCGGGCCCGCGGGACGCTGAGGTCCCCGAGCCCGGCGGCGTCACCGGGAGTCGTCCGGTCGCCCGGAGGTGGTCCGGTCACCGGGACCCGGCGGGCATCCGCGGCCCGCCGGGTGTCACCAGGAGGTGGCGAGCGGCATGCCCTCGGCATAGCCGGAGGACGACTGCACGCCCACGACGGCGTTCTGGTGGAACTCCTCCAGGGTCCGCGCGCCCGCGTAGGTGCAGGAGCTGCGCAGGCCGGCCACGATCGAGTCGACCAGGTCCTCCACGCCCGGACGCTGCGGGTCCAGGAACATCCGGGAGGTGGAGATGCCCTCCTCGAACAGCGCCTTGCGGGCCCGCTCGAACGGCGAGTCCTCTGCGGTGCGGACCCGGACGGCGCGCGCCGAGGCCATGCCGAAGCTCTCCTTGTAGAGCCGCCCGTCGGCGGCCCGCTGCAGGTCGCCCGGGGACTCGAAGGTCCCGGCGAACCAGGAGCCGACCATCACGTTGGACGCCCCGGCGGCGAGCGCCAGAGCGACGTCGCGCGGGTGCCGGACGCCGCCGTCCGCCCAGACGTGGCGGCCCAGGCGGCGGGCCTCGGCCGCGCACTCCAGCACCGCGGAGAACTGCGGGCGGCCCACGCCGGTCATCATCCGGGTCGTGCACATCGCGCCCGGGCCGACGCCGACCTTGACGATGTCGGCGCCCGCCTCGATCAGGTCGCGGGTGCCCTCGGCGGTGACCACGTTGCCGGCGACGACCGGGACCTGCGGGTCCAGCCCGCGGACCGCGCGCAGCGCGCTGATCATCTTGTCCTGGTGGCCGTGCGCGGTGTCCACGACGAGCAGGTCGGCCCCGGCCTCCAGCAGCGCCTTGGCCTTGCCCGCGACGTCGCCGTTCACGCCGACCGCGGCGCCGATCCGGAGCCGTCCGGAGGCGTCCACGGCCGGGTCGTAGAGCGTGGCGCGCAGCGCGCCGGTGCGGGTCAGCACGCCGACCAGGCGGCCGTCGGCGTCCACGACCGGGGCGAGCCGGTGGCCGTGCGCGTGCAGCCGCTCGAACGCCTCGCGCGGGTCCAGGCCCGCCGGGAGCGTCACCACGTCGCGGGCCATGATGTCGCGGAGGTTGGCGAAGCGGTCCACGTCCTGGCAGTCGGCCTCGGTGACCACGCCGACCGGGCGCTCGTCCTCGACCACGATCACCGCGCCGTGCGCCCGCTTGGGCAGCAGCGCCAGGGCCTCGCCCGCGGTGTCGGACGGGGACAGCGTGATCGGGGTGTCCACGACCAGGTCGCGGGTCTTCACCCAGGAGATCACCCCGGCCACCACCTCGACCGGGATGTCCTGCGGGATCACCGCCAGGCCGCCGCGCCGGGCGATCGTCTCGGCCATCCGGCGGCCGGAGACCGCCGTCATGTTCGCCACCACCAGCGGGACGGTCGTGCCACTGCCGTCGACGGTGGACAGGTCCACCTCGAGCCGGGACCCGACCGCCGAGCGGCGCGGGACCATGAAGACGTCGTTGTACGTGAGATCGTGAGCGGGTCGCTCATCGTTCAGCAGGCGCACGGCTCTTCTACACACCAATCGTGGTTCTGACGGCTGGGCCACCGTACATTCTGCGCCATACCCGCCCATGCATGAACCAAGCTCGCAGACCGGACGGTCAGGTCTCGGACGGTGACGAAATCCTGGCCGGAAGGTGATCGTCCGGCGGCGGCCCCCGCGGCCCTTGCAGCGGCCCCTACCAGCGGGGACGCCTCTTTGCGGGACCTCTTCTCCGGCTTTGCTCTCAGTGAAGTCACCACTTGACGTTCTTGCGCGCCCGATGCACTTTTCTTACATAGCCTCGCGCGGACGGCCGATCCCCCGTAGGAGGCGGCACAGCAGAAGACCGGGAGTAGCGCATGTCGGTGACGCTCGTGGCCCCGGTCCCGCATGTCCGACACCGCCGCGGGAGTGACGATCGCCACGCCCGCGCGCGACGCGCCCGCGAGGCGCCCGGCACGGCCCGCGCGGGCGCGTTGCGTTGCCCCGTGCCCGCGCCCCGCCCCGCATTCGTCGCCTTCCGGGCCGTACGCCGACGCTTCGACGGCGGCCGGGACCGGCGAACACGAGCAAGATCAATATTTGACGACAGACCGCCGTGAAATGGAATGATCTTGCAGTTCCGACAAAAAGTTTCATCGCATCGCGAGGAGGACAGCCGTGCTGGATGCGGTCGACGCCGTGCTCGTCCGCGAGCTCCAGCGGGATGGCAGAGCGACCTTCCAGGCGCTCGCCGACCGGGTGGGGCTTTCCCGCACGGCCGTGCGGGCGCGGGTGCAGAGCCTGCTCGAGACCGGAGTGGTCCGGGTCGTCGGCATCGTGCACTCGGCCGTGGTCGGCGCGGAGGCCGTCGGCCACGTGTCGGTCACCGTGGCCGGTCCGGCACGCGAGGTGGCCGCGGCGGTCGCCGAGCGGCCGGCCGTGGGGTTCACCGCGCTCACCGCCGGGCCGCACGACCTGGTCGTCCAGGTCCGCACCCGGGACGACGCGGCGCTCGCCGCCGAGGTGGACCACATCCGCTCGGTGCCCGGCGTGGAGGCGACCGAGGTGTTCCGCACCGTCGCCACCGTCCGGGACGCGCACGCCGTGGTCCGCGCCCTGGACCGGATCACCCTGGACGACATCGACTGGCGGCTGCTGCAGGAGCTGCAGCGCGACGGCCGGGCCCCCTACACCCGGCTCGCCGACATCATCGGGCTCTCGCAGGCCGCCACGCGCGCCCGCGTCGTCCGGCTGATGCGCTCCGGCGTCATCCAGGTCACCGGCCTGGCCGACCCGCTCGCGCTCGGCGCCGCCGAACTCGGCGGGTTCGGGCTGGTGGTGACCGGGCCGCTGCGCCGGGTCGCCGAGGCGGTCGCCCGGCTGGAGGGCGTGCGCTACCTGGCCACCGGGTTCGGCCGCTACGACATCGTCGGCCAGGCCGAGGCGTCGACGCGGGCCGGGCTGGTCGAGGTCCTGGACGCCGTCCGGGCCGTGCCGGGCGCGACGGTCCGGGAGTCCTGGCACCACCTGGACGTGGTCAAGGAGTCCTACGCCGTCGAGCTGCCGGACAAGCCCCCGAACGGCGCGGGCGCCGCCTGAGCCGTCCGGAGCGCCCCCGTCCCGTCCCGCACGACCGTGGGGGACCCACCGTTCCGTCCCGGACGCCCCGTCCGGGACGGCCCGTCCAAAGCCGGTGACGGCCCACCAAAAGCCGGTGACCCAGGCAAAAGCCGGTGACGGCCCGGCCGGAGCCGGCCGCGCGGGTCAGTCGCGCTGGAGGGACGCCTCCTCCAGGTCGAGCTCGTGCAGGATCTGCGCCAGCACCGCGTCGTCCAGCCGCCGCTCGTTGCGCATCCGGATGAACGTGACGCGCTCCGCCGCGAGCATCTCCCGCCGCAGCCGCCGGTAGGTCACGCTGGGCACCTCCTCGCCGCCCTGGCCCGTCCCGCCGCCGAGCCGCTCCCACGCCCGCAGCTGCCGCTGCTCGGCCAGGTGCCGCAGCCGCTCCACCACGTCCGGGTCGAGGTCCTCGGCCGCGGCCAGCTCGTCCAGCCGGCCGATCGCCGCCGACGCCGCCGCATGGTGCGCGCCCGCCGCCGCCACGGTGTCGTTGTAGGTCTCGCGCTCGGCCCCGCCCGCGCCCAGCATCCGGATCAGCGCGGGGAAGGTGAGCCCCTGCACCAGCAGCGTCGCCAGCACGGTCGTGAAGGTCAGGAACAGCACCAGGTCGCGGTCCGGGAACGGCGCGCCGGACTTGGTGGTGAACGGGATCGCGAAGGCCGCCGCCAGCGACACCACGCCGCGCATCCCCGCCCAGCCGATCACCACGTGGCCGCGCCAGCCCGGCTCCTCGCCGTCCGCGGGCGCCCGCGCGAATCCGAGCCTCGCCGGCAGGTAGGACACCACGAACACCCACGCGAACCGGGCGACGACCGTGGCGGCGAACGCCACCAGGGCCCACCACGCGAGGCTTCCCCAGGAGCGTTCGGCCACCGCGTCCAGCACCGGCGGGAGCTGAAGCCCGATCAGCAGGAAGACCACCGACTCCAGCAGGAACACCACGATCTTCCAGAACGAGTGCCCGATGAGCCGGGTGATCGCGGCGGACTCGGTGAACCGGTGCCCCAGGTACAGGCCGCTGATCACGACCGCGATCACGCCGGACGCGTGCACCGCCTCGGCCGACAGGTAGGCCGCGTACGGCGCGATGACGGCCACGCCGTTCTCCACCAGCGGGTCGTTCAGCCGCGTCCGCAGCCAGTGCAGCGGCGGGCCGAGCACCAGGCCGATCAGCGCGCCCGCGACCGCCGCGTAGGCGAACCGGCCCGCCCCGTCCAGCCAGGTGAAGCCCGCGCCGGTCGCGGCGGCGACCGCGACCCGGAACGCCGTCAGCGCGGTCGCGTCGTTGAACAGGCTCTCGCCGACCAGGATCGTCACCGTGCGGCGCGGCAGCCCGAGCCGCTGCGCGACGCTCACGGCGGCGACCGCGTCCGGCGGCGCCACGATCGCGCCGAGCACCAGCGCGACCGGCAGCGGCAGCCCGGGCACCGCCAGATGGACGGCCAGGCCCACCACCAGTGTGGTGAACAGCACCAGCCCGACCGACAGGAACGCGATCGGGCGCAGGTTGGCGCGCAGGTCCACGAAGCTGCTCTGCCAGGCCGCCGAGAACAGCAGCGGCGGCAGGAAGACGTAGAGCACGAACTCCGGATTGAGCGCGAAATCCGGCACGCCCGGCAGGTAAGAGCAGATCAGACCCGCGATCACCAGGGCGAGCGGGGCGGCGATCCGGGTGCGCCGGGCGAGCGCCGCCACGGCGAGGGCGGCCACCGGCACGGCCAGCAGCCAGAGGGCTTCCGTCGTCTCCACGCCCCGATCATGGCATGTCCGGGCGCCCGCTCGATCCGTCGCGGAGCAGGTCAGGGGTGGTGGGCGGCCCTCGGGTTGTCCTTGGCGAAGGACAGGAAGTCGCGGGCGGCCGGGGGAAGCTGCCGGTGCGCGTGGACGATCCCGACCAGCCGGGTCAGCGGCGGCATGAACGAGCGCACCGCCAGCCCGTCGGTGTCGCCCTCGAGCTGGTGCCGGTACCAGAGCAGCGACCCGCGGCCCGCGCGGACGCAGCCGAGCCACGCCGCGCGCTCCTCCGGCTCCACCGCCGCGACCGGTGACGCGCCGACCCCCTCCAGCACCAGGTCGATCTCGGCGCGCGGGGCGGTGCCGCGCGCGGGCAGGATCAGCTTCATCCCGTTCAGCGCGGCGGTCGGGACCGGCTCGCGCAGCTTCAGGCCGGGCGGCGACACCAGCACGACCTCCCGCTGGTCCACCGGGTGGGCGACCAGGTCGCCGGGGACGGGCAGGTCGGTCAGCGCCAGGTCGGCGCGGCCCTGGCGGAGCGCGGCGGCGGCCTGCGCGGCGCCCGGGCAGCGCACCACCCGGACCCGGACGGCCGGCTGGGCGCG
>NZ_QURH01000932.1 GCF_003428695.1 Actinomadura logoneensis
GGCCGAGCGCGCGACCGCGGCGGAGTCCGCGCGGGCGGACCGGGCGGAGCAGGCGGCCGAGGAGGCGCGCGGTCAACTCGCCGCGCAGCGGCAGGCCGCGGACGAGGCGCGGCGCGAACTGCTGCGTCTGGAGGCGGGCATGCAGGCCCTCACCGCGGAGCGGGACGCCGCCCGCGCCGACGCCGACCGCCTGCGGGAACGCGCCGTCACCGCGGAGGTCCGCGCCCAGGCGCTGCAGGAGCAGCTCGCGGCACGCCAGGAGACCGAGCGGGAGACCGCGCGGGAAGCGACGCCTCAGCCCGAATGAGTCTCCTCGCGGCCTGCTGAAGCTCGCCCGGTGAGGATGGCGCGGAGGGCGGCGGACGCGTCCAGGAGCGCCTTCGATCGCGCCGTGATGGCGGCGTTCCGGGCCGTCAGCGCGGACGCGACGTCCGCCAGGCGGTGACCGCCGCGCAGCTCGGGCATCAGCGCACGGATCGCACCGATGCCGTACCCGGCCGCGCGCAGTTGCTGGACGATCCGCGCGTCCCGCACCTGGGACGGACTGTACCGGCGCGCTCCAGCGTCACGGGGCGGGGCGGGATCGGAAGCGCGGCCCGCGCGCTCGGGAACGCGGGCCGCGCGGTCGGGGACGACCAGCCGCTCGGCGTCCCAGTGGCGCAGGGTGGAGGGGCGGACGCCGAGGGCGGCGGCCAGTTCGGAGACGGTCATCGCGTCCGAGGCGCGGACGTCGGTGATCGGCTCGCCGGAGATCGCGCGCAGGGCGGCCTCGGCCTCGCGCAGGGCGGCGCGTTCGGCGTGGAGTCGGGCGTGCGCGGCGTCGAGCAGCGCGAGCATTCGGGTCGGCGCGGGTCGGTGGGCGGCGCGGACGACCTCCTTGGCGTCGACCGGCCCGATCGCGGCGGCCAGGGCCCGATAGGCCAGCGCCGACCGGACGTGGATGTCGCCGTAGCACCGGTATCCGGAACCGGTCCGTGCGGCGGGCGGCAGGACTCCGTCCCGTTCCAGGTTGCGGATCTGCTGCACCGAGTAGCCCGCCCGGTCGGCGACGGCGCTGGTCCGCAACGTCCACGAGTGGAGGCTTCCCAAGCCATCACCTCCACCTTCCGCGGTCAACCCTCCATAAGCACTTCAATGTAACGCTTGAAGGCATGACCACGGACGACATCATCGCTTTCGTGGACGCCTTGGACGGCGTCCTGACGCTCCGTCCCGCTCCGGGAGACGGCAGTCCGGAACTCGCGTGGGGCGACGCGTTCTTCTACTACTCCCCCGACGGCGTCGTCCCGGCGACGACGCAACCCTTCGCGACGATCGTGACCAAGGACTACCCCGGGGACGAGGCGTCCCGTCTCGACCGTCCGGACGCCTTCCGGGTGAACATCGCCGTGGGCAGGGACGAGTTCGTCCGGCTCATCGGACGCGCGCCCCGCCAGGACGCGGCGCCCGGCGAGGCCGATCCCGGCACGCCCGACACCCTGGTCGCCCATCCCGTCTACGGAACCGCCGGGTGGGTCGCCGTGGTGAACCCCGGCCGACGCACCGAGCGGACGGTCCGTGACCTGCTCTCCCTCGCACACGGTCTCGCCCGCGACCGCTACGAGCGCCGCGCCGGTGCGGTCGGCTAGTCCCGGCGCGGCCCACCGGTCCCGCCGCTGCGGCGTCCATGACAAATGTCATGGAGGGGTGATGGGTGAACTCACTGGGACGCTCCGGGCGTCCGAAGCACCCTTGAATCATGACGAACAAAGCAGCGGGACTCGCGAATGAAATGGCCGACCCGAACCACACGGCGGCATTCCGCAGAATCAAGGTCCTCGTCGGCGTCTACGCCGTCATCAGCGTTCTCACCTTCGCCGGGCTCGTCGCTTACCGCAATTCCTCCTCGGTGACGCAGCCGGTCTGGATCCGCGTCAGCATCGTGGCCGCCAGCTCGCTCATCCTGTTCGCGCTGACGCTGCGCGCCGCGCGCGGCTCGCGGGGGGCGTTCCGGCGGCTGCGCGTCCTGTCGGCGGTGATGCTGGCCGCGATCGTGGTGATCGTCTCGCTGCCGGGCATGTTCCCGGTCTGGATGCGGATCGAGCAGGCCGTTTGCGGGCTGCTGCTGCTCGGGGTGGTCGTGGTCGCCAACGGCCGCGGCCTGCGGGCCCGGTTCGCCAAGTGACCGGAAGCGGCTCCGGCCCCGCCCGGCGGTGGTGTTAGCGTGCGGGCCATGGGAGAGGCCCTGGACGCGGTGGCGGAGAGCGGATCGCCGGAAGGCGATCCGCTTCGCTGGGCTCTCGGCTGGCGGCGCGCGACCCTCTCCGCCGGAATGTTCGTCTACCCGATCATCTGCATGATCGGCGTGACACAGTATTCGAGCGGCGCGGCGGCGTTCACCGGATATGTTCTCGCCCTTGCCTTCTGCGGCCTCCACGCACTCGGCGGCGTGGCTTTCGTGCGGAACCACCGCGGCCGTCTCTGGTTCCTTCTGGCGGCGATGTTCGCCGTTTTCGTGGCCGCCTTGCCGTTCGCGCGCACG
The DNA here is from genome assembly GCF_003428695.1 of Actinomadura logoneensis. Taxonomy (GTDB): domain Bacteria; phylum Actinomycetota; class Actinomycetes; order Streptosporangiales; family Streptosporangiaceae; genus Spirillospora; species Spirillospora logoneensis. Next base: position 2,522 of record NZ_QURH01000932.1, read on the forward strand.
ATGGCCTTCTACCTGCTCGCGGTGATCGTCTCGTGGGTGGCGCTGCTGCTGCCCCGGCGGTTGCCGCCGATCCTGGCCGCGGCGGTCGCGATGACGCTGCTGCTGCCGTGGGCGGTGCGGCCCTGGCACACCGGACCGGCCGTCCTGGAGTCGGTGATGGTGGTGTTCACGGTGCTGGTCGTGCGCGGCTACGCCGAGCTCGCCCGCGCGAACCGGGCGCTGCTGGAGGCGCGCGGCGAGGTCGCGCGGCTGGCGTCGGAGGCCGAGCGGAACCGGATCGCGCGCGACCTGCACGACCTGCTCGGGCACTCCCTCACCGCCATCACGGTCAAGAGCGCCCTGGCGCGCCGCCTGGCCGAGGGCGGCTCGGCCCGCGCCGCGGAGGAGATCGCCGAGGTGGAGCGGTTGTCGCGGCAGGCGCTCGGCGAGGTGCGCGCCGCGGTGACCGGCTACCGCGAGGTGACGCTCCCGGGCGAGCTGGCGCACGGACGGGAGCTGCTGCGCGCGGCGGGCGTCACCGCGGACCTGCCGTCCGCCGTGGACGTCGTGGACCCGGCCCACCGGGAGCTGTTCGGCTGGGTCGTCCGCGAGGGGCTGACCAACGTGGTGCGGCACGCGCGCGCGACCCGCTGTACGGTCACCCTGGCGGCGGCGGAGGTGGAGATCGTGGACGACGGGGTCGGCGGCGCGGCGCGTCCGGGCAACGGGCTGACCGGCCTGCGCGAACGGGTGGAGGCGGCGGGCGGCGAGGTGGAGTCCGGACCGGCGGGCGCGCGCGGCTGGCGCCTGCGGGTCGCCGTCGGCGGGACCGTCCGGCCGGACGCGGCGTCATGACGATCCGGCTGCTGCTCGCCGACGACCAGGAACTCATCCGCACGGCGCTCGCCGCGCTGCTCGACCTCGAGGACGACTTCACGGTCGTCGCGCAGGTCGGGCGCGGGGACCAGGTCGTCGCGGCGGCGGAGCGGGAGCGTCCGGACGTGGCGCTGCTGGACGTCGAGATGCCCGGACTGGACGGCCTCGCCGCCGCCGCGGTCCTCACCCAGCGCGTCCCCGGCTGCCGGGTCGTCATCCTCACCACGTTCGGCCGCGCCGGCTACCTGCGCCGGGCCATGGAGGCGGGCGCCGTCGGCTTCGTGGTGAAGGACGCCCCCGCCGAAGCGCTCGCGGACGCGATCCGGCGGGTGGCGCGCGGCGAGCGGGTCGTGGACCCGGCGCTGGCCGCCGCGACGCTCGCGGCGGGCGCGTCCCCGCTGACCGCCCGCGAGCGGGACGTGCTGAACGCCTCGCGTTCGGGCGCGTCCGTCGCGGAGGTCGCGCGCAGGTTGTTCCTGTCGGAGGGGACCGTCCGCAACTACCTGTCGGCGGCGATCGCCAAGACCGGCGCGCGGAACCGGATGGAGGCCCTGCGCATCGCCGACGACCGAGGCTGGCTCTGACCCCGCGGACGGTCTTCCGCCACCCTGCCACTCGGCCACTCCGCCCCGGCCGTCCCGAGTCGGCCACGGCCGTAGGCGAAGCGCGTTTCCGCAGGTCCGTCTGCCATGTCACCGTCACGGGCGTCCATCCGCGCGGCGGTCGGCCCTTCGCCGCCGTGATCCCCTTCTGGCCGAATATGGCGCCCCGCGTCGGCGAGACCTTCTCCCTCCGCTTCCATCCGGCGAATCCGGGCTTCAACGAGCTCTCCGTCGCCCACGGGTGAGCGCTTCGCCGCCGCCCGCCCGGGCTATCGCGCGCCGGGGGTGATCGCGGCGAGGGATGCGCGGATCAGGTTCTGGGTCCGCTCGCTGAGGGCGGTGTGGTCGGCGCCGCTCTCCAGGGCGACGGTCGCGGCGTTGACCAGGCCCTGGAGGAGGGCGGCGGTCTGCTCGGGGTCGTCGTCGCCGAGTTCGGCCAGCGCCGAGACGAGCGGTTCGAGGATCTCCCGGTGGGCCTCGGCGGCGTCGTGGCGGAGGGCGGCGCGGTCGCGTCCGGCGGCCAGGGCGCGGGCGATGCGGTGCTCGCCGTCGCGGACGAGTTCCAGCTGGGCCAGCGCGTGCGCGGCGATCCTGTCGGCGGGGGTGTCCGCGGCGGCCATGCGGGCCGCGATGTGGGCCGTCCAGCGCGGGGTGGCGTCGGCGACGACCGCGGCGAACAGCGCGGCGCTGTCGGGGAAGTAGCGGTAGACGCTGTTGCGGGCCAGGCCCGCCCGCTCGGCGACCGCGCCGAAGGTCACCCGGTCGGCGTCGCCGCCCTCCCCCAGCAGCTCGCGCGCCGCCTGGACCAGCGCCCGGCGCTGCTGCTCCCGGTGGTCGGCGACCGTGGCGGCGGAGATCTTCGGCACGCCCTCATGGTAGTCGCCGCCCTGGTGACCGAGGTCGTCGGCAAACGCGGTCGGCGGGTGGCCGGGGAGGTTCGTCGGTGGGGAGCCGCCGGCGAGACCGCCGGTTTGCGGACACACTGTCGCTATCCGATAGGTTAGCGACACAGCGTCTCTAAGTTGGGGGTTCCGTTGTTCCTCGCCCTGCGCGAAATCCGCGCGGCACGTGGCCGCTTCCTCTTGATGGGCCTGGTGGTGATGCTGGTCGCGGCCCTGGTCGGGATCGTGTCCGGCTTCACCACCGGGCTGGGGAACGACACCGTCTCGGCGCTGCGCGCGCTCCCCGCGACCCACGTCGCGTTCGCGCCCGGCGCGAAGTCCGACCAGTTCAACCGCAGCCTCGTGGACGCGTCCACGGTGGCCCGCTGGCGGGAGCGTCCCGGCGTCGAGGCCGCGCCGCTCGGCGTCACCATCGCCCGCGGGACGACCGACCGCGGCCTGGAGATCGACATGGCCGCGTTCGGGGTGGAGCCCGGGACGTTCCCCGCTCCCCCGGTCCGCCGCGGCACCGGGCTGGACGCCGCCCGTCCGGGCCTGGTGGTCTCCGGGAAGCTCGCCTCCGACGGCGTGCGCGTCGGCGACACCGTCACCGTCGACCGGCTGGGCCTGAAGCTGCCGGTCACGGGAGTCACCGACGACCTGTCCTACGGCCACGTCCCGGCCGTGTACCTGCCCCTGGACGCCTGGCGTGCGATCCGGTTCGGGGTCCCCGGCGCGGCGACCGCGCCCGACCGGCTGCCGCAGGACGTGTCGGGCGTGGCGCTGCGGGCTCGGCCCGGCGCCGATCTGGCAGGCGCCGACCGCGCGCTGGGCACGCTGTCGCTGCCCATGTCCAAGGTGCTGGAGGCCGCCCCCGGCTACAAGGGCGAGCGCGTGACGATGACGTCGATCCAGGTGTTCCTGTACCTGATCGCGCCGCTGATCGTGGGCGCGTTCTTCGCGGTCTGGACCGTCCAGCGCGCGCCCGAGCTGGCACTGCTGCGCGCGATCGGCGCGTCCCGCCGCCGCCTGCTGTCGTACACGGTCCTGCAGGCGGCGCTGGTCGTCGCCGCCGGGACCGTCGCCGGCGGCGCGCTCGCCCTGGCGACGGGGCTGCTGCTCGGCGCGGCCGTGCCGTTCAGCCTGCCCGCCGGGACGCTCGCCGGCACGCTCGCCGCCGTCGCGCTCGTCGGCCTGGCGGGCACCTGCCTGACGCTCCGGCGCGTCACCACCCCCGACCCTCTCACCATGCTCGGAGCCGCCCGATGAGCCTGTCCCTGTCCGGCGTCACCGTCACCCGCGGTCACGGCCGCACCCGCACCGCCGTCCTGCGCGACTTCACCGCGACGTTCCCCGCCGGGAAGGTCACCGCCCTGGTCGGGCCGTCCGGCTCCGGCAAGTCCACGCTGCTCGCGGTGGCGGGGGCCCTGCTGCGGCCCGACTCGGGCGCCGTCGACCTGGACGGCACCGACATCGCGCGGCTGGGCGACGGCGAACGCGCCCGCTTCCGCCGCGAGCGGATCGGCTACATGTTCCAGACGGGCAACCTGCTCGGGGCGCTGACGGCGACCGAGCAGCTGCTGGCCGCGACCCACGTCGCGGGCGCGGGCACCCGGCGGCACCGGGCCCGGGCCGTCGCCGCCCTGGAGGAGCTCGGGCTGGGCGACCGCCTGCGGCACCGTCCCGACCAGCTGTCCGGCGGCGAGCGGCAGCGCGTCGCCCTGGCCCGCGCCCTGTTCCTCACCCCGGGGCTGCTGCTGGTGGACGAGCCGACCGCCGCCGTGGACCGCTCCCAGGCCGACGCGATCGCCGGGCTGATCGGCGACCGGACGCGGGCCCACGCCTGCGTCACCGTCGTCGCGACCCACGACCCGGCCGTCGTGGCGTCCGCCGACGCCGTCATCGACCTGGACAGCGCGGCCTAGAAACCCTGCCCACCGTGGCTGACGCCGCGGCCCGGCACAGGCGCGTCCCCTTCCGTCCTTACGCGGGAGGGGACGGCGCCGCCGCGCGAGGTCAGAGGATGACGACCAGGCCCGCGGCGAAGACCAGGTAGAGGACGCCGGTCAGGGCCAGGCGGACGGGCGTCAGCCGGTGGGAGCGCAGGGTCGCGAGCAGGTAGACGATCGCGACCATGGTCATCGCGCCCGACCAGATCAGCGCGTGGTCGAACTTCCAGGGCGTGAACAGCAGGCCGAGCCCGGACGGGACGGTCGCCTGGATCATCATCGCGCCGGAGATGTTGGCCAGCGCGAGACTGGTCTTGCCCTGGCGGACCCAGATCACCGCGTTCATGATCTCGGGCAGCTCGGTGGCGACCGGGGACAGCAGCAGCGCGGTCACGGCGGCGGGCAGTCCGAGCATGGGGCCGATCGCGTCGAGCTGGTGGACGAACAGCTGGGACGCGAAGAAGATCACGGTGAGCGTGGCGAGGGTCTGGACCGCGATCGCCCAGCCCGCCGGGACCGGCCGGCGCGGCTGCAGCTTCAGCGGTTCGAGGTCGATCTCCGCGCCGTCGCCGCGGTCCTCGTCGCCGCCGCTCATCTCGCGCCAGAAGTAGACGGCGTAGACGGCGAAGAACAGCACGCCGAGCCAGGGCTTGACCGCGAAGGCGACCAGGCCGAGGGCGACCTTGAACACGAACACCGCCAGGAACCAGCGCTGGTCCTTGGCCAGGCGGGCGGCCTCGGCGGGGTCGGTCAGGACCTCCGAGGCGCCCGCCCCGCGGTCGCCCGCCGCGCCGGAGGATGCCGTCCGGTCGCCCGCCGCGCCGGAGGGCGCCGACGACCCGCCGGCGCCC
>NZ_QURH01000934.1 GCF_003428695.1 Actinomadura logoneensis
CCGCCGCCCTGCGCGAGGCCCTGGCGCTCTGGCGCGGCCCCGCCCTCGCCGACGCCGCCCACCTGCCGTTCGCGTCCGCGCCGTCCGCCCGCCTGGAGGAGCTGCGCCGGACGGCCGCCGAGGAGCGCGCCGCCGCCGACCTGGAGCTCGGCCGCCACACCGACCTCGTCCCCGAGCTGCAGGCGCTGGCGTCCGCCGACCCGCTCCGCGAGCCACTGCGCGCACTGCTGATCCGCGCTCTCTACGCCTCCGGACGCCAGGCCGAGGCGCTCGCGGAGTACGACTCCCTGCGGCACGCGCTGGCCGACACCCTCGGCGTCGATCCGTCCCCGGCCCTGGAAGGGCTCCGCCTGGCCGTCCTCCGCCAGGACCCGTCCCTGAACCCGGCCCTGAACCCGGCCCGGACCGCGCCCGCGGCCCCCGCCGCGCGGAACGAGGTCGCGCCCGAGCCGACCCCCGCCTCACCGGACGAGCCCGTCGCGGAGCCGTCCCCCGCGGACGCGTCCGTCGGGAACCTGGGCGCCCAGCTGACCAGCTTCATCGGCCGGGACGAGGACCTGCGCCGCGTCGGCGCGATGCTCGCCGAAGGACGGTTCGTCACCCTGACCGGCCCGGGTGGCGCGGGCAAGACGCGCCTGTCCCTGGAAGCTGGCCGCCGCGTCGCCGCCCTCCTGCCGTCCGCGCCCACCGCGAACCCGTTGCGGCCCGGTTCCGAACCCGCGGCGCATCCGCAGGTGGACGGGGTCTGGTTCGTCTCGCTCGCGTCCGTCACCGATCCCGCCGAGGTGCCGTCCACCGTGCTCGCGGCGCTGGGACTGCGCGAGGTGTCGCTGGTCTCCACGAAGGCGGGCTGGCTGGCCGCGCCGGAGGGCGCCGACCCGCTGACCCGCCTGACGGCGGCGCTCGCCGCCCGGCGACCGCTGATCATCCTGGACAACTGCGAGCACCTGCTGGACGCGGTGGCCCGGCTCGCCGACCGGGTGCTGGCCGAGTGCCCGGGCGCGCGGATCCTCGCGACCAGCCGCGAGCCGCTCGGCGTCACCGGCGAGGCGCTGTGGCCGGTCGAGCCGCTGGAGCAGCCCGCGCCGGACGCCGACGCGGAGCAGGCCATGGCCTGCCCGGCCGTCCGGCTGCTGGCCGACCGCGCGGCGGCCGTCTCGCCGGGCTTCGCGGTGACCGCCGCGACCGTCGCCGACGTCGTCCGGATCTGCCGGGCCCTGGACGGCATGCCGCTCGCGATCGAGCTCGCGGCGGCGCGGCTGCGCGCGCTCACCCTCACCCAGGTGGCCGACCGCCTGGACGACCGCTTCCGGCTGCTGCGCGCGGGCAGCCGCACGGCCCTGCCCCGGCACCGCACGCTCCGCGCCGTCGTCGAGTGGAGCTGGGACCTGCTGGACGTCCGCGAACGCGCCCTCTGGCGCCGCCTCGCCGCCTTCCCCGGCGGCGCGGACCTCGACGCCGCCGAGGCCGTCTGCTCCGGCGGGCCGGTGCCCCCCGCGGACGTCCTGGACGTGCTGGCCGCGCTCGTGGACAAGTCCCTGGTCACGGTCGTCACCGACGGCCCGGACGGCGAGCCCCGGTACCGGATGCTGGAGACGATCCGCGCGTACGGGCTGGAGCGGCTGGCCGAGGCGGGCGAGCTGGAGCGGGTCCGGCGCGCGCACGCGCTCCACTACGCCGGGTTCGCCGAGACCGCCGAACCGCACCTCTACCGGGCCGAGCAGCTCACCTGGATCGCCCGCCTGGACGCCGAGCAGGACAACCTGCACGCCGCGCTGCGCTGGTCGCTCGACACCGGGGACGCGGCGCTCACGGTGCGGTTCACGGCGGCGCTCGGCTGGTACTGGTTCCTGCGCGGCCGGGTCACCGAGGCCGTGGACGCCGTGGCCGCGCTCGACGCCCTGCCCGCCCTGCCGCCCGGCCAGACCTCGGCGCGGGCGCTCGCGCTCGGCGCCATGGCGGTGTTCGACGCGGTGCCGCGCGAGGGCGTGGACGGGACGGCGTGGCTGCGGCGCGCCGACGCGATGGTCGGGGAACTCCCGTCCGGGGAGCGGCTGCACCCCGTCCTGCGGATGCTGATCGTCACGATGCGGATGTACGCCGAGGGCTGGCGGGAGAACGTGTTCGACGGCCTCACCGCGCTTCTGGACGACCCGGACCCGTGGGTGCGCGGCCTGAGCCGCTTCGTCGCCGGGCACGTCGAGCTGAACTTCGGCCGGACGGGACCGGGGGAGCGGTACTTCGCCGGCGCCGCGGCGGCCTTCCGGGAGGCGGGCGACCGGTGGGGCCTGTCGTTCACCCTCACCGGGCAGGCCGAGCTGCTGGGCCGCCGCGGCGAGCACCGCGCGGCGGTCGGGCTGTACGAGGAGGCGGTGCGGCTGAACGCCCGGCTCGGCGGCGGCCCGATGGTGGTCCTGCAGACGGAGATGCAGCTCGCCGTCCAGCTCATGCTGCTCGGCGAGGACGGGCGCGCCGAGCGCATCCTGGCGTCGGCGCTGCGGGAGGTCGAGCGGATCGGGGCGTCCGAGGGGATGGCGGCGCTCTACCACGCGTCCGCGATGATCGTCCGGCGGCGCGGCGACCTCGCGGAGGCCGTCCGGCTGCTGGACCGCGCGGACGCGCTCGCCGTCGGGCACGGCGGCTGGCCGCAGTTCCGCTCGCTGGTGCTGACCTCCCGGGCCCTCTGCGACCTGGCGGCCGACGACCCGGACGCCGCCCGCGGGCGGCTGAGCGCCGCCCTCGCCGGGGCGGTCCAGGCCCCGGACTTCCCGATCGTCGCGACCGCCCTGGGGGGCCTCGCCGCGCTGGCCGAGCACGAGGACGACCCCGTGCGCGCCGCCGAGCTCCTCGGCCAGGCGGACGGCCTGCGCGGCGGCCCCGACCTCTCCCAGCCGGAGATCGTCGCCCTCGCCGGGAGGCTCCGGGCCCGGCTGGGCGACGCGTGCTACGAGGCGGCCTTCGCCCGCGGCGGCTCCCGCACCTTCGACGACCTCCTGGCCGCCTACGACCTGCCCGAGCCGCGCGCTCTCTTCGCGGACCGGGCCGGGGACGGCGACCGCCGCCGCGGCTGACCACGACACCCGGCGGGTCGGCCGCGCGGGTCAGGCGCGGCGCTTGAAGGCGCGCAGGGACAGGGGCGCGAAGACCAGCGTGATGCCCAGGCCCCAGGCCAGCGCGACCACCGCGTGCTGCATCACCGGGCCGCCGAGGAGCAGCCCGCGCATCGCCTCGACGAGCTGGGTGACGGGGTTGTTGCGGATGACCCAGGCCAGCCAGTCGGGGATGCCCCGGGTGGACTTGATGAACGCGGTGCTGAGGAAGCTCAGCGGGAAGATCACCACGAACCCGAAGATCTGCACCTTCTCCGGCTCGTTCACCTTCATCGCGATGAACACCGACGTCCAGGAGAACAGCACCGCGAAGGCGAGCAGCAGCAGGAACGCGCCGACCACCGCGACCGGGTTGGTGTGGATCCGGAACCCGATGAGGAACCCGACCGCGAGCAGGATGAACATCGACCACGCCTGCTTGACGGTGTCGGCGATGATGCGTCCGGCGAGCGGGGCGGACCGGGCGATCGGGAGGCTGCGGAACCGGTCGTAGACGCCCTTGGTGAGGTCGCTGTTCAGCCCGAAGCCGGTGCTCATCCCGGCGAACAGCGCGTTCTGCGCGATGATCCCGGGGATCACGACCGGCAGGTACGCCTGCACGCTGCCGGTCATGGACGGCCCGAAGACGTAGGCGAACAGCAGCACGAACATGATCGGCTGGATGGACAGGTCGACCAGTTCCATCGGGTTGTGCTTGATCTGCACGAGGTTGCGCCAGGCCAGCGTGGCGGTGTGGCGCACCGCGGCGACGGGGGAGACCCGCCGGGTGAGGTGCTCGGGCGCGAGCGCGGCGGTGGTCACGCGCGGGCTCCTTCCTGCTCGGCGCGGACGAGCTCGTCCGCCTCGGCGTCGACGTCGTCGGTGTGGTGGCCGGTCAGGGCGAAGAACACCTCGTCCAAACTGGACCGGCGCAGGGACAGCTCGCCGATCGGCACCCCGGCCTCGTCCAGGCGGCGCACCACGGCGGGCATCAGCGCGGGATCGGTGATCGGGACGCTGACCAGGCCGTCCACCGTCTCGGGGGTGGCGCCGGCGAGCTCCCCGACGATGCCCGTCACCTTCGGCGCGTCGTCCGCCTCGACCGGGCGGACCTCCAGCACCTGCCCGCCGACCTGCGCCTTCAGCGCGTCGGACGTGCCGTGCGCGATGACCTGCCCGCGGTCGATGACGACGATGTCGTCGGCGAGCTGGTCGGCCTCCTCCAGGTACTGAGTGGTCAGCAGGACGGTCACGCCGTCGGCGGTGAGGCCGCGCACGATGTCCCACAGGCCGCCGCGGCTGCGCGGGTCGAGGCCGGTGGTCGGCTCGTCCAGGAACAGGATCTGCGGGTGGCCGACCAGGCTCGCGGCCAGGTCGAGGCGCCGCCGCATCCCGCCCGAGTAGGTCTTGGCGGGACGCCCGGCGGCGTCGACGAGGCCGAACCGGTCGAGTAGTTCGGCGGCCCGTGCTTTCGCGGCGCGCCGCGACTGGCCGAGCAGACGCCCGATCATGACCAGGTTCTCGGTGCCGGTCAGCATCTCGTCCACCCCGGCGTACTGGCCGGTGAGGCCGACGAGCTGGCGCACCTGGTGGGCCTGCTTCACCACGTCGTAGCCGCCGACCGTGGCGTGCCCGGCGGTCGGCTCGATCAGGGTGGCGAGGATGCGGGTCGTGGTGGTCTTGCCCGCGCCGTTCGGCCCGAGGACGCCGAGGACGGTGCCCGCCGGGGCGGTCAGCGACACCCCCGACAGGGCGCGCGTCTCACCGAAGCGCTTCTCCAGACCCTCGGCCTGGATGGCGTAGGACATCAGGGTTCTCCTTTGCTCGCGCACGCCGGGCATGCCTGGCCTACAGCCGGAAGGTGGAAAAGGTAGGTGCTGTCCGGTCGAATGCGCATCCAGTTTTTCCGCACGCGCTGTCAGGGCGCTGAGCTCCGGCTGACAGCCGCGCCGTCTCCGAGCCGATCGTGTGACCACTGTCGCATCCGCCTCCGACAGAAAACGCGCCCGCCCCCGGCCCGCTTCCGCACGACCCGCCGCCCGGCGTCCGCCTTCGGCCGTTCGGCGGCGCGTTTCGGCCGTTCGGCGGGACCCTTCGGCCGTTCGGCGGCGGCCTTCCCCCGGCGCCAGGGACCGGGGTCGTCCGCTCCCGCGGTTGCGGCCCACCGTTCCGCGGAAGCCGGGCGTCCGGGCAATAGACTGCGATACGTGACGGCGCGGAGCACCCACGCGGTGAGGCTGAGGGAGCCCGCGAACCGGGTGTCACCGCGGGCGATCGCGCACTGGGCGATCGAGTACCTGCTGTTCTGGGGGCTCGGCTTCGGGCTGGCCTGGGGCGTCGCCGCCTGGCTCGGCGGCCGGCCCCGCGACGGCGTCCCGCGCTGGATCACCGCGCACATCGGCTGGCTGCCCGTCGCCGTCGGGGTCGTCGGCGTCCTGGTCGTCACCGTCGCGCCGGTCTGGCGCTACCGCGTGCACCGCTGGGAGGTCAGCGCGGACGTCGTCTACACCCGGACGGGCTGGTTCAGCCGCGAATGGCTGCTGGTCCCCGTGAGCCGCATCCAGAACGTCCACACCGAGCAGGGCTGGCTCGAGCGGCTGCTCGGCCTCGCGCGGCTGCGCGTCCACACCGCGTCGCACACGGGCTCGTCCGAGGTGTCGGGCCTGCGGGTGCGGGACGCCACCCGGCTCGCCGAGGACCTCGCGCACCGCGCCCACGACCCGAGCGACGACGCCACGTGACCACCCCGAAGGACGCCCCCGTCCCGCGCCCGGCCGCCGAACCGGACGACGCGCCCCCGAAGGCGCCGGTCCGGGACGCCCCGGTCCGCCGCCTGCACCCCCTGACGTTCGTGGTCGGCGCGGCGCGGGAGATGGCCGCGCTGATCGGCGCGGGCGCGACCGGGCTGCTGGTCGGCGGACTGTCCACGGCCTTCTACTTCGCGCTCATCGGCCTCGCGTTCGGGCTGGCGTGGCACCTCGGGACGTGGGCGACGTTCACCTACCACGTGCACGAGGACCGCTTCCAGACGCGCCGGGCCCTCGTGGCGCGGACGGTCAAGAGCATTCCCCGCGAGCGGATCCGCGGTGTGGACATCTCGTCCACACTCGGCCACCGGCTCCTCGGGCTCGCGATCGTGCACGTGGACGCCGGCGCGGACGGCGGCGAGATCGTGCTCAACGCGGTGGCGCTGCGCGAGGCCGAGCGGCTGCGCAAGGTGCTGCTCGCGCGGGCGCCCGTCACCGAGATCCCCCCGCCGGTGGCGAAGCGGCGCCGCGAGCTCGCGCACATCCGCCGCCGCTGGTTCCTCTACGCGCCGCTGAGCGGGGCGTACCTGCTGACGCCGTTCGCGCTGGCGGGAAGCCTGCTCGGCACGCTCTACAACCTCGGCGACGACCTCGGCCTGATCACCCGGGACCGGGTCGAGCACCTCGGCCGGGACGCCGCGGGCCTGCCCACCGGCGTGGTCGTCCTGGTGATCATGCTGTTCCTGGTCGCGATGCCGGTCGCGTCGGTCATCGCGTTCACCCTGTTCAACTGGGACTTCACCGTCTACCAGCGGGACGGCTCGATCGTCGCCGAGCGCGGCCTGGTCACCCGCCGCAGCGTCGCGCTGGAGCGCCGCCGGGTGCGCGGTGTGGAACTGGCCGACAACCCCTTCGAGCGGGTCGCGGGCGTCGTCCGGCTGGGTGCGCTGGTCACCGGCCTGGGCGACGCCGCGCACCGGGGCCGCCTGCTGCCCGCCGCTCCCCGCGCCGTGGCGGTGGAGCTCGCCTCCCGCGTCCTCGGGCCGGTGCCGGGGCCGCTGGTCCCGCACCCGGAGGCCGCAAGGGGACGGCGCCTCGTGCGCGCGACCGCTCCGCCCCTGGTCGCCGCGGCCCTGTGCGCCGCCGCCGGGAACCTGTGGCTCGCCGGTGTGTCGTCGCTGGCCGCCGTACTGGCCGTCCCCCTCGGGCTGGACCGGTACCGGCAGCTCGGGCACGCCGACGACGGCGTCCGGCTGACCGTCCGGTCGGGGTCCCTGCGCCGCCGCCAGTACGTCGTCGAGCACGACGCGATCGTGGGCTGGCGCATCCGGCGGACGCTCTTCCAGCGCCGCGCGGGCCTGGCCACCCTGCACGCGGCGGTCGGCGCGGGCGAGGGAGGCTGCGCGGCCGTCGACGTGTCCGAGGCCGACGCCGTCGCCCTGGCCTGGAGCATCACGCCGGACTGGATCACCCCCTTCCTGGCGCCGCCCCGTCCGGCGAAGAGGTTCCGCCGCACCCCCTCCCACCTGCCCGAACCCCCACCCGCGTCCACCGGGACCTCGTAGCCGAAGGCGGACGGGCCGGGCCGGAAGACGCGGACACGTCAGGCCGGAGCAGCGCGGCGCCCGGCTCCCTCATGTCGGAGAGCCGGGCGTGGGACGCGGGTGGGGTCCTACTCGGGGCGGCGCGCGCCGAACATGATCTCGTCCCAGGACGGGACGGAGGCGCGCTTGGCCTTCGACTTGCGGCGGGCGCGCGGCGGACGCTGCGTCGCCGGGGTGTCGGCGGGCTTCTCGGCCGCCGCCGCGGGCATCGCCGGGCGCGCCGCCTTCTTGGCCGCCGGACGGTGCGGCG
>NZ_QURH01000935.1 GCF_003428695.1 Actinomadura logoneensis
CCCGCCTCGCCCGGCGCCTCCCCGCCCGCGTCCCCCGGCGCGTCGCCTTCGGCCGGCCCGCCGCGCGGCGACGCGGAGAGCCCGTCCGCCAGGCCGTCCCACTAAGCCGTCCCTGCAAGCCGTCTGAGGGAGCCCTACATTGCTGAACGCTCCGGAGGCGTCGCCCACCGGACGGCGCGTGATCTCCGCGGTCGTGGTCGTGGTGGCGCTGGTGCTCCAGGTGTCGGTCGCCAACCGGCTGCCGCTGCCCGGCGGCGTCACGCCGGACCTGGTGCTGCTCAGCGTGGTCGCGCTCGCGCTGGTGTCGGGGTCGCTGACCGGCTGCGTCGCCGGGTTCTGCGCCGGGCTCGCCGCCGACATCGTGCCGCCCGCCGACCACACCATCGGCCGGTACGCGCTGGTCTACTGCCTCATCGGCTACGTCTGCGGGATCGCCGCCGCCGAGATGGACCGGCAGTCGATGGTGCCGTTCTTCGCGGTCGCCGCGGGCGCGCTGCTCGGGACGGTCGCCTACGCCGCGATCGGGATGCTGCTCGGCGACCCGCGCGCGTCCTGGGCGATCGTGGGGCGGCTGGTGCCGCTGCAGGTGCTCTACGACGTGGTCGCCAGCCCGTTCGTGGTGTGGTGCGTGCTGCGCGCGACCCGCCGCTACGACCGGCCCGAGCGCAACCGCGACCGGTTCTCGGTCCCGGTGGGGCGGTACCGGACGATGTCGGGGCGGACGCGGCTGTGACCAACCGGACCCATCTCAGGCTGATCGTCCTGTACGTCACGGTCGGCGCGCTGCTGCTGGTGCTGGTGGGGCGGCTGTGGACGATGCAGGTCCTCGAGGGGCGGCACTACCGGCAGGTCGCCGCCGACAACCGGACCCGTGACATCGTCGTCCCGGCCGTCCGCGGCATGATCCTGGACGACCGGGGGCGCACGCTCGTCCGCAACCGCACCGCGCTCGTCGTGTCGGTCGACCGCACCTCGCTGATGCGGCAGAAGGACCATGGCCGGGCCGTGCTGACCCGGCTCGCCGGCGTGCTCGGCACGACCTACGACGCGCTGGCGACCAGGACGCGGCTGTGCGGGCCCGGCATCAGGCGCCCGTGCTGGCCCGGCTCGCCGTACCAGCCGATCCCGGTGGACGACAAGGTCGACGCCAAGCGCGCGCTGCAGATCATGGAGCGGCAGGAGGACTTCCCCGGCGTGACCGCGCAGGTCCAGGCCGTCCGGGACTACCCCCGGCCGGAGGGCGCGAACGCCGCGCAGACGCTCGGCTACCTGCAGCCGATCACGCAGGAGGAGCTGGACAAGCGCAAGGGCCTCAAGGTCACCGGCTACAGCGGCGTCGACCTGATCGGCCGGGACGGCCTGGAGGCGACCTACGACGCCGACCTGCGCGGCGAGCCCGGCCTGCGCAAGGTCCTGGTCGACAGCCAGGGACGCGTCACCGGCACCGCGCAGGACAAGCCCGCCGTCCCCGGCGGCAACCTGGTGACCAGCATCGACGCGGGCGTGCAGGGCGCGGCGGAAAAGGCCGTCCAGGACGCCGTGAAGGCCGCGCGCTCGCAGGGCAAGCACGCCGACTCGGGCGCGGCCGTGGTGATGGACGTCCAGACCGGGCACGTCGTGGCGCTCGCCAGCTACCCGTCCTACGACCCGTCCATCTGGATCGGCGGCATCTCGCAGGAGCAGTACGATGCGCTGCTCGGCAAGAAGAAGGGCGAGCCGCTGATCTCGCGGGCCACGCAGGGGCAGTTCGCGCCGGGCTCCACCTTCAAGGTCTCGTCGGTGGCGGCGGCCGTCGGCGACGGCTACGACCTGCGCGGCACCTACGCCTGCCCCGGCTCCTACAACGTGGGCAGCCGCGCGTTCCGCAACTTCGAGGGCGAGTCGCACGGCGACATGAGCCTGCACCAGGCGCTGGTCGTCTCCTGCGACACCGTGTTCTACAAGTTCGCCTACGAGGAGTGGCTCCGCGACGGCGGCACCAAGCCGAAGAAGAACCCGTCCGACCCGATGGTCAGGATGGCGCGCCAGTGGGGGTTCGGATCCAAAACCGGGATCGACCTGCCGAGCGAGTCCAGCGGACGCATCCCGGACCGGGCCTGGAAGACCGCGTACTGGAACGCCACCAAGAAGGCCGACTGCAAGGCCGCCAAGGACGGCTACCCCGACATCGCCGAGTCCGATCCGGGCCGCGCCGCGTACCTGAAGGCGGTCGCGGCGGAGAACTGCGCCGAGGGCTACGTGTGGCGCGCGGGTGACGCGGCGAACTTCTCGGTCGGGCAGGGCGACGTGCTCGCCACGCCGCTCCAGCTCGCGCGCGCCTACGCGGCGCTCGCCAACGGCGGACGGCTGGTCGTGCCGCGCATCGGACGGGCGGTCGTCCGCGCGGACGGCACGGTCGTGCGCCGCCTCCCGGACCCGCCCGCCGGGAAGCTGCCGGTCGATCCGCAGGTGCTGAAGTACATCCGGGGCGGCCTGGCGGGCGTGACCAAGTCCGGGACGGCCGCCGGGGCCTTCAACGGCTTCGACTTCAAGAAGGTGGACGTCGCCGGCAAGACCGGCACGGCGGAGGTCTACGGCAAGGACGACACGTCCTGGTTCGCCTCGTTCGCCCCGGTGAAGAACCCGCGCTACGCCGTCGTCGTGATGATCTCCCAGGGCGGGCAGGGCGCCAACGCCGCTGCGCCCGCCGTCCGCCAGATCTACGAGGCCATGTACGGGTTGAAGAACGGGAAGCCGATGGTCGGCAAGGACGGGCGGCTGCCGTCCGAACTGCCGCGCCCGCAGGCCGTGGTCGACCAGGAGGCGTCCGGTAAGACGGGAACCGGCAAGACGGGGCCGGGCCGCAAGACCGGGCCGTCCGGGCGGCCGACGACCGGTCCGAGCGGGACGGCCGAGCCGGACGGGGAGAACGGTCCCTCCGGAGCCGCCGCGCCCGCCCTCGACCCGTCCGTCCCCAGCGGAGCGGCCGGAACGGGCGGAACCGGCAGCTCGGGTGGAACGAGTGGACCGCCGACCGGCCTGGCCGGACGACGGTCCGGAGCAGGGGCCGCGCCGTGACCGGGCTGGGCGGGTTCGCCGGGCCGGTCGAGGGCTACGGCGAGCGGAACCCCTGGCGGCGGCGCGCCGCCGGGCTGCGCCGCCTCGACTGGACGCTCATCCTGTCGGTGCTGGCGCTGTCGGTGATCGGGACGCTGCTGGTCCGGTCCGCGACCTTCCACCTGCTGACCGAGCAGGGCCGCGACCCCGAGTGGTTCCTCAAGCGACACATCCTGAACCTGGTGATCGGGCTCGTGCTGGGCGCGGTCGTGACCGTCCTGGACTACCGGCTGCTGCGCGCGTACGTCCCGATCCTGTATGGCCTGGCCTGCGTCGGGCTGCTCGCGGTCCTCACCCCGCTGGGCTCGACGATCAACGGCTCGCACTCCTGGATCGTCATCGGCGGCGGGTTCCAGGTGCAGCCCTCGGAGTTCGCCAAGGTCGGGCTGGTCGTGGTCATGGCGATGGTGCTCGGCGAGCCGCGCGACGGCGAGGTCGGCCCCGGCCGCCGGGACGTGCTGCTCGCCCTCGGCCTGGCGGGCGTCCCGGCGGCGCTGATCATGCTGCAGCCCGACCTCGGCACCACGCTGGTGTTCGCCGTCGTGGTGATCGGCATGCTCGCGGTGTCCGGCGCGGCCAAGCGGTGGATCGCCGGGCTGGTCGGCGGGGGCGTCCTCCTCGCGCTCGCCGTCTGGTTCTTCGGCATCCTGAAGCCGTACCAGCTCGCCCGGTTCACCGCCTTCCTCGACCCGTCCGCCGACCCGCGCGGCGCGGGCTACAACGCCCAGCAGGCGCGGATCGCGATCGGCTCCGGCGGCGTGTTCGGCAAGGGCCTGTTCCACGGCGAGCAGACCGCCGGGCACTTCGTCCCCGAGCAGCAGACCGACTTCGTCTTCACCGTCGCGGGGGAGGAGCTGGGGTTCCTCGGCGCCGCCGCGATCCTGCTGCTGCTCGGCCTGGTGCTGTGGCGCGGGCTGCGGATCGCCTCGCAGGCGGCCGACCTGTTCGGCACGCTGGTCGCGACGGGCGTGGTGTGCTGGCTGGCGTTCCAGACGTTCGAGAACGCCGGGATGACCCTGGGGATCATGCCGGTCACCGGACTGCCGCTGCCGTTCGTGTCCTACGGCGGGTCGGCGACCTTCGCGAACATGATCGCGCTGGGGCTGCTGCAGGCCGTCCACGTCCGCCGCCGCCCCTTCGACTAGCGCCCGCGCAGGGGTCCGGCCGGCGCTTCGCGGGGGCACGAGCGGAGCCGGGTGGCCGCCGGGGGGCGGGGGAGCGGCCGATCGACCGGTCCGCCGGGGATAGGCTTGAGGGTCTATCCCATGTCCAGCCACCGGAGGCGCACCGTCATGTCCGTAGAGTCGATCTTCCCGCGCCTGGAGCCGCTGCTCCCGAGCGTGCAGAAGCCGATTCAGTACGTCGGTGGCGAACTGAACTCGCAGGTCAAGGACTGGGACGCGGCGACCGTCCGCTGGGCGCTGATGTACCCCGACGCCTACGAGGTCGGGCTGCCGAACCAGGGCGTCCAGATCCTCTACGAGATCCTGAACGAGCGCGAGGGCGTCCTGGCCGAGCGCACCTACGCGGTGTGGCCGGACATGGAGCAGGTCATGCGGGACAACGCCATCCCGCAGTTCACCGTCGACTCGCACCGCCCGGTCGGCGCGTTCGACGTGTTCGGCGTGTCGTTCTCCACCGAGCTCGGCTACACCAACCTGCTCACCGCGCTCGACCTGGCGGGCATCCCGCTGGAGTCCGCCGACCGCACCGACGGGCACCCGATCGTGCTGGCGGGCGGGCACGCCGCGTTCAACCCCGAGCCCATCGCCGACTTCGTGGACGCCGCCGTGCTCGGCGACGGCGAGGAGATCGCGCTGGCGATCACCGAGGTGATCCGGGAGTGGAAGGACGAGGGCGAACCCGGCGGCCGGGACGGGGTGCTGCTGCGCCTCGCCGAGACCGGCGGCGTGTACGTGCCCCGGTTCTACGACGTCGAGTACCTGCCGGACGGCCGCATCAAGCGCGTCGCGCCGAACCGTCCGGGCGTCCCGTGGCGGGTCGAGAAGCACACCGTCATGGACCTCGACCAGTGGCCCTACCCCAAGAAGCCGCTGGTCCCGCTGGCCGAGACCGTGCACGAGCGGTTCTCGGTGGAGATCTTCCGGGGCTGCACCCGCGGCTGCCGGTTCTGCCAGGCCGGCATGATCACCCGTCCGGTCCGGGAGCGGTCGATCACCACGATCGGCGCGATGGTGGACGAGGGCCTGCGGCAGACCGGGTTCACCGAGGTCGGCCTGCTGTCGCTGTCGTCGGCCGACCACAGCGAGATCGCCGATGTCGCCAAGGGCCTCGGCGACCGCTACGAGGGCACCCACACCTCGCTGTCGCTGCCGTCCACCCGGGTGGACGCCTTCAACATCACCCTCGCCAACGAGTTCTCCCGCAACGGCCGCCGCTCCGGTCTGACCTTCGCGCCCGAGGGCGGCTCCGAGCGGATGCGCAAGGTGATCAACAAGATGGTGTCGGAGGACGACCTCATCCGCACCGTCACGACCGCCTACGAGAACGGCTGGCGGCAGGTCAAGCTCTACTTCATGTGCGGCCTGCCCACCGAGACCGACGAGGACGTCCTGGAGATCGCCGGGATGGCCAAGCGCGTGATCAAGGCGGGCCGCGAGGCCACCGGCCGCAAGGACATCCGCTGCACCGTCTCCATCGGCGGGTTCGTGCCCAAGCCGCACACCCCGTTCCAGTGGGCCGGGCAGACCAACCACGAGACCGTCGACCGGCGGCTCCGGCTGCTGCGGGACGAGCTGCGCTCCGACAAGGAGTACGGCCGCGCCATCGGCCTGCGCTACCACGACGGCCAGCCGTCGGTGATCGAGGGCCTGCTGTCCCGCGGCGACCGCCGCGTCGGCAAGGTCATCCGCGCGGTGTGGGAGGACGGCGGCCGGTTCGACGGCTGGTCGGAGCACTTCTCCTTCGAGCGCTGGACGTCCGCCGCCGAGACCGCGCTGGCCGGCGAGCCCGTCGACCTGGACTGGTACACGCTGCGCGACCGCGACGAGGTCGAGGTCCTGCCGTGGGACCACCTCGACGCCGGCCTCGACCGCGAGTGGCTCTGGCAGGACTGGCAGGACGCGATCGACGAGACCGAGGTCGAGGACTGCCGCTGGACGCCCTGCTACGACTGCGGCGTCTGCCCGACGATGGGCACCGAGATCCAGATCGGCCCCACCGGCAAGCGCCTCCTTCCCCTCAGCGTCGTCTGACCACCCGCGCGGTGGGGGGCGCGGCGGACCCGTCCCGCGCCCGCCACGCGCCTGTCACCGGGGCCTCTGAGCTGCGTGCGGGCGCCGCTTCGGGATGCCCGGGGGCTCAAGTGGGCCGAGGGGGCCGTACTCTATAGAGAGACGTTTTCGACTCGACACGAGTAGGAAGGACCAGAACCCTGGCTCCCATGCCGGAGGGTCCAGCACCGGCCCCCGTGATCCAACGCCTGCGTGTCCGCTACGCCAAGCGGGGCAGGCTGCGGTTCACGAGCCACCGCGACATTTCCCGGGCCGTGGAACGCGCCGTACGGCGTGCCGGGATCCCTGTCGCGTTCAGTGCCGGATTCACTCCGCACCCGAAGATCTCCTATGCGGGTGCGGCCGCCACCGGTGTGGCCAGTGAGGCCGAGTACCTCGAGATCGGGCTGACCGAGCCCCGCGACCCTGCGCGGGTGCGCGCCGAGCTCGACGCCGCCCTTCCGCCGGGCCTCGACGTCGTCGACGTCGTGGCCCTCCCGGAGGGGACGGGCAAGAGCACCGCGCTGGCCGATCGGCTCCAGGCGTCCGAGTGGCGGGTACGGCTCGACGGTGTCGCCGCGGGCGACGCCGAGGCCGCCGTGTCCGCCTTCCTGGCCGCCGGGGCGGTGGAGGTCGAACGCCTCACCAAGAAGGGGCGCCGCCGTTTCGACGTGCGTGCCGCCGTGTCCGCCCTGGAGGCTTTCCAGGACGCCGACCGGCGCGGCACCGAGGCGACGGATGCCCCATGTGCGATACTTCGCATGGTTGTGCGGCACACCACACCCGCCGTACGACCCGACGACATCCTCACCGGCCTCCGCCAGGTCGCCGACCTCGCGCCGCCGTCACCCCCGCTGGTGACCCGGCTGGCGCAGGGGCTCCTGGACGAGCAGACCGGTGTGCTCGCGGATCCGCTCGATCCCGACCGGGAGACCGCGTCCGCCGCCGGCGACGAGGCCGGTCCGGCGGACGGTTCCGCCTTGCCGCGATCCGGCGACGCCGCGGGCGTGGATGCCGTCAGCGCCCGCTCGTAGGGCCGAAGCCGCCGCCGCCACGCCCGTGGCGGCGCGGAACCGGCCGTCAGGGAGCGGCGGGCGCGCCCCCGACGACTTCGTCGGCGCGACCGGACCCGGTGTCCGGGCGCGTCGGCGCCGATGACTGACGGAGTGCTCCCGTGCGGCGCACCGCGGCGAACCGCCCTCACCGGCGGGGCGTGCGGTCGCGCCCGGGAGCCTGACGGGAGAAGCCCGCATGCTTGAGAACGAGAACGATCCGGCCAACGGGGCCGAGAACCCCGCGGATTCGCGTCCCACCGTGACGACCACGCGCCGCCGCGTGGCCAGCCGCCCGGCGGGTCCGCCGCCCGACCCGGACCCGGCCGGCGGAGAGGCCGCCG
>NZ_QURH01000933.1 GCF_003428695.1 Actinomadura logoneensis
CCGAGCTCGCCCGCGCCCTGGCCACCCCGCTCGCGCTCTGGCTCGTCCGCGTCCACGCCGACGCGCGCGCCGACCCCGCGCCGCTGCTCGACCGCGCCCTGCTCCCGACCGCGCGGGACATCGAGGACCACCTGCTGGACGGCCTGGTCGAGACCGCGCTCCGGCATCCCGCGCCGCGCCGGGCGGGCGCCCTGCCCCGGCGCGTCCCGGACGAGGAGGTCCGCGCGGGGAGGCGGTGGCTCGCCTTCCTCGCCCGGCACCTGAACGCCCTCGGCACCCGCGACCTGGAATGGTGGGAGCTGCGCCGGGCCGTCTCCCCCGCGGCGCGGGCGCTCGCCGCGGGCCTGGCGGCGCTGCTCGTCTCCGTCCCGCTGTTCGCCGTGTGCGACACGGCCCTGCGGGCGGCGGCCGACCCGGAGAAGGGCGAGATCCTCCCCGGCGGCTGGCGGTTCGGGATCGTGGTGGCGCTGGCCTTCACGGCGGTCCGGCTCGTCCCCCGGCGGCTCGTCTCCCGGCGGCTCGTCTCCCGGCGGAGCGGCTCCCGGCGGAGCGGCGTCCTGGACGGGGAAGGAGCGGCGAAGGCGCTGGACTCGGCGGTCGTGTTCCTCGCGGCCGTCACCGTGATGATGCTGTGGCCCGCCGGCATGCTGGCGACGGGCTCGTTCTCCGGACTGCCCGAGAAGCTGGTCGTGGCGCTGCTCCTCGCGACGCCGCTGGGACTCGGGCACCTGCTCGGCGCGCGGCGCTCGGACCGCCCGTCCTTCGCGCACCTGGGGCTGCGCGGCCGGACCCGCGAACTCGCGCGCCACGCCGCGCGGAGTGCGCTGCTGCTGTACGCGGGCGTCGCGGGCACCTACTCCGCCGCCGCCACGGGGCTCGTCCTCGTGCAGCACGACACCACGGCCCTGCGGGAGCTGCGCGCGGCCGGGCCGCCGCTGCTGCTGACGATGGCGCTGACCATGCTGCCGATGGGGCTCACGCTCGGGACGGTGCGCTGGGCGTCGGTTCCGGCCGCCACCGACCGGCCGGAGGACCCGCGCGCCTCGCTCCGCCGCGACCTCGGGCTGACCGCGCTGATGGCGGCGGGGCTCACGGCCGCCGCCGCGGCCGGCTCGCTCGCCGTGGCGCTCGGTCCCGCCGGTCCGGCCACGAAGGACGGCGTGGCGCTGGCGCAGGCCTGGTTCGTGCTCGCGTTCGTCCCGCTGGTCTCCGCCGGGCTCGCGGCCACGCTGACCAGCGCGGGAGGCGGGTACGCGCTGGCGGTGGCCGTGCTCGCGGCGCGCGGACGGCTCCCGTGGCGGTGCATGGCGTGGCTGGACGAGGCGTACCGGTCCGGGCTGCTGCGCCGGGTCGGGCCGGCGTTCCAGTTCCGGCACGCCGAGCTCCAGGACCGGCTCGCCTCGACGCGCGACCGGCCGTCCCCCTGAAACCGGGCGGACCGCCGCGAAGCGGAACGGACCGCCGCCGCGAAGCGGGACAGGCCGCCGCCGCGAAGCGGAACGGGCCGCCCCCCGGAGAAGGGGACGGCCCGTCCGTCGTGCGGTGCGGCGACCGCGCGGTTCCGCTACTTGCGGAGCAGGTTGCGCAGGACGTACTGCATGATGCCGCCGTTGCGGTAGTAGTCGGCCTCACCGGGGGTGTCGATCCGGACGACGGCCTGGAACTCCTTGCCGTCGGCCTTCACGGTGACCTCGCGCGGGGTCTCGCCCTCGTTGAGCTTCTCCACGCCGGTGATCTCGAAGGTCTCGGTGCCGGTCAGGCCCAGGGACGCGGCGGACTCGCCGTCCTTGAACTGCAGCGGCAGCACGCCCATGCCGATCAGGTTCGAGCGGTGGATGCGCTCGTAGGACTCGGCGATGACGGCGCGGACGCCGAGCAGCGCGGTGCCCTTGGCCGCCCAGTCGCGGGACGAGCCGGAGCCGTACTCCTTGCCCGCGATGACGACCAGCGGGATGCCCTGCGCCGCGTAGTTCTGCGCGGCGTCGTAGATGAACGCCTGCGGCGCGCCCTCCTGGGTGAAGTCGCGGGTGTAGCCGCCCTCGACGCCGTCCAGGAGCTGGTTGCGCAGCCGGATGTTGGCGAAGGTGCCGCGGATCATGACCTCGTGGTTGCCGCGGCGCGAGCCGTAGCTGTTGAAGTCGCGGACCGCGACGCCGTTCTCCTCCAGGTACCGCGCGGCCGGGGTGCCGACCTTGATCGAGCCCGCCGGGGAGATGTGGTCGGTGGTGACCGAGTCGGCCAGCTTCGCCAGCACGCGGGCGCCGGTGATGTCGGTGACCGGGGCCGGCTCCATCTCCATGCCGTCGAAGTACGGCGCCTTGCGGACGTAGGTGGAGTCGGCGTCCCACTCGAAGGTGCCGCCGGTCGGGATGTCCAGGCCGCGCCAGCGCTCGTCGCCCTTGAAGACGTCGGCGTAGGTGCGCAGGTACATCTCCTGGCCGATGGAGGACTCGACGATCTCGGCGACCTCGTCGCTCGCCGGCCAGATGTCCCTCAGGTAGACCGGGTTGCCCTCGGCGTCCTCGGCGATCGCGTCGTTGAGGATGTCGATGTCCATCGTGCCCGCGAGCGCGTAGGCGATGACCAGCGGCGGCGAGGCCAGGTAGTTCATCTTCACGTCGGGGCTGATGCGGCCCTCGAAGTTGCGGTTGCCGGACAGCACCGCGGTGACCGCGAGGTCGTTGTCGTTGATCGCCTTGGAGATCTCCGGCTGCAGCGGGCCGGTGTTGCCGATGCAGGTGGTGCAGCCGTAGCCGACCAGGTTGTAGCCGATCTTGTCGAGGTACGGGGACAGGCCCGCGCGCTCGAGGTAGTCGGTGACGGCCTGGGAGCCCGGGGCGAGGGAGGTCTTGACCCACGGACGGCGGGTCAGGCCCTTCTCGACGGCCTTCTTGGCCAGCAGGCCCGCGGCCACCATCACGTACGGGTTGGACGTGTTGGTGCAGGACGTGATGGCCGCGACGGCGACGACGCCGTGGTCGATGGTGAACTCGCTGCCGTCGTCCATCTTCACGACGGTCGGGCGGTGCGGGCGGTCGCCGTTGGCGACCTCGGCCGGGGCGTCGGACGCCGGGAAGGACTCCATGCCCGCCTCGTCGCCGTTGTGCACGTAGTTCTGCACGTCGCGGCGCCAGGCGTCCTTGGCGTCCGACAGGGAGATGCGGTCCTGCGGGCGCTTCGGGCCGGCCAGCGACGGGACGACCGTCGACAGGTCGAGCTCGAGGTACTCGGAGAACTCCGGCTCGACCGACGGGTCGAGCCACATGCCCTGCTCCTTGGCGTACGCCTCGACCAGGGCGATCTGCTCCTCGGAGCGGCCGGTCAGGCGCAGGTAGGACAGGGTCTGGTCGTCGATCGGGAAGATCGCGCAGGTGGAGCCGAACTCGGGGCTCATGTTGCCGATCGTGGCGCGGTTGGCCAGCGGCAGCTCGGCGACGCCCTCGCCGTAGAACTCCACGAACTTGCCGACGACGCCGTGCTTGCGCAGCATCTCGGTGACGGTGAGCACCAGGTCGGTGGCGGTGGTGCCGGCCGGGAGCTGGCCGGTCAGCTTGAAGCCGACCACCCGCGGGATCAGCATGGAGATCGGCTGGCCGAGCATCGCGGCCTCCGCCTCGATGCCGCCGACGCCCCAGCCGAGGACGCCGATGCCGTTCTCCATCGTGGTGTGCGAGTCGGTGCCGACGCAGGTGTCGGGGTAGGCGACGCCCTCGTTGTCGAACACCACGCGGGCCAGGTGCTCGATGTTCACCTGGTGCACGATGCCGGTGCCCGGCGGGACGACCTTGAACTGGTCGAACGCGGTCTGGCCCCAGCGCAGGAACTGGTAGCGCTCCTTGTTGCGCTCGTACTCGACCTGGACGTTGCGCTCGAACGCCTCCGGGCTGCCGAAGTAGTCGACGATGACCGAGTGGTCGATGACCATCTCGGCGGGCGCGAGCGGGTTGATGCGGGTCGGGTCGCCGCCGAGGTCGCGCACGGCCTCGCGCATGGTCGCCAGGTCCACCACGCAGGGCACGCCGGTGAAGTCCTGCATGATCACGCGGGCCGGGGTGAACTGGATCTCGTGGCTCGGCTGGGCCTTGCTGTCCCAGCCCGCCAGCGTGCGGATGTGGTCGGCGGTGACGTTGGCGCCGTCCTCGGTGCGCAGCAGGTTCTCCAGCAGCACCTTCAGGCTGTACGGGAGACGGGCCGAGCCCTCGACGGCGTCCAGCCGGTAGATCTCGTAGGACTTCTCGCCAACCCTCAGCTCGCTGCGGGCGCCGAAGCTGTTCGCGGACACGGACTCCTCCTCCGTCACCGCCGCGCGTCCGGTCCGGGACGCGACTGCGCGGCGAAATCACTGTTCGTCTTGTCGGGCGGGGCCGTCCCGTCGCGGCGGCGGCCGGTCGTGGAGTGCGACCCGGGCCGGTCTGAGCCGGGCGGACGGTGCCACTCGCCCCAAGAAGAATCCTGCCGCACCCGGACACCTGCTCGGCACCCGGCCCCGCCCAACTTCCGCCGATTTTCTCTCGACATCAAGCTATCTGGAAATTTATCTCGATATCAACATACCTCGTCGGAGCAGGTCCTCGGGAATCCTCCTGGACCGTCGAGCGTCTTCGATATATCGTTGGCGTATCGCGAGAGTTCAAAGAGATCTCTCAGAAGGCGGTGGTGAACATGGGTTGGGGACACGGTTCCCGGGCGCACGGCGGACGCGGCCCCGGCTTCGGCGGCCCCTTCGGCGGTCCCTTCGGCGGTCCGTGGGGCGACCCCCGCTCCTGGGCCGACCCCGGTCTGTGGGGCGGACCGGGCCCGTTCGGTCCGGGCGGCCCGCCATGGCGGCGCGGCCGGGGCGGACCGGGCGGACGCGCCCGCAAGGGCGACGTGCGGGCCGCGATCCTGGCGCTGCTCGCCGAGCGGCCCCGCAACGGCTACCAGGTCATCCAGGAGATCGCCGAGCGCAGCGACGGCGCGTGGCGGCCCAGCCCCGGCGCGGTCTACCCGGCGCTCCAGCAGCTCGCCGACGAGGGCCTGGTGGCGTCCGACGAGGACGCGGGGCGCCGCGTCTACCGGCTCACCGACGAGGGCCGCGCCTACACCGAGGCCCACGCCGACGAGCTGCGCGAGCCGTGGGCGCGGATGGCCCCCGAGTTCCCCGAGGGCGTCCCGGACCTGTTCAAGGCCATCGCGGGCACCGGCGCGGCGGCCGTCGAGGTGCTGCGCTCCGGCACCCCGGACGGTGTCGGCCGGGCCGTCGAGATCCTGCACGCGGCCCGCCGCGACCTGTACCGCATCCTGGCGGACGACGCCCCCGAGGCGGACGGCCGCCACGACCCCGAGGAGCAGCCGTGACACCCCCCGACTCCTCCGACACACCGGACACCGCGAACCCTGTGGACGCTGCGAACTCGGCGAACACCGCGCGGCCCGGGGACACCACGCGCCCCGGGGACGCCGTGAACCCCGGGGACGCGCTGCGGGTCGGTGACGCCGAGCGGGACGCGGTCGCGCTCGCGCTGCACGAGCACTTCGCGGCGGGCCGCCTCGACCGCGCCGAACTGGACGACCGCCTCGGCGCGGCCCTGGCCGCCAGGACGCTGGGCGACCTGCGCGCCGTCGTCCGCGACCTGCCGGAGCCGAACGGGCTCCCCGCCCCCGCGTGGGAGCCCGTCCCGCCCCGCCACGCCCCGCGTGCCTTCGGCCGCGGACGCCACGGCCACCACTGGCACGGCGACCACGGGCACGGTCACCGCGGGAGCGCACGACACGCGTCGGCGCACTCCCACGAGCACGCCAACGAGCACGAACTCACGTCGGCGTGGGGCCACCCGGCGGCGTGGCCCCACGCGGGACATGCCGCGATGGGGGCCGGTGCCGGGCATCCGGCCTGGCGGGGCCACCACCGGCGGCGGGCGCTCTTCCCGATGCTCGCCGTGCTGTTCGCGGTCGTGGCGCTCGGCTCCAGCGTGGGAACGGCGTTCCTGACCGTCTTCCACGTCGTGGCGATCCTGTGGATCGTCCGGGCGCTGGCGCTGCTCGTCCGCACCCGGCGCCGCCGCAGGGCGCTGCGCTGACCCGGCGGCGCCGCCCCATCGGCACAGCGGCACCATCGGCACCGCCGCCCCATCGGCACCGCGGCACCATCGGCACAGCGGCACCGGCGGCGGTGAGAGGACCCGGGAGCGGTCGTCCCGGGTGGTGTCGCGGCCTCCCCGTCCTCACCCCCATGAGACGGAGAGGCCGCGAGTCCGGGGTCAGGACGCCGGGATGGCGGCGGCCTGCTTCGCGAGGGACTCGACGCGGTCCCAGTCGCCCGCGCGGACGGCGTCCGCCGGGGTGAGCCAGCTCCCGCCGACGCAGCCGACGTTCGGCAGCGCCAGGTAGCGCGGAGCGGACTCGGGCGTGATGCCGCCGGTCGGGCAGAACCGGACCCGCGGCAGCGGCCCGCCGAGCGCCTTCAGGAAGGGCACGCCCCCGGCGGCCTCGGCGGGGAAGAACTTCATCGCGGTGATGCCGTGCTCCAGCAGCGCCATCGCCTCGGACGCGCTGGACACCCCCGGCAGGAACGGCAGCCCGGTCGCGGTCATGGCGTCCCGCAGCGCGGGCGTGCAGCCGGGGCTGACCAGGAACTCCGCGCCCGCGCGCAGCGACCGCTCGGCGTCGGACGGCTCCACGACCGTGCCCGCGCCGACCACCGCGTCCGGCACCTCGGCGGCGATCCGCTCGATCGCGGCGAGCGCCGCCGGGGTGCGCAGCGTCACCTCGATCGCGCGCAGGCCGCCCGCGACCAGGGCCCGGGCGAGCGGGACGGCCGCGTCGGCGTCGTCCAGCACCACCACGGGGACGACCGGGGCGAGGTCCAGCAGTTCGTGCGCGTTCATGCGTTCTCCTGGGCGAGGCGGACGGACGCGCCGACCAGCGCCGGGTAGGGATGGACGATCAGGGCGGTGGGGATCGCCTTGAGGTAGTCGGTGACCGGCGGCTTGTCCTCGAACCGGCGGCGGAAGTCGCTCGCCTGGAGCACGCCGGGGATCCGGGGCAGGATGCCGCCCGCCAGGTAGACGCCGCCCGTCGCGCCGGTCGTGAGCGCGACGTTCCCGGCGAACGAGCCGAGCAGTCCGCAGAAGACCGCCAGGGCCTCCGCGCAGGCGGGCTCGTCCCGGCGCTCCACGATCATCGCGGCGGTCATCGGCTGCGGGCGGACGCCGTCCAGCATCGCCAGCAGCCGGTACAGCCGGGCGAGGCCGTCGCCGGAGAGCAGGTACTCGGCGTTCGCGGCGCCGAGCTCGGCGCGCAGCAGCCGCATGACCTCGATCTCGCGGTCGGTGCCCGCCGGGACGTCCACGTGGCCGCCCTCGCCGGGCACCGGCACCCAGCGTCCGTTCGCGCCGTCCGGTACTGGGACCAGGCCCGCCACCCCCATGCCGGTGCCGGGTCCCAGTACCGCGCGCGGGCCGGCGGCGGGCGGAAGCGCCCCGCCGACGGCCGTCAGGTCGGCTGCCCCGAGTCCGGGCAGCGACCAGGCCAGAGCCTCGAAGTCGTTGATGACCGTGAGGTCGTCGATGCCGAGGTGGGAGCGGACGCGCTCGACCGTGTCGGGCTCCCAGCCCGCGTTGGTCAGCCGGATCCGCCCCTCCACGACCGGCCCGGCGACCGCCAGGCAGGCCGCGGCGGGGCGCACTCCCCCGCCGTGCTCGGCCAGGTAGGCGGCCGCGGCCTCGGCCAGGCCCCGGTGGTCCCGGGTGGGCAGCGCCGCCAC
>NZ_QURH01000938.1 GCF_003428695.1 Actinomadura logoneensis
CCCCGGCGACGCCGCGTCCGGCGTCGGCGGCCTCGGCGAACGCCGCGGCGGCCGGGGTCAGGGCGTCCAGCATGGTCTTGTCGCCGACCTGGGCCTCGCCGAGCTCCCGCACCCCGGCGACGGCGGCGGCCAGGGCCTCGCCGAGCTGGGTGGCGGACGCCTCGGCCGCGTCGCCGAGGGACTTGCCCGCGCGGCGCAGGGCCGTCCCGTAGAGGGGGCCGGACGCGCCGCCGGTCTTGGAGACGACCGCCCTCCCGGCCGCCATCAGGACGCGTCCGGGCGGGGCGTCGGCGGGCAGGGCCGCGACGGCGGCGGCCAGGCCCCGGTCCAGGTTGAGGCCGTGGTCGCCGTCGCCGACCGCGGCGTCCAGCCGGGTCAGGCGGTCGGCGTCGGCGGTGACGAGCTCGGCGGCGCGGCGGATCCAGGCGGCGGCGTCGGCGGCCGTGAAGGTCCCGCTCATCGGCCCCACCTCAGCGCCGGGGTCTCGACCGGGGCGTCCCAGAGGCGGAGCAGGTCGGGGGTGGCCCGGCACACCGACACCATGCAGCCCGCCATCTCCAGGCTCGTCACGTAGGGGCCGACCAGGGTGCGGACGGCCGTCGCGCCGTGGCCCGCCAGCCAGTCGGAGACCGCTCCGGCCGCGATGTACTGCTCGATCAGGGGCGTCCCGCCCATCCCGTTCACCAGGACGATCAGCTCCTGCCCGGCGAGCGGCATGTCGGCGTCGATCGCGGCGAGCGAGGCGTCCACGATCTCCCTGGCGGTCCCGGCCTTGACCCGCTCCCGGCCCGGCTCACCGTGGATCCCGACGCCCAGTTCCATCTCGCCGTCCGCCAGCTCGAACGTCGGACGGCCCGCCGCCGGGACGGTGCACGGCGACAGCGCCACCCCGAACGACCGGGACCGCTCGTTCACCTCCCGCGCGACGCCCGCCACGGCCTCCAGCGGCGCGCCCTCCTCGGCCAGCGCACCCGCGATCTTCTCGGCGAACAGGGTCGCGCCGGTGCCGCGCCGCCCGGCCGTGTAGGTGCTGTCGACGACCGCCACGTCGTCGTCCAGCAGCACCCGCTCGACCCGCACGTCCTCGTCGTCGGCCAGCTCGGCGGCCATTTTGAAGTTCAGGGTGTCGCCCGTGTAGTTCTTGACCAGGTGGACGACCCCGGCCTCGCCGCCGACGGCGAGCGTGGCGGCGAGGATCTGGTCGGGCGTCGGGGAGGTGAAGACCTCCCCGGGCGCGGCGGCGTCCAGCATCCCGAAACCGACGAAACCGGCGTGCAGCGGCTCGTGCCCGGAGCCGCCCCCGGACACCAGGGCGACCTTGCCCGTGACGGGCGCGTCCGCGCGGACGACCGTCCGGGCCTCCGGGTCCACCCGCAGGGAGGGATGCGCGGCGGCGAGCCCGCGCAGGGCGTCGGCGACCACGTCCGACGGGGCGTTGATGAGTTTGCGCATGACTCTGCTCTACCCCCGGCGGACCGGGCCGTCCCAGGCCGCGATCCAGACGTTTATGGTGACCTTGTGAGGACTGTCCTGGATCTGAGCGAAATCAACCGGGTGCTCGCCGTGCTGGCCCACCCGGACGACGTGGACTTCGGGTCCGCCGGGACGATCGCGTCCTGGACGGACGCGGGCGTCGAGGTCACCTACCTGATCGTCACCGACGGCGACGCCGGCGGGTTCGACGACGGCGTCACCCGCGCGGAGATGGCCGAGCTGCGCCGCAAGGAGCAGCGCGCGGCGGCCGAGGCCGCGGGGGTGAGCGACGTGCGGTTCCTCGGCTACCCGGACGGACGCCTCGAACCCGGTTTCGGCCTGCGCCGCGACATCGCGCGGGTGATCCGGCAGGTGCGGCCCGACCGGGTGCTGACGCACAGCCCGGAGCGCAACTACCAGCGGATCGCCCCGAGCCACCCGGACCACCGGGTCGTCGGCGGCGCGACCCTGGACGCCGTCTACCCCGACGCGCGCAACCCCTACGCCTTCCCGGAGCTGCGCGAGGAGGGCCTGGAGGCGTGGACGGCGCGCGAGGTGTGGCTGTCCGGCGGCCCCACCCCGGACCACTACGTCGACATCACCGACCAGTTCGACCGCAAGCTGGCGTGCCTGCGCGCCC
Source organism: Actinomadura logoneensis (assembly GCF_003428695.1). Lineage (GTDB taxonomy): Bacteria > Actinomycetota > Actinomycetes > Streptosporangiales > Streptosporangiaceae > Spirillospora > Spirillospora logoneensis. The sequence continues at coordinate 2,114 of NZ_QURH01000938.1, forward strand.
ACGCCACCCAGACCGCGCACATGGGCGACGGCCTGGAGACCATGCTGCGCGGCTGGCTGGGCGCGAACGGCGTCGCCGCCGGGTTCGGCGAGGGACGGCTGGCCGAGTCGTTCCAGGTCGTCGACACGGCCTGATCCGCCCGCGTCCCCTTCGCACCACCCTCACAACACCCCCCTTCGGAACCGCTCGCGCGGTTCCGCGTGCCTTCAGGAGACCGCTTGACCCGCCCGAAAATCCTCTTCGACTGCGACACCGGCATCGACGACGCGATGATGCTGTTCTACCTGGCCGCCCGCGTGCGCGCCGGGGACGCCGAGCTCGTCGGCGTCGGCACCGTGCACGGCAACGTCGACTCGGCGACCGGCGCGCTGAACACCCTGCGCGTGCTGGAGCTCGCCGGGTTCCACGACGTGCCGGTCGCCGTCGGCGCGGACCGTCCGATGGCGCAGGACGTCCACTACGCGGTCGACTGGCACGGCTCCAACGGCCTCGCCGACCTCGACCTGCCCGACCCCGCGGGCACGCCGACCGGCGAGCCCGCCCCGGCGCAACTGGTCCGGCTCGCGCGCGAGAACCCCGGTGAGCTGACGGTCATCGCGACCGGGCCGCTGACCAACCTCGGCGCCGCGCTGCTGCTGGACCCCGAGCTGCCGTCGCTGGTCCGCGAGGTCGTCGTCATGGGCGGCGCGTTCGACCACCCCGGCAACATCACCACGCACGCCGAGGCGAACATCTGGCACGACCCCGAGGCCGCCGACCTGGTGTTCGCGGCGGACTGGCCGGTCGTCCTCGTCCCGCTGGACGCCACCCACCCGACCGCCGTCGGCGCGGACTGGCTGGCCCGGCTCGCCGCGCACGACTCCTCCGTCGCGCGGTTCGCCTCGCAGATCATGGAGTGGTACGCCGACGCCTACACCCCGACGCTGAAGCGGCGCGGCGCGGTCGTCCACGACGCGCTGGCGGCGCTGCTCGCGCTCGAACCGGACCTCGGCGAGTACGTCGAGCGCCCCGTCCGGGTGGAGCTGCGCGGCGAGCTGACGCGCGGGACGACGGTCTGGGACGCCCGCTCCCTGCCCGCGTCCGACACCCGGCGGCCGGTGCGGGTCGCGGTCGGCTCCGACGTCGCCGCCTTCCAGGAACGACTGCTGGACGCCGTCCTCTCCTTCTGAACCGGCGCGGCGCCTTCTGAACCGGCGCGGGCTGGACCGACGCGGCGGCTTCCGGGCCGACGCTCGGCTCCTTCCGAGCCGGTGCGCGGTGTCCACCGGGCGGGTCTTCCGCTCCGGTGGGCGCCGCGCGGCCGGTGTTGTCGGGGCCCGGACGGCCTGACTACGTTGGGTGCACCGCCGTCCCGGGAGCCGCCGCATGTCCGTCCGCCGTTTCGCCGCCACCGCCACAGCAGCCGCGCCGCCCGAGCTGGTCTTCCAGCACCTGGCCGTCGCGGAGGCCTGGGACATCTGGGACCGGTTCCCCTTCCCGTCGCGGCGCGTCCGGGCGGGTGAGAAGGAGCCGGACGGCGTCGGGGCCGTCCGCCGGATCGGCCCGGCCAAGGAGCGCGTCGTCACCTTCGAGCGGCCCGGCCACTACGCCTACGTCGCCGAGTCGGGGCTCCCGATACGGCACTACCGCGCGGACGTCCGGCTGGCGCCGAGCGGCGAGAACACGGTGATCCGGTGGAGCGCGGAGATCGTCCCGCTGATCCCCGGGACGGGCGCGATCGCCGCCGCGCTGCTGCGCCGGATGCTGGACGACTTCGCCCGCCGCGTCGCCCGGCACTGCGAGCGCTGCCGGCCGGGCTGCCCCGGCCACCTCTGAGTCTCAGCGCCCTGTCAGCGGCCCGTCAGCGGGGCTCAGCGCGCGCTCACCGCCCCGTCAGGCCGCCCCGGCACGCTGGTCGCGGACCTCAGGAAAGGGGACGTGACCATGACGAAGGTGCTGATCTCGGGGGCGAGCATCGCCGGTCCGACACTGGCGTACTGGCTGGACCGGTACGGCTTCGAGGTGACGGTGGTCGAGCGGGCGGACGGGTTCCGCAGGGGCGGCCAGGCCATCGACGTGCGCGGCTCGGCGCTCGGGGTGGCCGAGCGGATGGGCGTGCTGGACCAAATTCGGGCGCACGCGACGAACCTGCGCGGGATGTCGATCGTGGACGGGGAGGGCAACGAGGTCCACCGCAGCGAGGAGCGGACGCTCAGCGGCGGCCCGCTCGACTCCCCCGACGTGGAGATCCTCCGCGACGACCTGTCGAAGATCATCCTCGCCGCCACGGGGGACGGCGTCGAGTACGTCTTCGGCGACAGCGTGGCGCACATCGAGGACGGCCCGGACGGCGCCCGGGTGACGTTCGAGAAGGGGGAACCGCGGACGTTCGACGTGGTGGTGGGCGCGGACGGCGTCCGCTCCACCACGCGCCGGCTGGTCTTCGGGCCGGACGCCGGGTACACCCCGATCCTGTCCACCGCGGTCGCCGTGTGGACGATGCCGAACGTCCTCGGGCTCGACCGGTGGCAGATCGGCTGCTTCACCGGCCCGGGGGGCTCGACGGGCGCGATGGTCATGACCGTCCGGGACAACACCGAGCTGCGCGCCTACGCGATGTTCACCGACCCGGGCGCGGTCGTCCCGCGCGACGTCGAGGAGCAGAAGCGCCTGGTCGCGGCGGGCCTGGAGGGCGCGGGCTGGGAGATCCCCCGGCTCGTGGAGCACATGTGGGACGCGCCGGACTTCCACTTCGACGCGCTCGCGCAGATCCACCTGGACCGCTGGTCCAAGGGCCGGGTCGTGCTGCTCGGCGACGCCGGGTACTGCGGGTCCCCGGCGTCCGGGCAGGGCACGAGCATGGCGATGGTCGGCGCGTACGTCCTGGCGGGCGAGCTGAAGGCCGCGGGCGGCGACCACGGGAAGGCGTTCGCCGTCTACGAGGACGACCTGCGCGAGTGGGTGAAGGCCAACCAGGCGTTCGCGCTGCGCGACGTCCCGCCGACGGACAGCGCCGACATCGCCGAGTGGATGGGCGAGGCGGGCGCGGCCCTGGAGGGCGACTTCGCCGTCATGACCAACGCGATCACCCTCAAGGACTACTGAGCCCGGCCGGTCCGCCGCCTCGCGGGACCGGGGTTCAGACGAGGCGGCGGGCGGCGGCCCAGCGGGACAGCTCGTGCCGGTTCGAGAGCTGGAGCTTGCGCAGCACGCTGCTGACGTGGGTCTCGACCGTCTTGACCGAGATGAACAGCTCCTTGGCGATCTCCTTGTAGGCGTAGCCGCGCGCGATCAGGCGGAGCACGTCCCGCTCCCGCTGGGTGATCTGGTCGAGCTCGGGGTCCACCGACGGGACGTCGGTGGCGGCGAACGCGTCCAGCACGAACCCGGCCAGCCGCGGCGAGAACACCGCGTCGCCCTCGGCGACGCGGTCGATCGCGTCGGTCAGCTCCGGCCCGGAGATGGTCTTGGTGACGTAGCCGCGGGCACCGCCCCGGACGACCCCGATGACGTCCTCGGCGGCGTCCGACACCGACAGCGCCAGGAACCGGGACGGCACCGCGCCGGTCAGCCGGCGCAGCACCTCGATGCCGCCGCCGCCCGGCAGGTGGACGTCCAGCAGCACCACGTCGGGCGTGGTGGCGCGGATGACGGCGACCGCCTCGTCCACGTCGCCCGCCTCGCCGACGATCTCGACCGACGTGCCCAGCTCGGCCTTCACACCGGTCCGGAACATCTGGTGGTCGTCCACCAGGACGACCCTGCGCAGCGGGGAGCCGTTCATTGCCTCGTGATCTCCAAACGCACCTCGGTGCCCTCGCCCGGGGCCGTGCGGACCTCCGCCCGGCCGCCGTGGCGCTCCATACGTCCGATGATGGATCCTCGCACGCCCATCCGGTCCGCCGGGACGGCGTCCAGGTCGAAGCCCTTGCCCCGGTCGCGGACGAAGATCGTCACGTCGTCGCCCTCGACCTCGGCGAACACCGACACGCTCCGGGTCCCGGAGTACTTGGCGGCGTTGACCATCGCCTCCCGGGCGGCCTGGACGATCGCGCCGACCCGCTCGTCCAGCGGGCAGTCGCCGACCACGACGACCTCGATCTGCACGCCGCGCTCGTCCTCGACCTCCCCGGCGACGTCCTTGACGACGCTCGCGAAGGTGCCGCCCTCCTCGGGCTTCGGCTGGTAGAGCCAGGCGCGCAGGGTGCGTTCCTGGGACCGGGCCAGCCGCTGCACCTCGTCGGCGTCCCGGGCGTTGCGCTGGATCAGGGTGAGGGTGTGCAGCACCGAGTCGTGGATGTGCGCGGCCAGCTCGGCGCGTTCCTGGGAGCGGATCCGCTCGTGCCGCTCGGCCTCCAGGTCCTGCCAGAGCCGGACGACCCAGGGCGTCACGATCACCGCGACGCCGGTCGCGATCACCAGCATGGCGATGACCACCGAGCGGGCCTGCGCGGCGTCCACGTTGCGGACCACGAAACCGCCGATGCCCGCGACCACCAGCAGCAGCCCGAGGACGGTCCGCCACCAGCGGCGGCGCAGCGGCAGGACCCAGCGCTGCCGCTGGTCCCGGTCGGCCTGCTGCCACAGGATCGCGGCGCCGATCGCGCCCGCGACGAACGGCCACAGGGCGACCTCGGTGAAGCCCGCGCCCCAGGTCAGGACGGACAGGCCGCCCGCGACCGCCGTGTAGGCCAGCAGCTGCCGCCAGTCGCGCGGCGGCTTGGCCGCGCCCTCGGCGAGCGCGGGCTCGGCGGGCGGCGGCGAGGCCAGCACCCAGAACGCGCCGTAGGCGGCGACGCCGATGCCCCCGGCGACGGTGAGCAGGACGAACGCGGCCCGCACCAGCACCGCGTCGATGCCGAGGTGCTCGGCGAGGCCGCGGCACACGCCGGCGACCAGCCGGCCCCGCCGCGCGCGCTCCAGCCGCGCCCGTCCCGGGACGGACGGGCCGCCCGCCCCACTCTCGTCGCGTTCTCCCACGTCACCGATGGTCACACGACCGGGACGGATGCGCCATCCGGGACATCCCCCACCGCCGTCCTCAGGGTCGGCTCAGGGGCGTCCCCGATACCGCGCGGGGGACGCGGGGGGCCACCATGGACGGCATGGACAGCGATCAGCGGCAGGACGCCGCCGTGCCGCCGCCGGCGGGAGGGCTCCCCCGGCTGGCACGGCACACCGAGGGGCGGTTCCTCGCCGGGGTGTGCTCCGGCCTGGGCCTCCGGACGGGCGTGGACCCGGTCGTGTACCGGGTCGGGTTCGGCGTGCTGACGCTGGCGCACGGCCAGGGCATCCTGCTCTACATCCTCGCCGCGCTGTTCATGCCGGACCGTCCGGACGGCATGTCGGTGGCGGAGCGGCTGTTCCGCCGCCGCTTCGACGCGGCCGGCGTGCTGACCGTCCTCGGGCTGCTGCTCGGCGCGAGCGTGCTGCTCAGCGTGGTCGGCTCGGGGGTCTCGACGGACGCGGTGGCGGTGCTGACGGTGTTCGGCCTGGTCCTGCTGGTGGCGCACGCCCGCGGCGTGAACCTGGTGGAGGTCGCGCGGACGCTGCCGGAGCGGCTGGCGGGGCATCCGCCGACGACGCCGGCCGAGCGCGAGTTCCGTCCGGCCCCGCCGCAGGGCGCGCCGCTGCCGGACGGCATGGTCGACCTCTCCACGCTGGGCCCGTCGGGGGCGCCCGGCGCGGCCCG
>NZ_QURH01000936.1 GCF_003428695.1 Actinomadura logoneensis
ATGCCGCCCGGCCCGGGCGTGCCGGGACCGGACGTGCTGGGGCTGGGCGTGCTGGGGCTGGGCGTGCCCGGGCCCGGTGCACCCGCGCCGGGCGCGCCCGGACGGGGCATGCCGCCGAGGGACGGCACGGTGTCGCCGTCCTCGTCGGCCGAGACCAGCAGCTCCTGGAGCCCCTGGTGGACGTCGGCGAACACCTCGACATGGGCGGGCACGGGCAGCCCGGCCAGCTCGTCCAGCCGGGCGACGACCGCGTCCACGCGCGGGTCACCGGTCGGCGCGGACGACCCGGCTCCCCCGGACACCGCCCCCGCTCCCCCCGGCGCCGGACCGGCGGCCTCGTCGGACCTCAACCTTTACCTCCAAGAACACCCCGAAGCGCGCGCCCCGGGTCGCCCGGGGTCCGGTCTGAACGCTACCGTCCCTGGACGACATCGTTGCCGACCGAACGGGGAACGGCCTGATCATGGCCAACGAGGAGGAGTGCCGCGCCGCGCTCGACAAGATCGCAGAGCGGCTGGCCGAGGTGGACGCCGACAAGCTCGCCCGGCACGTGGTGGAGCGGACCATCAGCTGCCGCGTGCCCGACCTCGGACTGGCGTTCGCCACCCGGCTGCACGAGGGCGGGCTCGATCCCTTCCAGCGCGCCGAGAACCCGAAGTCCGCGCAGGTCAGGCTCACCGTGAGCAGTGACGACCTGGTGGCGCTCGCGCACGACGAGCTGAGCCCGGCCAAGGCCTGGGCCGCCGGACGCCTCAAGGTCGAGGCGAGCTTCCTCGACCTCATCCGCCTGCGCAAGGTCCTGTAGCCGGATTCGGCACCGCCCGCCAGGCCTCGCCTCAGCGCCGCCGCCTCACCGACCGCTCAGTGACCGCTCAGTGGCCGGACGGCAGATCCAGCCCGCGCAGCGCGTCGGCCACCGCCTCCGGCCGGACGGGCGCGTCCGAACGCCAGCACGCGGCGGCGAGCGCGCGGAGCCCGTCGTACGGGTCGCCCTCGCCGCCCAGCTCGAAGACGTCGCCGGCGCGGCGGGCCGTCCAGTCGCCGCACAGGGCCGCGTCGCCGTCCCGCCGGACCTCCGGATGCGGGACGAGCAGTCCGGTCAGGTCCGGCGCGACATAGGTCGGGCGGTGCTCCGGCGGCGCGGTGAGCAGGTCCAGCGGGCCGCTGACACCGGTCAGCACCAGCAGGCTGTCGGCCCCGCCGTTGTGGGCGCCCTCGATGTCGGTGTCGAGCCGGTCGCCCACCACGAGCGGTCGCTCGGCCCCCGTCCGCAGCACCGCCTCCCGGTGCAGCGGCTTCTGCGGCTTCCCCGTCACGATCGGGTCCACCCCGGTCGCGGTCCGGATCACCTGCAGCAGCGCCCCGTTGCCGGGCTTCGGCGGGCCGTCCTCCCCGGGGATCGTCGAGTCGCCGTTCGTGCCGACGAACAGCGCGCCCCGCGCGACCGCCTTGCCGCCCTCGGCCAGCAGCCCGTACCCGACGTCCGGGCTGAACCCCTGCACGACCGCGGCGGGGTCCTCCGCCGCCAGGGACACCGGGCGCAGCCCCCGGTCGTACAGCGCGGAACGCAGCGCGGTGCCGCCGACGACCAGGACCTTCGCCCCGGCGGGCAGCCGCTCGGCGAGCAGCCGCGCCGCCGCCTGCGCCGAGGTCACCACGTCCTCCGCCGACGCGGGAACGCCGACGTCGGCGAGCAGCGTCACGACCGCCGCGGGCGTCCGCGAGGCGTTGTTGGTCACGAACGCCAGCCGCTGGCCGGCCGCGCGCGCCTTCTCCAGCGACTCCGCCGCCCGCGGCACGGGCCTGCGCCCGACGTACACCACACCGTCCAGATCGAGCAGGGCGACGTCGTACGCCTCGCTGAGCGGCCTGTCCGAACCCTTCACTCCGTCCTCTCCCGGCGCCGCCGCCCGGGCGGCGCACTCGTCACGTCTCCGCGGCGTCCCCCGCATCCGGCGGAACGCTCACCCGCGCCGCCGTCCGCGCTCCCCACCGGTCGACCTTTTCGCCGTTCGGCCTTCACCCGTCCCCCCGTACGCCGTGGTCAGCGGCGCGCCTCCAGGGTCGCCCGGGCGTGCCGCAGCGCGTTGGCGTAGTCCTTGTTGTCCGGACGCATCGCCGCCGCCAGCGCCAGGTACTCCACGGCGCCGGAGAAGTCGCCCACGCGGCTGAGGGCGAGCCCCAGGCCGAACAGGGCGTAGTCCTCCGCCGGGTCCTCCTCGACGATGCTCCGGAAGTTGTCGGCCGCGTCGTGGAACAGCCGCGCGCCGAACTGGGCGCGGGCCAGGGCCTCGCGGATGCTGCGCGAGGCCGGCTCGGCCTCCGCCGCCCGCGCGAGCAACTGGACCGCGGCGGCCGGACTGCCCGCCTTCAGCAGCGAGAGCCCCCGGGTGTACCACTCGTAGACCCCGCCCTCCGGTGCGGCGGGATCCTCCCCGGGCCCGTCCAGCGGCTCCTCCGGCCCGTCACCGCGCATCTGGCCTCCCTCGGACTGCGATCATCTCGACCGTACCCGGCCGCGGGCGGAATCCCTCCAGCCGGTTACCATGCCCACAGTGGAACGAGACGTCCCCTCCGGACCGACGACGACCTCGGAGGAGTTCAGCGCGCGCATCTTCGGCGCGTCCGGACCCGCGGCCGGCTCGGGGCTCGAACTGGCCCCGTTCCGGGGCGTGCGGTTCGACCCCGCCGTGGTCGGCGACCTGGCCTCCGTGACGACACCCCCCTACGACCTCATCGACGACGCCGAACGGCGCAGGCTGCTGTCGGAGGGCGGGCACAACTTCGTCCGCCTGATCCTGCCCGGCCAGCCCGGCGGCGGCTACCGGGAGGCCGGTGAGACCCTGCGCCGCTGGCTGGCCGAGGGCGTGCTCACCGTGGACGCCGAGCCCGCCCTGTACGTCTACGAGGCGGCCGACCGGCACACCGTCCGGCAGCGCGGCCTGGTCGGCGCGGTCGGGCTGCGCGCCGAGTCCGAAGGCGTGATCCTCCCCCACGAGGACGTCTACCCCGGGCCGGTCCAGGACCGGCTCGCCCTGATGAGCGAGGCCGACGCCAACCTCGAACCGATCTTCCTGATCCACCAGGGCGGCGGCGACGCGGCCCGGATCGTGGACGAGACCGCCGAGGCGGCGCCCCTGATGGAGTTCCCGGCCTCCGACGGCCTCGTGCACCGGCTCTGGCGCATCACCGACCGGCCCCTGCTCGACCGCATCGCCGCCGACCTGCGGGGCAGGCAGGCGCTGATCGCCGACGGCCACCACCGCTACGCCACCTACCGGACGCTCCAGGCCCGCCACCACCGCTCCGGCGACGGCGACGGCCCCTGGGACCACGGCCTGGCGCTGCTGGTCGACGCGACGCGCTACCCGCCGCGGCTGGGCGCGATCCACCGGGTGCTGCCGGGCCTGCCGCCCCAGCGCGCCCTGGAACAGGCCAAGAGCGTCATGCAGGTCGCCGCGCTCCCCGGCTCGCTCCCGGACGCGCTCCGGGCCCTCGCGGACGTCTCGGACCGTCCCGCGTTCCTGCTCGGCGGCGGGGACGGCCTGTACCTGCTCACCGACCCCGACCCCGAGCGGCTGGCCGCCGCGATGCCCGCCGACCGCTCCGCCCGCTGGCGGCGGCTCGACACCGCCGTCCTGGACCACCTGCTCCTCGCGGGCGTCTGGGGGGTCCCGGAGAACGAGAGCAGCGTCGAGGTGGTGCACGACGACCCGGCCGCCGCGCTCGCCCGTGCCCGGCGCTTCGGCGGCAGCGCCGTGATCCTCAACCCGATGCGGGTCGAGGACGTGCTGGCCGTGGCGGGCGGCGGCGAGCGCGTCCCCCGCAAGTCCACGTCCTTCGGCCCGAAGCCGCGCATGGGCATGGTCTTCCGCCTGCTCACCCCGCCGACCTGATCTCCGAACCGCTCCCGAGCCGCCGCGGACCAGCAGAAACGCCCTCCCCACGGCAACCGGACGGAGTTCACCAGCACAGGCCCGGACATCGGGTACGGCTTCGTCGGCATGGGCCCGGACGTCGGGTACGGGTCCGTCGGGAAGAGCCCGGACGTCGGGTACGGTCGGGCCGTGACGAAAGTGATCGACAAGGTGGCGTGGATCCGGATCGAGGACGGCCGGATCCTCGCCGCCCGCTCCCACGGCAAGGACGCCTACTACCTGCCGGGCGGCAAGCGCGAGCCGGGCGAGACCGACGAACGCACCCTGCTGCGCGAGGTCGCCGAGGAGCTCACCGTCGAACTCGACCCGGCGACCGTCCGGCACGCCGGCACGTGGGAGGCTCAGGCGCACGGCAAGGACGCGGGCGTCACCGTCCGGATGGCCTGCTACACCGCCGACCACACCGGTGAGCTCGTGCCGGCGGCGGAGATCGCCGAGATCGCCTGGCTCGGCCACGTCGACCGCGACCGGGTCTCCCCCGCCGTCCGGATGATCCTCGACGACCTGCACGCGGCGGGCGACCTGCGCTGACCTCTCCGGCCCCGGGGCTGGAGAAACCGGCCGCCGCGGCGCGATGATCGGGGTATGGACACCAAGACCACGATCACACCGCTGGGCGGGGACGTCTACGAGATCGACACCCGGATGGCGGGCTACAGCGGCATCACCGCCGGATACCTGATCCTGTCCGACCGGCCATGCCTGGTGGAGCCCGGCACGGCCGGATCCGCGCCCGTCGTGAAGGCGGCCCTGGACGAGCTGGGCGTCTCCGCGTCCGACCTGGCGACGGTCGTGGTCACCCACATCCACCTCGACCACGCGGGCGGCGTCGGCGACATCGCCGAGATGTACCCCGACGCCGAGGTCGTCGTCCACGAGAAGGGCGCCCGGCACCTCGCCAGCCCCGAACGGCTCATGCGCAGCGCCCGCATGGTCTACGGCGACATGCTCGACACCCTCTTCGGCGAGCTCAAGCCCACCGAGGCCGCCCGCATCCGCGCCGTGGAGGACACCGGCGTCATCGACCTGGGCGGCGGACGGCGGCTGGAGTCGCACTACTCCCCCGGCCACGCCAAGCACCACGTCGGCCTCGTCGACTCGGCCACCGGCGACCTGTACGTCGGCGACGCCGCGGGCATCTACATCCCCGAGACCGCCGACGTCCGGCCCGCGACCCCGCCGCCGGACTTCGACCTCGACACCGCCCTGGCCTCGCTCGGCAAGTTCAAGGCGCTCGGCCCGTCCCGGCTGCTGTTCGCGCACTACGGGCCCGTCACGGAGGTCGACGACACCCTCGACCGGTCCGCCGAGGAGCTGCGCGTCTGGGTGGACGCCGTCCGCGCCGCCCAGGACGAGAGCCCCGAACTGGACCACGCCGTCGCCATGGTCCGCGACCGCACCGACGCCCGCTACCGGATCACCGCCGAGGACGTCGATCCCGACCTGGCCTTCAAGTACGAGGTCCTGAACAGCACCGAAAGCAACGTGGCGGGCATCATCCACGCCCTCAACCGGCACGCCTGACGGCCCCGGAAACGCCGAACGGGCCGCGTCGACGGAGTCGCCTCCATCGACGCGGCCCGTTCGCGCGTCACACGTCCGCTCAGGCGGACGGCCTGCCCTCGCCCTCGGGACCGGTGTCCCCGGACGCGCCCTTCGGCTCGTCCCGCGACTCGGGCGCCTCGTCCGCCGCGTCGGCGTCCTCGTCCCGCCCGGCGTCCTCGCCCTGCTCGGCGGTCTCCGCCTGCTCGGCCTGCTCGGCGTTCTCGGCCTTGGGCTCGAGGAAGACCGGCGCGGGAGCCGCGGCCGCGTCGGCCACCGCCTCGTCACCCCGGTAGACCTCGGGAGCCTGCGGCTCCTCCTCGGCGCGCGGGTCGTCCTCGACCGGCACCTCGGCGGACGCCTCGTCCGGCTCCGGGGTCACGTCCCCGGGCTCGGTCCCGGTCTCGGTGACCTCGCCGTCCTCGTCCTCCTCGGTGTCGAGGATGTCGAGGCCCTCCAGCTCCGCGTACCGCTCGGCCGCGTCGGTCTCGGCGTCGCGGTCGGCGGCGGCCGAACGCGCGAACCACTCGGACGCCTCCTCCTCGCGGCCCGCGTCCACCAGGGCGTCCGCGTAGGCGTAGAACAGCCGCGCCGACCACGGACGCAGCCTGCGGTCGCGCAGCTCCGGAATCTGCAGCGTCACCACGGCCGCGTCGAACTGCCCGAGGTCCCGGCGGACGCCGGACTCCACGATCCGCAGCTCGACGGTGCCCATCTGGTCCAGGCGCGCCGCCTCCGGCGACTTCACCAGGTCCAGCGCCCGCTCCGGACGGCCCAGGCCGCGCTCGGCGTCGGCCATCACCGGCAGGTACGCCTCGTCGCCCGCGCCCAAGCGCCGCGCCGCGCGCAGCTCCGCCAGGGCGTCGGCCCACTCACCGGCCGCGTACGCGGCGAGCCCCGCCGCCTCCCGGACGATCCCGACCCGCGACGCCAGCCGCCGCGCGGCCCGCGCGTGCTTGTAGGCGAGTTCCGGGTCGTCCTCGGCGAGCCGGCCGGCCATCACCAGATGCCGGGCCACGCGCGCCGCGAGGTCCTTCGGCAGCGTGCGCAGCTCCTCGCGGGCCTCCTCGTCCAGCTCGGCGCCGGTCACGTCGTCCGGCAGCACCGGGTCGTCGTACTTCGGGGCCTCGCGGGTCTCGTCCCGGTCGCGCCGCTGCGGCGGCCCGTACGAACGCCGCTCACCGTCCTGAGGACGGCGCGGCCCACGGAAGCCTCCGCCGCCACGGCGATCATCCCGGTCCCGGAAGCCCCCGGAACGCTCACCGCGTCCCTGGTAGCCGCCCGACCGGTCGTCACGGCCCTGGAAGCCCTCACGGCGGTCGTCACGGCCGCGGTAGCCATCGCGCCTGTCGTCACGCCCCTCGGAGCCGCCACGCCGCTCACCGCGGTCCTGGAAGCCGCCCCGACGGTCGTCACGGCCCTGGAACCCGCCACGACGCTCGCCACGGTCCTGGAAGCCTCCGGACCGCTCGTCGCGTCCCTGGTACCCGGGACGCCGGTCGTCCCGCCCCTGGAAACCACTCCGACGGTCGTCCCGCCCCTGGTAGCCACCTCGCCGGTCATCACGGCCCTGGTAACCGCCACGGCGGTCGTCACGGCCCTGGTAACCGCCACGGCGGTCGTCACGTCCCTGAGGCGCGCCACGGCGCTCATCGCGCTCCCGGAAGCCTCCGGTCCGCTCACCGCGTCCCTGGTAGCCGCCGGACCGCTCATCACGCCGCTGGTAGCCACCCGAACGCTCATCGCGCCCCTGGGATCCGGGACGACGGTCATCGCGGCCCTGATAGCCGCCCGACCGGTCGTCACGGCCCTGGAAGCCGCCAGGGCGGCGGTCGTCACGGCCCTGGAAACCACCACGACGCTCGCCGCGGTCCTCGTACCGGCCGCCGCCCCGGCGGTCGTCACGGTCGCGGAAGCCGCCACGCTGGTCCCGGTCCTGGAACGAGCGCTCGCCGCCCGGACGCCGGTCGTCCCGGCGCTCCTCGCGCGGACCGCCCTCGGAACGGCGCCCATCGCTTCGGCCGTCGAACCCGCGCCCCTGGCGGAAGCCTCCGCCACCCGGACGTCCGTCGCGGCTCTCGAAGCGCCGACCGCCACGGTCGTCACGGCCGCCGCGCTCGTCGCGGCCGCCGAAGCGCCGCTCGCCGCGGTCCTCGAACCGCCGGCCGCCACGGTCGTCACGTCCCTCGAAGCGCCGCCGGTCATCGTCGCCGGGACGCCGCTCACCACGGTCGTCGAAGCGCCGCCCCTGGCCGCCGCCCTGGAAGCGCCGGTCGCCACCGGGCCGGCCGTCGCGGCGGTCGCCGCCGCCGGGGC
>NZ_QURH01000939.1 GCF_003428695.1 Actinomadura logoneensis
ACCGCACGGCCCCGGCCCCGGCGGCGACGGGCGCGAGGACGGCCGCGGCGCGGGTGGCGAGGCCGGGATGCGGCAGCAGCGCGAGCACGGCGAACGGCGCGATGAGGACGGCGGCGAGGACGTGGGTTCCGGCGCGTCCGAGCAGGTAGAGGGCGATGAGGAGCGCGGCGCAACCACCGGCGGTGAGGCTCCCGGACGCGGTGAGCGAGGTGAGGCAGGCCCCGGCCACGGCGACGGCGGCGAGGCCGATGTGCGGGATGACCAGCGGCAACGTCGTGAAGAGGCACAGGAGCAGCCCGTACAGCAGGGCGTTGGCGTCCGTGCCCTTGCCGGTGAACTGCGCGACGGCCGCCACCGCCAGCGGCACCCCGAGTCCGACACGTCCCCACACGCTGGACATCTTCCCGGGGTTTCGGACGTCCCGCCATCGCTCGTGTGAGGGACGCGCCGCTCGCGCCGGGGACGCCGAAGACCGCTCACACGAGGGACGCGCCGCGCCCGCGGCCCCGCCTAGCGTCGGTGAGCATGGAAATAGAAGTCGACGGCCTGCGCAAGCGGTACGGGCAGGTCAGCGCACTGGACGGAGTGTCGTTCACCGTGCGGCCCGGCCTGGTGACCGGGTTCGTCGGGCCGAACGGCGCGGGCAAGTCCACGACGATGCGGATCGTCCTCGGCCTGGACGCGGCGGACGGCGGGCACGCGCTCGTCGGAGGCCGCCCCTACCGGTCGCTGCGCGATCCGCTGCGGGCGGTCGGCGCGATGCTGGACGCGGCCGCCGTCCACCCCGGGCGGCGCGGACGCGACCACCTGCGCTGGATTGCGCACGCCGCCGGACTCCCCGCGCGCCGCCTGGACGAGGTGCTGGAGCAGGTGGGGCTCGCGGGCGGCGCGGCGAAGCGGCGCGCCGGCGGGTACTCGCTCGGGATGCGGCAGCGGCTCGGCATCGCGGCGGCGCTGCTCGGCGACCCGCGCGTCCTGATGCTGGACGAGCCGGTCAACGGCCTGGACCCGGAGGGCATCGTGTGGATCCGGGGGCTGCTGCGGTCGCTCGCCGCCGAGGGCCGGACGGTCCTGGTGTCGAGCCACCTGATGGGCGAGCTCGAAGGCACCGCGGACCGCCTCGTCGTGATCGGCCGGGGCCGGATCATCGCGGACGCGAGCGTCCCGGAGCTGCTGGCGGCGGCGTCCGGCGGCCGGGTCGCGCTGCGCACGTCCGCGCCCGCCGACGCCATGGCCGTGCTGAGCCGCGCGGGCGGGACGGTCGCGTCCGTCGGCGCGGACGCGCTGACCGTGACGGGCCTGGACGCGGAGGCGGCAGTGGCGGCGCTGGGCGCGTCGAGGGTGCCGTTCGCCGAGGTCAGCGCGCATCGCGCGACGCTGGAGGAGGCGTACATGGAACTGACGCGCGACGCCGCCGAGTTCGAGGCCGCGCCGGGAGGAGGCCGGTCATGACCGCCGACGGAACGAACGCGAGCGCTGGTGGAACGAACGTGGGCACCGAGGGAACGGAGTCGAACGCCGCACGGACCGACGCGAACGCCGGGCGGACGAGGGCGAGTGCCGGGCGGACGAGGGCGGGTGCCGAGCGGACACGGCCGGGCACGATGCTGTTCCGGCAGATCAGGGCCGAGTGGACGAAGATCCGAACGGTCCGCCGCTGGACGCTGACGCTGCTCGCGGCGGCGGTCGCGATGGTCGTCGTGTCGCTGCTCGGCGCGTCCGGCGGGAGCGTGCAGCACGCGGGCGGCCCGGAGGCCCCTCCGCCGAAGGGCCCGGACGGCAAGGTGGTGCGGGACGCGTTCCGGTTCGTCCACCAGGAGATGCGCGGGGACGGGACGATCACGGCGCACCTGGCGTCGCTGAAGAGCCTGGTGGAAGGCGAGGCCGGATCCAAGTCGGTGCCGTGGGCGACGGCCGGGATCATGGTGAAGAGCGGGTTGAGGCCCGGCGCGTCCTATGTGGCGTTGCTGTCCACGCGCGGGCACGGCATACGGCTGCAGAACGACTTCACGCACGACAAGGCCGTGTCGGCGGACGGCACGTGGCTGCGGCTGACGCGGTCGGGATCGCGGTTCACGGCGTACGTGTCGTCCGACGGGACGTCGTGGAAGACGGCGGGCGGCGTGACGGTGCGCGGGATCCCGGCGAACGCGCGGGTCGGGGTGTTCGCGGCGTCTCCCCCGCACACGGAGATGTCCCGGAGATTCGGGTCGCTGAGCATCCTGGACGCCCCGGCGCACGCCATCGGGACCTTCGACAACGTGACCGTCACCGGAGCGGAACCCGGTGGCTGGACGGGCACGACCGTCGGCGAGCCCCTTCCCGAATTCGACCCGCCCGGCGCGCCGCCCCGCACGCCCTTGGTGAAGGACGGCTCGTCGGTCTCCGGCGGGACGATCACGGTGACCGGATCGGGCGAGATCGCCCCTGAGCAGCGCGGCATGGACCTGGTGCAGAAGGGCTTGCAGGGCGCGCTCGTCGGAATGCTCGTGGTGGTGGCGGTGGGGGCGCTGTCCATGACGTCCGAGTTCCGGCACGGGCTCGTCCGGACGACGTTCACGGTGCTTCCGCGACGCGGCGGGATGCTGGTGGCGAAGGCGCTGGTGCTCGGCGTGACGGTGTTCGCCGTGTCGGCGGTCGCGCTGGCGGTGGCGTTCCCGATCGCGCAGTCGAGGCTCCGGTCGTCGGGGTTCAGGCCGCCGGGGTTCCCGAGTTGGAGCCTGTCGGATCCCGAGGCGCTGCGGGCGATCGCCGGGTCGGCGCTGCTGGTCGCGCTGGTGGCCGTCCTCGCGATGGCGTTCGGGGCGGTGTTCCGGCACAGCGCGGCGGCGATCGCGGTGGTGCTGCTGATCGTGCTGGTCCCGCAGATCCTGGCTTCCGCGCTGCCGCTCGGAGCGTCGCGGTTCCTGCTGAGCGTGACCCCGGCGGCGGGGTTCGCCGTCCAGCAGAGCCAGCCGCACTACGCGTTCACGGCGGACATGTGCCTGCCCGAGGACGGCTGCTACCCGTTCTCGCCGTGGGCGGGGCTGGCCGTGCCGTTCCTGTACGTGCTGGTCGCGATGCTGCTCGCGTGGTGGCTGCTGCGCCGGAGGGACGCGTGAGGCGCGAACTGCGCGCCGAGTGGACGAAGCTGTGGACGCTGCCCAGCACGGCGCGGCTCCTGTCCGCGACGTGCGCGCTGACCGTGCTGGTCGGCGCGCTCGTCACGGCGGGGACGCGCGCGTCGGACGGTCCGCAGGACCTGCCGAAGCTGGTGCTGGGCGGCGTCCAGTACGGGCAGGCGACCATGGTCGTCCTCGCCTGCCTGGCGGTGGGGGCCGAGTACGGGACGCGCACGATCGTCCCGACGCTGGTGGCGATGCCCTGGCGGCTGCGCGTGCTGCTGGCGAAGTCCGCGGTGGTCTGGTGCGTCGCGCTCGCCGCCGGGACGGTCGGAACCGTCGCCTCGCTGCTGGTCGGACGGGCCGTCCTGGCGTCGAACGGGGTCGCCGCGCCCGCCCTCACGGACGGCCCGACCCTGCGCGCCGCCGCCGGGACCGTCCTCTACCTCGGCTTCGTCGCGCTGCTGAGCCTCGGGACGGCGACGGTGCTGCGCGACTCGGGCGGCGCGATCATCACGGTGCTGGGCGTCCTGTACGCGGTGCCGATCCTGACGCGGCTGGTGTCGTCCGACCACTGGAAGCGGCGGCTGGAGAAGTACGCGCCGATGAAGGCCGGACTGTCGGTGCAGGCGACCAAGAACCTCTCGGCGCTGCCGCTGTCCCCCTGGCAGGGTCTCGCCGTCCTGGCGGCCTACGCCGCCGGCGCCGCACTGATCGCCGCCCTGCTGTTCCGCTCCCGCGACGCGTAGCTTCCCGCGCACCGCGCCGAGCTTCTGGATGATCTTCCTGCGGGGCCCGCACCGCGTCACTACCCTGGCGGCTTTTCAGGCTCCCGAAGGTGGAAGAACGATGTTTCAGACCGTGGAAGGCGGCCGGTACCGGTGCGCCCTGGTCATCCGGCTCGATGACGGGGTGGACGCCGCGCTCCTCGCCGCGATCGGGTCCGCGACGGGCCTGGCGTTCGAGGAATACGGGACGGGCGGGTTCGGCGGCGAGACGCTCGCGACCGTGTGGAAGGCGGGCGACGACCTCCTGATCGAGGCGGAGTGCGACGAGGCCGGGGTCCGCGCGCTGCTCGTGCGGGCGGGCACGGCCGAGCGCGCGGTCGCGATCCGGTCGGCGATCGGCGAGCACATGCCGGCGTGGAGCGAGCAGATGCTCCGCGCGCAGCTCGCGGACACCTTCGCCGACGCGCCGCAGGCCCTGGTCGCGCTGCTGATGGCGGCGGGCGGCGCGCGTCCGGAGGACGAGACGCGTGAACTGCTGCGACGCGCACTCGACCACGAGGACGAGGAGGTCCGGCATTTCGCCGAGTACGCGGCGACGGTCGCGGCGGAGCTCGAGAAACCGCCGGTCGTCATGCGTGAGGACCGCTCGGTGCGCGAGTTGGACGAGCTGCTGCGTCCGGCGCGTCCGGTGAAAGGGAAGGAGCACTGGGTCACCGTCCGCGCCGGGGTGCCGGAGCGGGCCGTTCCGAGGCCGGTGACCTGGCTCAGGACCTCCCTGGACGACACCGACGACGTCCTCTGGTGGATCGGGGACCAGTACTGGGAGGCCGTGGTCATGCGCAACCTCGGGGACCGCACCTGGCTGGAGGACATCTACCTCGCCCCCGACAAGGGCACGGCCCTGCACGTCGTCCTGCACGACGCGCTCGGCACCGTCCACCTGGCCCTCCACGGCGGGGACGTCGAGGCCACGGCGGCGAAGCTGGCCGAGGACGTCGGGGCGGAGGTGCTTCCGTCCGCTCCTCCGGGCCTGGCCTCGACCGGTTCAGGACAGGCGCGGGCGGAGTAGGCGGGCGACGTCGTAGGCGCGGCTGAGCGGGGACCAGGTGTCGCCGGGGTTCCAGTCCTCGGCCGTCCACACGTCGGACATGACGGCCTTGACGAACCCCCAGGCGACCACGCGGTCCAGGGGGACGCCGAGTTCGTCGGCGACCTGCTCGACGCGGGCCGGGACGAGTGCGGTGAGCGCTTCGTCCCGGTCGTCCGGCTCCGGGTCGTAGAGGAAGGCGCCGGTGTCGTACGCGGGGTCGCCGACGAGGCCGTGCGGATCGATGGCGAGCCACGGTTCGCGCGTCCCGCCGAGGACGTTGTCGTGGTGCAGGTCCCCGTGCAGGACGACGCGACCGGGCGCGTCCGCGCACAGCTCGCGCATGAGCCCGCCCGCCCGCACGACGAAGTCGAGCGGCAGCGGCCCGTTCTCGCCGAGCCTCGCCGCGTAGTCGTCGAACGCCGCGACCTGGGCGATCGCGTCCGGGAGCGGGCAGCCGTCCGGCGGCGGGACGTGCAGCCGCCGCATGACGCCGGCCAGCGCGGACGTGGCCTCCTCGTCCCGCCCGGGAACGAGGTCGCGCAGCCGCGTGCCGGGCACGGCCCGTTCGAGCAGCAGCGCGCCCCGCGCCAGGTCGGCGCGCAGCACGCGCACCGCGCCGCGCCCGTCGAACGCGTGGAGCGCCGGGACCTCCCCGGCCAGCGACTCCGCGTGCGGCAGACCGAGCTTGAGGACGGCGGGTGTGCCGTCCGCGCAGGTCACACGCGTCACGTAGTGGTAGGACAGCTCGTACGGCTCGTCCACCGCGAGGTCCCACGCGCGGGCGACGGAGGCGAGGAGGCCGGGCAGCTCCCTGAGCCACCGCTCGCCGTCCTCGCCCCACACCTCGACGACGTTCCTGGCCAGCGTCCCCGTGATCATGCTGTGGACGCTACCGCTCAGATGCCAGGTTCGAGTTTCCTCAGCGCGTACCGGCGGGCGTCGAACTCGGCGAGGTCGCGGGCCGGGTCGTCGGACTCCTTCCAGACCCGGTCCGGGTGGAGCTTCCCCTGCGCCTGGAGCGCGAGTTCGAGCAGGCGGTAGTTGTCGACCTGCTCGTCGAAGTCCTGGAGCGCCCGCCGCGCGGCCTTCTCGGCGCGCCGCCACTTGCCGCGCGCGAGCCACGTCACCGCCTCGACCTCGCACGCCTCCCACGAGACCGCCCCGCCGTACCCGGGTCCCGTGGACGCCGCCATCGCCGCGCTCCGCGCCCGGTTCCCCGCCTCGGCCGCCTCGACCGCGTCGTCGTACCGTCCGTCCGCGACCAGCAGCCAGGCCGCCCGCAGATGCAGGTGCATCCGCCGCAGATACGCCTGGAGGTCAGGCTCCGGGATGCTCTCCTCCTCGGACAGCTCCCCCAGCACCCGCTCCAGCTCCGCGCGCAGCTCCGTGTCGTCCACCCGTCCTCCTCTCGACACCGCCACGCGCATCCTCCGCCAAGCGGACCAGGATGATCAATCCCTTTGGACGACAGGGCTCAGCCCACTCCCGGGCCTGCCGGTCCTCTCCTCTGACCTCGCCGCCCACGGCCTGCCGCCGGAGCCGGCCTCCCCACCGCGGACGAGGCGCTTCGCTTCCCGAAAACCGCGCGACATAAAGGAGCCGACCCCCCACAATCAGCCCATGCCGCTCGCGACGATCACCCTCAACTCCGGCCGCCAGGTCGTCCTGGACCACCTGGACATCTCCCCGACCTACGACGGAATGCTGGAGGGGTACCCGTGCGCGCGGGTCAACGACAGCCTGCTGGAGAGCCTGGCCAAGCCCACCCCGACGCCCTTCCAGACCAGCCCGGTCCACCTGATCGCACCGGAGCGCCGGTACCCGGACCGCGGATCGGGCCGACGCCTCCCGTTCGGTCCCGTCGAGGAACTGCCCCGCCTGTACTGCCGGGGCTCGTTCGTGTCCGAGCGCGTCGACGAGAACCTCGACGACGTCCTCTACCGCTCATGGCTGGAGATCGTGTGGTTCCAGGACGACCTGGCCGCTCCCGTCGCCGACTTCGTCGCGAGGGCGATAGCCGACGTCGCCTGGGACGAACTCGCCGAGGACTTCGAGCTCTAGCCTTCCCGATGGCGGGCGGCGTCCCCTGCCGTCCGCCGGCGGTCCGAGGGTTCTCCTCCCGTCCAGCGCGCTCCGGGGCGAACGAGCGCGCCGCAGTATGGCGAGATCATTGCCGGGGGCCTGCCGGGACCTGACTTGATCAGCTTTATGTTGCTGTATGTGATCATCCTTAACTCTCGGTGGCTCTCCCTCGCTGTGGGAGCCACGATGACCGCGTCGCTGGCCCTCGCGCCGGCGGACGCGCACGCACAGCAGACCACCCAGACGTTCACCTACACCGGAGCCCCGCAGCAGTTCACGGTGCCCGAGGGAGTGTGCGCGCTGACAGTGGACGCCTTCGGGGCCGCCGGCGGCAACGCCTTCTACGGATCCCCCGGCGGCCTGGGCGGCGCCGTCCACGCGACCGTCCCGGTCCAACCCGGGGAGGTGCTGACGATCGACGTCGGAGGCGCCGGCACCGGCGGGAGCATCGACCCGCCCACGTCCGCGCAAGGAGGGTACGGCGGAGGCGGCCAGCCCGGCGCCTTCCGGGAGGACCGCCGTCCCGGCAACGGCACCGTCGGGGGCGGCGGGGGCGGCGCGACCACGGTCAGCACCGCCCTGGAGCCGCTCATCATCGCCGGAGGCGGTGGCGGTGGCGCGGGCAACTTCACCGCGACGACGGGAGGCGAAGGCGGCGCGGGAGGCCAGACGGGCACCAATGGCAACAGTCCGGGCACCCCCGGCGCCGGAGGCGGCGGCGCCTCCGGCGGCAACGGCGGTGCGGGCGGCGCGGGCGGGCAGCCCATCTCGGGCTCCGACCAGCCCGGCCTCCCCGGCGGCGCCGCGACAGGACGCGTCGGCGGGGACGGCGCGGTCAACCTCGC
>NZ_QURH01000941.1 GCF_003428695.1 Actinomadura logoneensis
CCGGCGCCCGACCCCCGCCCCGCCCCGCCGCCCCCCGAGCCGCCCGCACCCGAGGGGGCGGCCTCTGACCAGGCGCCCGCCTCCGAGGCCGGGACCGGCGGTGAGTCCGCGTCCGAGGCCGTCGGCGGGACCGGGGCCGGGGTGGAGGCCGAGGACGGGCCGTCGCTGCGGGCACAGGTCGAGGCGATCCTGCTGGTCGTGGACGAGCCCGTGGCCGAGATCACGCTCGCCCAGCTGCTGGAGCGGCCGGTCCCCGAGATCGCCGCCACGCTGCGCGGACTGGCCGCGGAATACACCGAGCAGGGCCGCGGGTTCGACCTACGGGACGTGGCGGGCGGCTGGCGCTTCTACACTCGTGACATCTGCGCGCCGGTGGTCGAGAGGTTCGTCACCGACGGGCAGCAGGCCCGCCTGACCCAGGCGGCGCTGGAGACCCTGGCCGTCGTCGCCTACCGGCAGCCGGTCAGCCGGGCCCGGGTCTCGGCGGTGCGCGGGGTCAACAGCGACGGCGTGATGCGGACGCTGGCCCTGCGCGGCCTGATCGAGGAGGCCGGGCAGGACCCCGAGTCCCAGGCCATCCTGTTCCGAACCACCGGGTACTTCCTGGAGCGACTGGGGCTGCGCAGCCTGGAAGAGCTGCCGGACCTGGCCCCCTACCTGCCCGATGACCTGCCAGAAGAGATAGTCGAGGAAGCGTGAGCGACAACGAGGGCGTACGCCTGCAGAAGGTCCTGGCCGAGGCCGGGATCGGCAGCCGCCGCCACTGCGAGGAACTGATCGGCGAAGGCCGGGTCGAGGTCAACGGCGAGCGGGTGTTCCGGTTCGGCGAGCGGGTCGACCCCGAGCGCGACGTGATCAAGGTGGACGGCCGCCGGGTGGAGACCCGGTCGGAGATGCGCTACTACATGATCAACAAGCCGCGCGGCGTGGTGTCCACGATGAAGGACGAGCGGGGCCGCAAGTCCCTGGCGTCCTACGTGGAGGTGCCCGAGCGGCTGTTCCACGTCGGACGGCTCGACACCGACACCGAGGGCCTGATCCTGCTCACCAACGACGGCGAGCTGGCCCACCGGCTGACCCACCCGAGCTTCGGCGTGAGCAAGACCTACCTGGCCGAGATTCACGGCCCGATCCCGCGCGACCTGGGCCGCCGGCTGCGCAAGGGCGTGGAGCTGGAGGACGGCTTCGCCAAGGCCGACCAGTTCCGGATCTTCGACCAGGTCGGCAAGCGCATCCTGGTGGAGATCGTCCTGCACGAGGGCCGCAAGCACATCGTGCGGCGGCTGCTCAAGGAGGTCGGCTTCCCGGTGCAGCAGCTCGCCCGCGTGGAGTTCGGACCGCTCAAGCTCGGCCAGCTCAAGCCCGGCCACATGCGGGCGCTGACCGTCCGCGAGATCGGGGAGCTCTACAAGGCCGTCGATCTATAGCCGATCCGCGGCGGAACGACGTGGCGGGTGGCGCCCGCCCCGCCGCGGCGGGTATGACCAGGGCGGAAGCAACGGCGAGGACGGGAGGCACCCGTGGCGGTGAGGGCGGTCCGGGGCGCGACGCAGGTGGACGCGGACGACCGGGAGGAGATCCTGGCGGCGACCACCGAGCTGGTCACGGCGGTGATGGAGCGCAACGGGCTCGGCACCGACGACGTGATCAGCGTGCTGTTCACCGCGACGCCCGACCTGACGGCGGAGTTCCCCGCGCTCGCCGCGCGCAAGCTGGGCTTCCAGGAGGTCCCGCTGATGTGCGCGAGCGAGATCGCCGTCCCGCACGGGCTGCCCCGGGTGATCCGGCTGATGGCGCACGTGGAGACCGACCGTCCCCGCTCGGAGGTGCAGCACGTGTACCTCCGGGGGGCGACGGCCCTGCGCCTCGACATCGCCCAGTAGCCTGCCCGGGGCGGGCGCACGGCCACGGGCACGCGGCCACGGGCACGAGTACGGGCACGAGTACGGGCAGGTGGCCAGAACCCCGCCCGCCGGACGTTCCTCGGGCGGGCTCGCTCCCCGAGGGAGTGACGGTGGCGTGGTGGTGGGGTTCGGGCGCGGCCTCGGTGGAGTGGGACGATCCGGCCGCCGTCGACCAGTAGGCTGGATCGGTGGCAGAGACCCCAGTTCCCGAGCGCCCCGGAAACGGCGAACGCGGCCCCGGCCGCGTGGTCGTCATCGGCACCGGCCTGATCGGCACCTCGATCGCGCTGGCCCTGCGCGGACGGGGCTCGGAGGTCTATCTGTCCGACCGCGACGCCGCCGCGCTGGCCGTGGCGGCGGAGATCGGCGCGGGGGAGCCGCTGCCCGCCGAGGGCCTGGGCGGCCCCGTCGACCTCGCCGTGATCGCCGTCCCGCCCGCCGCGGTCGCCGTGACCCTGCTGGACGCGCAGAAGCGCCACCTGGCCGAGGTGTACACCGACGTCGCGAGCGTGAAGGCGCTGCCGCTGGCGCAGGCCGCCGAGCTGGGCTGCGACCTGGCGTCCTACGTGCCGGGGCATCCGCTGGCGGGCCGGGAGCGCTCTGGGCCGTCCGCGGCCCGCGACGACCTGTTCCTGGGCCGTCCGTGGGCGCTGTGCCCCGACGAGCGGACGAGCCCGGCCGCCGTCGAGGCGGTGGAGGGGCTGGCGCGGCTCTGCGGGGCCATGCCGGTCACCGTCGGCGCCGAGCACCACGACCGGTCGGTCGCGCTGGTGTCGCACGCCCCGCACGTGGTGTCGGCGGCGGTCGCGGCCCGGCTGACCGGCGCGGACGACACCGCGCTCGGCCTGGCCGGGCAGGGCGTCCGGGACGTCACCCGGATCGCCGCGTCCGACCCGCGGCTGTGGATCGGCATCCTGGCCGCCAACGCCGAGCCGGTCGCCGACGTCCTGGAGGGCGTCGCGACCGACCTCGCGGTGGCCGCCTCGCTGCTGCGCGACGGCAGCGAGGGCGCGGCGACGCACGTCGCCGACCTGCTGCTGCGCGGCAACGCCGGACGGGCCCGGATCCCGGGCAAGCACGGCGGCGAGCAGGGCGGGTACGCCACGGTGACCGTGGTCATCCCGGACCGGCCGGGCGAACTCGCGATGATCTTCCAGGCGGCGACCATCGCCGGGGTGAACGTCGAGGACGTCTCGATCGAGCACTCGCCGGGCCGCCCGGTCGGTGTGCTGGAGCTGTCGGTCCGGCCCGAGGAGGCCGCCCGGCTGGCCGACGAGCTGCGCGCGCGTGGCTGGTCGGTGCCCGGCTGACGGGTACCCTGGAACGCTGGCCGCCGCCCGCGTCCGCCCGGCGCCCCCCCGGCCCCGGCCCGGCCGGGACGCCGGTACCGCCCCTGCACCGCTTCAGCACCGCCCCTGACACCGAAAGGCAGCGATCGTGTCGCTCGTCATCGCCATGGACGGCCCGTCCGGTTCCGGCAAGTCCAGCGCCTCCAAGGGCGTGGCCCGCGCCCTCGGCCTGCGCTACCTCGACACCGGCGCGATGTACCGCGCCATGACGTGGTGGATGCTGCGCCAGGGCGTGGACGTCGAGGACGGGGAGGCGGTCGCCGCCCGCGCGGGCGAGCCGGTGCTGGTGTCGGGCACCGACCCGGACCGTCCGGCCATCGAGGTGGACGGCGCGGACGTGTCGGAGCCGATCCGCACCCGCGAGGTCACCAACGCGGTCAGCGCGGTGAGCCGGGTTCCCGCGGTGCGGGAGCGGATGGTCGCGCTGCAGCGTGAGATCATCGGGGCGGGGGGCATCGTGGTGGAGGGCCGCGACATCGGCACGGTCGTCGCGCCGGACGCGCCGGTCAAGGTCTACCTCACCGCCAGCGAGGCGGTGCGCGCCGCACGGCGGGCCAAGGACCTCGCGGCCGACCCCGGCGCGTCGGTCACGGTCACCCAGGCCGAGCAGGCGCGGCGCGACCGGCTGGACTCCACCCGTAAGGCGTCCCCGCTGGCGATGGCGGCGGACGCGCACGAGATCGACTCGACCGAGCTGAGCCTCGACGAGGTCATCGAGGCGGTCGTCCGCCTCGCCAAAGAGCAGTACTGAGCGGGCTCGGCAACGAGCGCACGAGCGAGCCGGGGGACGCCGGGAGGCGTACCCGACCGGCGAGCGGGGACAAGAACGTGACTGAGAGCGAATACGACTTCGACCCGGCGGACTTCGACGTCGCCGACCTGGAGCGGGAGGCCCTCGAGGAGGGCTTCTCCGAGGAGGGCGAGGGGCCGGCCCCGGTGGTGGCCGTGGTGGGCCGTCCGAACGTCGGCAAGTCCACCCTGGTCAACCGGATCATCGGCCGCCGCGAGGCGGTCGTGGAGGACGTGCCGGGCGTGACCCGCGACCGGGTCGCCTACGACGCGACCTGGTCCGGCCGCCGGTTCACCATCGTGGACACCGGCGGCTGGCTGCCCGACGCGGCCGGCCTGGCCGCCGCGATCGCCGAGCAGGCCCGGATGGCGGTGGACCTCGCCGACGTGGTGATGTTCGTCGTGGACGCCACCGTCGGCGCGACCGACGTGGACGAGGCCGTGGTGGAGATCCTGCGCCGGTCCGGCAAGCCGGTGGTGCTGGTGGCCAACAAGGTCGACAACGTCGCCACCGAGTCGGACGCGGCGCTGCTGTGGAGCCTCGGCATCGGCGAGCCGCACCCGGTCAGCGCCGTGCACGGGCGCGGCTCGGGCGACCTGCTGGACGCGGTGCTGGAGGCGCTGCCCGAGCAGGCCCCCCGGGAGCGGTTCGGCATCGAGGCGGGCGGGCCGCGCCGGGTGGCGCTGCTGGGCCGTCCGAACGTCGGCAAGTCCAGCCTGCTGAACCAGCTGGCGGGGGAGAAGCGGGTCGTCGTCGACTCGGTGGCGGGCACCACCCGCGACCCGATCGACGAGGAGATCGAGCTCGGCGGCAAGACCTGGCGGTTCATCGACACCGCCGGGATCCGCCGCCGCCACCGGGAGAACCAGGGCGCCGACTTCTACGCCACCCTGCGCACCCAGTCGGCGCTGGAGCGGGCCGAGGTCGCCGTCGTGCTGATCGACGCGACCGAGCCGCTCGCCGAGCAGGACCTGCGGATCATCTCGATGGTGATCGAGTCCGGCCGCGCGCTGGTCATCGCCTACAACAAGTGGGACCTGCTGGACGAGGAGCGCCGCCACTACCTGGAGCGCGAGATCGACCGGCAGCTCCACAACGCCCGGTGGGCGCCGCGCGTGAACGTGTCGGCCCGCACCGGACGGCACATGGAGAAGCTCGTCCCGGCGATCGAGACGGCGCTGGCGGGCTGGGACGCGCGCGTCCCGACGGCCAAGCTGAACCAGTTCTTCGCCGACCTGGTGTCGTCGCACCCGCACCCGATCCGGGGCGGCAAGCAGCCGCGCGTGCTGTTCGCGACGCAGGCGGGCGTCCGGCAGCCGCGGTTCGTGCTGTTCACCTCCGGGTTCCTCGAGGAGGGCTACCGCCGGTACATCGAGCGGCGGCTGCGCGAGGAGTTCGGCTTCGAGGGCACGCCGATCGCGGTGACCATGAAGATCCGCGAGAAGCGCGGCAAGCGCAAGTAGCGTCCGGCGGCGGACGCGCCACGGCCCGTCCGGGGGTTCCCCGGGCGGGCCGCGTCATGTCAGGATGCCTACGAGGCCAGCGAGTAAGTCATCCCTTACTCGCCGACGGACGAAGGGTGCGACGTGAAGCTTCTGCTGCTGGTGCTCGTGGCCGCCGGACTCGTGGCCGCCGGTTTCTACTGGCGGCAGCCCTGGATCGGCGCCGTCGGCCTGCTGGTCCTGTTCGCCGGCATGTTCACCGACCGCGACGACGTCGCCAACGACGAGGAGAAGCGCAGCTTCGAGACGACCAAGTCCGTCCGCAACATGCGCCACCGCGACCGCTGATCCTCACACTCCCGGCTCCTCGGGGGCGACGCGCCGGTCCTCGACGTCCGGCTGGGGCCTGCGGGCGTAGCGGCCGTAGGCCGACGGCTTGAGCGGCTGGGTGACGGCCGACTCGTCCGGGGAGACCCGCCGGGAGGTGTCGCGCTCGTCGGCCGCCCTCTCCTCGAGGGCCGTCTCGGCGGCGGCGGTCTCCCGGACGCCGACGACCGCGAACCGGCCGATCGCCACCGCCGCGAGGAAGACGATCACGACGCCGAGGGCGGAGAAGCCCGCGAGCTGCTCGGCCAGGTGGCGCTCCCTGGTCGCGCCGAGCGGTTCGCCGATGCCGTTCACGTCCCACAGCACCGCGACCTGCGTCCCGACGACGAACCAGGCCCCGCCGAGCGCGGCGAGCCATCCGCCGGCCGAGGCGACCACCCGGTTCCGGGCGGCCAGCGCCACCAGCCCGCCGAGCGCCGTCGCCGCCCCGGGGGCGATGGACAGTTCGAGCCGGTCCGTCCCGTAGATCCACGTCTGGTCGGGGTGGAAGCCGAAGTGGGCGTACGGCCCCACGAACGGCAGCAGTGCTCCCCACAGTCCGAGCAGCACGAGAAGAACCCCGCTGAAAGCCCCCCGACTTCTGGGCACCCGCATGGTCCCGGTCATCTTCGACGCCTCCCGACCAGGTCGAACTATCAAGTTTTGACCCGCCTTTACCCTCCCTCCAGACCTTCATGCGAGCGACCCCGCGCCACCGCCCACACCAGCACCGACACCAGCCCCATCCCCGCACCCGCCGCGCCGAACGCTGCCTCCGGACCGCCTTCGGCGAGCGCGGGCATCAACAGCGTCCCGGCCGTCCCCGCCGTCCGCACCCACGTCTGGTCGGCCGTCATCAGGCCCACCCGCTCTTCGGACGCGAACCGGGACAGGTGCGTGCGCAGGCCGATCGCCGCCACCGGCGAAGCCGCGCCGAAGGCCACCGAGACCACGATGAACTGCGGCATCGTCCACGCCGCGCCCAGTGCCGCCAGCAGGACGCCTTGGGCGGCCCACGCCGCGCAGTACCCGCCCGGAACCCGTCCGGCGCCCCGCAGGTTCCCGGCGAGAAGGTTCGCGGCGACCGCGCCAACCCCGGTGGCCGCAGCGGTCCACGCGTACACCGACCCCGTCGCCGCCCCACCGAGCCGGACCGCCAGCAGGGCGGGCACCGCCAGCGTGATCCCGTACAGCAGCTGACCCACGCCGTGCAGGGCGATCATCCACGTGGTGACCGGACGGCCGCGCAGCAGCTCTCGGGCCCGGGGCGGACGCGTCGGGGCCACGCCGGGCGT
This sequence comes from Actinomadura logoneensis, assembly GCF_003428695.1. Taxonomy (GTDB): domain Bacteria; phylum Actinomycetota; class Actinomycetes; order Streptosporangiales; family Streptosporangiaceae; genus Spirillospora; species Spirillospora logoneensis. The sequence continues at coordinate 7,147 of NZ_QURH01000941.1, forward strand.
CGGGATGGTCCGGGTGGCGGGGACGCGGCGCGCCAACACGGCCAGGGCCACGACCGAGACCGCGAAGGTGGCCGCGTCCAGCGCGTACAGCCGCACCTCGGGAAGCACGAGCAGCAGCAGCGCCGCCGCTCCGGGGCCGGTGATCTGCGCCGTCCGCCGCATCAGGTCCATCAGCCCGGACACCTGCCGGACCTGGTCGGCCGGCACCAGGTCGACGGCGAGCGACGCCAGACACGGCTCGAACACGGCTCCCAGCAGGCCCAGCAGCGCGGCGACGGCCAGCAGCGCGGCGGTGCTGGGGCCCGAGACCGTCCACAGGACGGGGAGGGCGGCGACGACGAGGGTGCGGGCCGCGTCCACGGCCGCCAGACGCCCGAATCCCGCCGTCCAGGTGACCAGACGCCGGCCGGCCAGGCCGACCAGCAGGTAGGGGAGGGACTCCGCGACCGAGACCGCGCCCATCAGGAGGGCCGAGTGGGAGGTCTCCCAGGCCAGCCACATGACCGCGAGGGCGTACATCCGGTCGCCGAGGACGCTCAGGGTCTGCGCGGACCACAGCAGCGCGACGTTGCCGTCCCGCAGCAGCTTCAGGTAGCCCACACGGGCAGCTTGGCGGATGGTTGCGGGTCGCGCGCCGGGTTGTCTTGTTCAGGAGGCTAGACGAGTAGTTCCGAAGTCTGTCCCCTGGGACAGGGCGAGGGTGTTCAGGCTCGGTTTGTGGAGACCGAAGAACTGAACA
>NZ_QURH01000940.1 GCF_003428695.1 Actinomadura logoneensis
CAGCCGCCCGTCCCCCCGCCCCGCGCCTCCGCCGCGCCGCCGGCCTCGGAGTCCCCGCCGGTCGCGGCGTCCTCCTCGTCGCCGTGGCCCGCGGCGCGCCGGGCGTCCGCGAACCGGCGGTGCGTCTCGGCGAGCAGTCCGGCCAGCGAGACCGAGGACGCGGCGGCGAGCAGCGGCAGCAGGATGTCGTTCTCCTTGGCCGCGTGCTCCTCGAAGAGCACCTGGAGGGCCCGCGCGTCGGGCGCGGCCTCCACCGGGCCGGGCGCGTCGCGCAGGGCGTCCACGAGCGCGGTGAGGCGGCGGTGCTCGCCGAGCATGCTCTCCACCAGCAGCCGCGCGTCGGGCAGGCGGTGGGCCACGGGGTAGAGCGCCGCCTCCTCGGCCGCCGCGTGCGGCAGCAGCGCGCGGTCGCAGAAGACGACGAGGTTCGCGTGGATCGTCTCGGCGGCGTTGGGATCCCAGTCCACGGCCGTGATCAGGGTCTTCACGCGTCCGGCCAGTTCACCGGCCAGCCGGGCGTGGTGCGCCCGCGCGTCTTCGAGGGCCCTGGCGTCCTCGGGGGCCGAGGCGAGGGTGAGCACGCTCATTCGCGTCTCCAGCGGTTCGGGTCCGGTATGGACGGCATGTCCGGTGTGGACGGTGCCACCTGGCACGGACGGCGCGTCCGGTGTGAACGGCGCGTCCGGTGGGACTGCGCGTCCGGCCGCGAGGGGCGGCCGGACGCGCGACCGGACCGCGGGCCGTCCCGCCCGCCCGCACCGTCACCTGAGGCGGCGGGCGGCCGGGGGAATGGTCGTCCGGTAGGAGCGGGACGCGGTCGGGCGGAGCGGCCCCGCGGTTCGGTCGGTGCCCAGCATGCGCCCTCCGCGGACCCGCGCTCCTGTGCCGACCGGGCCCCGGCGGGAGGGCCGTTGGTCCCTGAAACGACCCTCCGGATAGGGACGTAAGGTCATCCGGGAGGGACCTCCCGCCTCAGGTTTTCCGGCGCGGCGAGTTCTAGCGTTCCGGTCATGGAGAACGATCAGAACGCACGGCACCAGGCGTCGCGCGCCGGGGACGGCTGGCCGCTCGGCGCCCGCAGGCTGCTGACGCGCCGTGAGGTGTCGGCCGACGGCCGCGCCGTGTTCGGGGACGGCGACCCGAAGTGGGAGAGCTTCTACCGGGACCGGTGGGCGCACGACAAGGTGGTGCGCTCCACCCACGGCGTCAACTGCACCGGGTCCTGCTCGTGGATGGTGTACGTCAAGGACGGCATCATCACCTGGGAGCACCAGGCCACCGACTACCCGTCCATCGGCGCCGACTGCCCCGAGTACGAGCCCCGCGGCTGCCCGCGCGGCGCCTCGTTCTCCTGGTACACCTACTCGCCGAGCCGGGTCCGGTACCCCTACGTGCGCGGCGAGCTGCTGAAGATGTGGCGCGAGGCCCGGGGCCGCCTCGGCGACCCGGTCGCCGCGTGGGCGGAGATCACCGGCGACCCCGCCAAGGCGTCCGCCTACAAGCGCGCCCGGGGCAAGGGCGGCCTGGTGCGCGCCGACTGGGACGAGGTCAACGAGCTGGTCGCCGCCGCCCACGTGCACACGGTCAAGCGGTACGGCCCGGACCGCGTCGCGGGCTTCTCGCCCATCCCGGCGATGTCGATGGCGTCGTTCGCCGCGGGCGCCCGGTTCATGTCGCTGATCGGCGGCACCCTGCTGTCGTTCTACGACTGGTACGCCGACCTGCCGGTCGCGTCCCCGCAGGTCTTCGGCGACCAGACCGACGTGCCCGAGGCCGCGGACTGGTGGAACGCGGGCTACCTGGTCATGTGGGGCTCCAACATCCCGGTGACCCGCACGCCCGACGCGCACTTCCTCACCGAGAGCCGCTACAACGGCACCAAGATCGTCGCGGTCAGCCCCGACTACGCCGACAACGTCAAGCACGCCGACGAGTGGCTGGCCCCGCACCCCGGCACCGACGGCGCGCTGGCGATGGCCATGGGCCACGTGATCCTGCGCGAGTTCCTGGTCGACCGCCAGGTGCCGTACTTCCAGGACTACCTGCGCCGGTTCACCGACGCCCCGTTCCTGGTGACGCTGCGCGAGCACGAGCGCGGCCTGGTCCCGGACGGCTTCCTCACCGCCGCCGACCTCGGCGAGGACACCGAGAACGCCGGCTCCAAGACCGTCCTGCTGGACGCGGCGACCGGCGAGCCCGTCGTGCCGAACGGCTCCCTCGGCTTCCGCTGGGGGAAGACCGGCGCCGGCCGCTGGAACCTCGACCTGGGCGACACCACCCCCGAGCTGAGCCTGCTGGAGCGCGCCGAGGACACGGTCGCCGTGGCGCTGCCCCGCTTCGACGAGGGCGCCACCGAGGGCGGCTCGGTCATGGTGCGCGGCGTGCCCGTGCGGCGGATCGGCGGACGCCTGGTCACCACCGTCTTCGACCTGATGCTGGCGCAGTACGGCGTCGCCCGGCCGGGTCTGCCGGGCGACTGGCCGTCGTCCTACGAGGACGCGTCGGAGCCCTACACCCCCGCCTGGCAGGAGACCATCACCTCCGTCCCGGCCAGGCAGGCGGCCCGGATCGCGCGGGAGTTCGCCCGCAACGCCGAGCGCACCCGCGGCCGGTCGATGATCGCGATGGGCGCGGGCACCAACCACTGGTTCCACTCCGACACGATCTACCGCGCGTTCCTGGCGCTCACCACGATGACCGGCTGCCAGGGCGTCAACGGCGGCGGCTGGGCGCACTACGTCGGCCAGGAGAAGGTCCGCCCGATCACCGGCTTCCAGCACCTGGCGTTCGCCTTCGACTGGCAGCGCCCCACCCGGCACATGGCGGGCACCTCCTACTGGTACCTGAACTCCGACCAGTGGCGGTACGAGGCGTTCGGCCCCGACGAGCTGGCGTCCCCGCTCGGCAACGGCCGCTTCGCGGGCCAGGGGTTCGCCGACTGCCTCGCCCAGGCCGTCCGGCTCGGCTGGACGCCCGGCCACGCCGGCTTCAACCGCAACCCGCTGGACCTGGCGGACGAGGCCGCCGCGGCGGGCCGTCCGGTCGCCGAGCACATCGTCGACGAGCTCAAGGCCGGCCGGCTGCGGTTCGCCGCCGAGGACCCCGACGACCCGGCGAACTTCCCCCGCGTCCTCACCGTCTGGCGGGCCAACCTGCTCGGCTCGTCCGGCAAGGGCAACGAGTACTTCCTGCGCCACCTGCTGGGCACCGACGCGGCCGTCCGGTCCGCCGAGACCCCGCCCGAGGCCCGCCCGAAGGAGGTGGTGTGGCGGGACGAGGCGCCCGAGGGCAAGCTCGACCTGCTCGTCACCATGGACTTCCGGATGACCTCCACCGGGCTGCTCTCCGACGTCGTCCTGCCCGCCGCGACCTGGTACGAGAAGGACGACCTGTCCAGCACGGACATGCACCCCTTCGTGCACGCCTTCACCCCGGCGATCGCCCCGCCCTGGCAGGCCCGCACCGACTACGACACCTTCCTCGGCCTCGCCGACCGGTTCAGCGAGCTGGCCGCCGAGCACCTGGGCGCCCGCACCGACGTCCTCGCCGTGCCGCTCACCCACGACACCCCGGACGAGCTCGCCCAGCCGGGCGGCGTCGTGCGGGACTGGAAGAGGGGCGAGTGCGAGCCCGTCCCCGGCCGGACCATGCCGAAGCTGGTCGTCGTCGAACGCGACTACGCCGCGACCGCGCAGAAGATGCGCGCGATCGGCCCGCTGTTCGACACCCTCGGCACCACCACCAAGGGCGTCACCGTCCACCCGGACCAGGAGCTGGACGCCCTGCGGCACCGCTGCGGAACGGTCCGGGACGGGATCGCCGCCGGACGCCCCTCACTGGCCACCGCGTCCGACATGTGCGAGGCGATCCTCGCGCTGTCCGGCACCACCAACGGCCGGCTCGCCACCGAGGGCTTCCGCGAGCTGGAGCGGCAGACCGGCAGCGAGGGCCTGGTGGAGCTGTCCGCCGAGCGCGAGGCCGACCGGATCACCTTCGCCGACACCCGCACCCAGCCGCGCTCGGTGATGACGTCCTACGAGTGGTCGGGCTCGGAGACCGGCGGACGGCGCTACTCGCCCTTCGTCATCAACACCGAGCACAAGAAGCCCTGGCACACCCTCACCGGAAGGCAGCACTTCTTCGTCCAGCACGACTGGATGGCCGAGCTCGGCGAGCAGCTCCCGGTGTACCGGCCGCCGCTGAACACGCCCCGCCACTACGGCGACGAGCACCTGCACGAGGGCGGCCGGGCGGAGGTCACCGTCCGCTACCTGACCCCGCACTCCAAGTGGTCGATCCACTCGAACTACCAGGACAACAAGTTCATGCTCGACCTGTCCCGCGGCGGGCCGGTGATCTGGATGTCCACCGCCGACGCCGAGCGGATCGGCGTGAGGGACAACGAGTGGATCGAGGCGTACAACCGCAACGGCGTCGTCGCCGCCCGCGCCGTGGTCACGCACCGCATGCCCGAGGGCACCGTGTACATGTACCACGCGCAGGACCGCAACGTGAACGTGCCGAAGACCGAGATCAGCGGCAGGCGCGGCGGCATGCACAACTCCCTGACCCGGCTGCTGCTCAAGCCGACCCACCTGGCGGGCGGCTACGCCCAGTTCACCTACGCCTTCAACTACTACGGCCCGACCGGCAACCAGCGCGACGAGGTCACCGTCATCCGCCGCCGCGACCAGCAAGTGGAGTACTGAACATGCGCGTCATGGCACAGATCGCGATGGTGATGAACCTCGACAAGTGCATCGGCTGCCACACCTGCTCGGTCACCTGCAAGCAGACGTGGACCAACCGGCCCGGTGTCGAGTACGCCTGGTTCAACAACGTCGAGACCAAGCCCGGCGTCGGCTACCCGCGCCGCTACGAGGACCAGGAGCACTGGAAGGGCGGGTGGATGCTCGACAGGCGCGGACGGCTCGTCCTGCGCTCCGGCGGACGCGGCAGGCGCCTGCTGTCGATCTTCTCCAACCCGCACCTGCCGTCCCTGGAGGACTACTACGAGCCCGTCACCTACGACTACGACAACCTCGTCAACGCCCCGGCGGGCAAGGACATGCCGGTCGCCCGCCCCCGCTCCGTCCTCACCGGCGAGCCCACCGACATCACCTGGGGCGCCAACTGGGAGGACGGCCTGGGCGGCGCGCCCGAGAACGCGGGCGGCGACCCCAACCTGACGGGGGAGTGGGCCGAGAAGGTCAAGTTCGAGTACGAGCAGTCCTTCCTGTTCCACCTGCCCCGCCTCTGCGAGCACTGCCTCAACCCGGCCTGCGTCTCGGCCTGCCCGTCCGGCGCCATGTACAAGCGGGTCGAGGACGGGATCGTCCTGGTCGACCAGGACGCCTGCCGCGGCTGGCGGATGTGCGTCACCGCCTGCCCCTACAAGAAGGTGTACGTCAACCACGCCACCGGCAAGGCCGAGAAGTGCACCTTCTGCTTCCCGCGCATCGAGGCCGGGCAGCCCACCGTGTGCTCGGAGACCTGCGTCGGGCGGCTGCGCTACCTCGGCCTGCTGCTGTACGACGCCGACCGCGTCGGCGAGGCCGCCGCGACCCCCGACCCCAAGGACCTGCTCGACGCCCAGCGCGGCGTCTTCCTCGACCCGCGCGACCCCGAGGTGATCGCCGCGGCGCGCGCGGCCGGCATCCCCGGCGACTGGCTGGACGCGGCCCGCCGCTCCCCGGTGTACGACCTGGTCATGCGGTACAAGGTGGCGCTGCCGCTGCACCCGGAGTACCGGACGCTGCCGATGGTCTGGTACGTGCCGCCGCTGTCGCCCGTCCTCGACGCCGTGGACGCGGCGGGCGGCGACCAGGACGACCCCGACCACGTGTTCGCCGCCGTCAGCCGGCTGCGCATCCCGCTGGAGTACCTGGCCGAGCTGTTCACCGCCGGGGACGCCGACGTCGTCGGCGGCGTGCTGATGAAGCTCAGCGCGCTGCGCTCGTACATGCGCGGGGTGAACCTCGGCGAGGCGGGTGACGAGGTCCTGCTGAAGGCCGTCGGCCTCACCGCCGACGAGGCGCGCGACATGCACCGGCTCCTCGCCGTCGCCAAGTACGCCGACCGGTACGTCGTCCCGGCCGCGCACAAGGAGGACGCCGCCGCGCTGACCGCGATGGAGAACCGCTGCCCGGTCGAGTCGTCCGGCGGGCCGGACGACGCCGGCGGGCGGCGGGTCATGCTCGGCGTCCCCACCCTGCGCCGCCGCGGCGCCGACCACCCCGAGGGAGGCCGTCCATGAGCCCGCTGCCCCTGCCGACCCCCGTCTTCCGCGACCCGGACCGGGACACCGCCCGCCGCGCGGTCGAGGCCGTCCCCGAGCCGGACGAGACGCGCACCCTGCTGCTGCGGCTGTGCTCGCTCATGCTCCAGTACCCGGACGCCGAGCTCACCGCGGCCCGGGAAGTGCTCCGGGACGCCGTAGAAGGGCTGCCCGCGTCGTCCGCCGCCGAGCACCTGGCGGAGTTCACCGCCTGGCTCGTGGCCCAGGAGCCGGACGCGCTGGAGCGGCACTACGTCGAGATGTTCGACCTGCGCCGCAAGAGCAGCCTCTACCTCACCTACTACATGCACGGCGACACCCGCCGCCGCGGCATGGCCCTGCTCACGCTCAACCAGCGCTACCGGGCCGCCGGGTGGGACACCGACGGCGGCGAGCTGCCCGACCACCTGCCCGTCGTGCTGGAGTTCGCCGCCCTCGCGGGACCGGGCCCCGGCGAGGCGCCGCTGCGGCAGCACCGGCGCGGGCTGGAGCTGATCCACCGCGCGCTGACCGACTCCGGATCCCCCTACCGGCACGTCCTGGCGGCGCTGCTCACCCTGCTGCCGCCGTCCACCGACGCCGACCGCGAGGCGGTGGCCCGGCTCGTCGCCGAGGGCCCGCCGAACGAGGACGTCGGGCTCGACCCGTACGGCACCTACGGCGCCGGGGAGTTCGCCCCGCCCGGCACCTTCGTCCCGCCCCTGCCCGCCCCGCCCACCCGTGTGTCCACCACCCCACCCAGCGGTGTGTCCGCCACCCCGCCCAGCGGTGTGTCCGCCACCCCGCCCACCCACGAGCCGCCCGTCCCGGACGGCCGTCCGGAAGGTCCCCGATGAACGCCGCACCCACCCCACTGGCCGCCGCGTCCACCAGCGGAGCCGACCTCCTGCTGTGGGTCGCCGTTCCGTACGTCTGCCTCGCCGTGTTCGCGGTCGGGCACGTCTGGCGCTACCGCCAGGACCAGTTCGGCTGGACGTCCCGCACCAGCCAGCTCCTGGAGCACCGGTGGCTGCGCTGGGGGAGCCCGCTGTTCCACATCGGCGCCTTCATGGTGATCGGCGGCCACGTGGTCGGCCTGGTCGTCCCCGACTCGTGGACCGAGGCCGCCGGGATCAGCGAGCACGCCTACCACCTCACCGCCGTCACGGCCGGGTCGGTCGCGGGCGTCACGATGGTCGCCGGGCTCGGCATGCTGTGCGCCCGGCGGCTGCTGACCCGCCGGATCCGGCTCGGCACCGACCGCAGCGACAAGCTCCTGTTCCCGCTGCTGGCGGCCACCGTCCTGCTGGGCATCGCCGCCACCGCCGCGCACAACGTGTTCGGCCCCGGCTACGACTACCGGGAGACCGTCTCGGTCTGGTTCCGCGGCCTGTTCGCCCTCCAGCCCAAGCCGGAGGCCATGTCCGGCGCGCCGCTGCTGTTCCGGCTGCACGCCCTGACCGCCTGCCTGCTCTTCGCGGCCTGGCCGTTCACCCGGCTGGTGCACGTGTGGAGCGCTCCGATCGGCTACCTGGCCCGGCCCTACCTGGTCTACCGCCGGCGCGGCGCCCCCGCCGTGGCGCGGGCCGCGGCGGGGCACCGCCGTCCCGCCTCGGGCTCCCGCCGCTCCGCCTGACCGGGGC
>NZ_QURH01000942.1 GCF_003428695.1 Actinomadura logoneensis
GCTCGGCCGCCCGCCCGGCCGACCGCCTGGGCCGGTACCGGTCCGGCCGGGTGGCCGGCGGCGGCCCGGCCGAAACCCGACGGCCGTCCCCGCGGCCGTGTGACCAGCGCCTCCGTACCTTCTCCCTCCGACCGGCCGCGGACCCGCTTCCCACCCCGTCCATCCGGGTCCGCGGCCCGGGGGCAGGCCCTTCCCGGCCGATGCGCGTCGCACGTCCGGCGTTGGACGAACCCGTCGTCACCGTCCCCTACGATCGGGCTCGTACCGCCGCAGGTCCACGACGATGTGACGCGGCATCCACCATCGGTCGGGAGGGTCTGCCCCCATGTACGGCACAGTGGCGTCCGGCGTGTCCGCCCACGCGGCGGCGCTGAGCGAGCCCCTGGTCAAGATGGACGGCAAGGCGGAGCAGTACTGCAGCGCCAATCCGAAGGCGGCCTGCCGCCTGTTCTGGAACATCACCCACAGCCCGGACGCCACGCGGTTCGTCTTCGAATGGCACCTGGACGTCTGGACGGGCAAGCTCGTCGCGATCGCCGTCACCTTCGTGATCGCCCTGATCGTCCGGAACCTCGCGCACCGGACGATCAGCAAGATCACGCTCCGCATGGCCGAGGGGACCATGTCGGAGAAGGTCCGGGAGAAGAGCCGGACGATCTTCGAGGGCAGCCCGGCGCTGCTGTCCCAGCGGCGCGCGCAGCGGGCCAGGACGCTCGGCTCGGTGCTGCGCTCGGTCGCGTCCGTGGTGATCATGGGGACGGCGCTGTTCAGCATCCTCGGCTACCTCGGGCTGAACCTGACCCCGATCGTGGCCAGCGCCAGCGTCATCGGCGTCGCGGTCGGCTTCGGCGCCCAGAACATCGTCAAGGACTGCCTGGCCGGCATGTTCATGCTGCTGGAGGACCAGTACGGCGTCGGCGACGTCATCGACGTGGGCAGCGCCAAGGGCACCGTCGAGGCCGTCACCCTGCGCGTCACCCGGATGCGGGACGTCGACGGCGTGGTCTGGTACGTGCCGAACGGCGAGATCAAGAAGGTCGGCAACGAGTCGCAGAACTGGGGCCGCGCCGTCCTGGACATCCCCGTCGACATCAACGAGGACGTCGAGAAGGTCAAGGACATCCTCCAGGCCACCGCCGACCTCATGGCCGAGGACCCGCGGTGGTCCGACGACATCCTCGAGCAGCCGTCGGTCTGGGGCGTCCAGGCGCTCGCGGCGGACGCGCTGGTCATCCGCGTGGTGCTGAAGACGGCCCCCGGCCGCCAGGCCGCCTGCGCCCGTGAGCTGCGCGAACGCGTCAAGGTGGCCTTCGACCAGGCCGGCGTCTCGGTGGCCACCGCCGCAGGCTGATCCCGCGCCGCCGCAGGCTGATCCCGCGCCGGCGCCGGGGCGGTCGTGCCGGGTGCGGACCGCCTCTCCACTTCCCGACGATCAAGAAGCGTAAGCGGGCTCCTACCGCATAGGCTTGGGGCGTTATGGCTGAACCCGAACAGGTGACCTTCTACGAGGCGGCCGGGGGCGAGGAGACGTTCCGCGTCCTCGTGCACCACTTCTACCAGGGCGTCGCGGCCGACCCGGCGCTGCGCGCGATGTATCCGGAGGAGGATCTCGGCCCCGCCGAGGAGCGGCTGCGCCTGTTCCTCATCCAGTACTGGGGCGGGCCGAACACCTACAGCCAGCAGCGCGGGCATCCGCGGCTGCGCATGCGGCACGTCCCCTTCGTGGTGGACGAGGCGGCGAAGGAGGCCTGGCTCCGGCACATGCGCAAGGCCCTGGACGAGACCGTCGCCGAGCGCGGGCTCCCGCCCCAGGCGGAGCAGATGCTCTGGAACTACTTCACCATGGCCGCCCAAGCCATGATCAACTCCCCCTCCTGACCTCTCCCGCCCCGGCACCCCTCCCCCGGCCCCCTCGCACAGCGCAGCGGGGCCGGACGCATGACCCGGGGTATGCGCAGGCCCCCGCGCTACGTGAAGGTTCGTCCTAGTACGGGTAGATCGTTGGTATGACGCGATCCCCCTGGTGGCGCCACGCCGTCGTGTACGAGGTCTATGTCCGCAGCTTCGCCGACGGCGGCGGCGACGGGGAGGGCGACCTGCGGGGCGTCCGGTCGCGGCTCCCCTACCTGCGCGACCTCGGCGTGGACGCGCTGTGGCTGACGCCGTTCTACCCCTCGCCGCTCGCCGACGGCGGCTACGACGTGGCCGACCACACCGGCGTGGACCCGAGGTTCGGCACCCTGGACGACTTCGACGCGCTGGTCGCCGACGCGCACGCGCTCGGGCTCCGGCTGATCGTCGACATCGTGCCGAACCACACCTCGGACCGGCATCCGTGGTTCCGCCGCGCGCTCGCCGCGCCGCCCGGCGACCCCGCGCGGGACCGGTACGTGTTCCGGCCGGGCCGGCTCCGTCCGGACGGCCGGATGGAGGGACCGCCGAACGACTGGCCGTCCATGTTCGGCGGCCCGGCCTGGGAGCGGCTTCCGGACGGCCAGTGGTACCTGCACCTGTACGCGCGCGAGCAACCGGACCTGAACTGGCGCGACCCGTCCGTCCGGCGGGAGTTCGAGAGGATCCTGCGGTTCTGGCTCGACCGCGGCGTGGACGGGTTCCGCATCGACGTCGCCGCCGGCCTGTTCAAGAACGCCGCGTTCACCGACCTCGGGGAGGACGCGCGCACCGCGCTGTACGGCCGCGTCTACAGCCGTCCGGAGGTGCACGGCGTGTACCGGGACTGGCGGCGGATCCTGGACTCCTACGACGGCGACCGGATGGCCGTCGGCGAGATCTGGACGGACTCCCCCGAGGACCTCGCGCGCTTCCTGCGTCCGGACGAGCTGCACCAGGCGTTCCAGTTCGACCTGCAGCTCGCGCCCTGGTCGGCTCCGGCGTTCCGGGACGTCATCAGGGCGGCGTGCGCGGCGGTCGCGCCCACCGGCGCCGCGCCGACCTGGGTGCTCTCCAGTCACGACATGCCCCGGCACGTCACCCGGTACGAGCAGCCGCGCGGGATGCCCGGCGTCGGGACGGCCCGCGCCCGCGCCGCGCTGCTGATGATGCTCGCGCTGCCCGGCTCCGCCTACCTGTACCAGGGGGAGGAGCTGGGCCTGCCGGAGGTCGAGGACATCCCCGAGGAGGCGCGGCAGGACCCGATCTCGCGCCGCACCGGCGGACGCCGGCCCGGCCGCGACGGCTGCCGGGTCCCGATCCCGTGGTCGGGGACGAAGGAGCCGTACGGCTTCGCCCCGGAGGGCGTGCGGCCGTGGCTGCCGATGCCCGCCGACTGGGCGTCCCTGACGGTCGAGGCGCAGGAGCGCGATCCGGCGTCGATGCTCGCCTTCTACCGCCGCGCGCTGGCGCTGCGCCGCGAGCTGCTGCCCGGCCTGCCCGAGGAGCTTGAGTGGCCGGACGACGCGTCCGACACGACGGTGGTGTTCCGGCGGGGCGGCCTGACGTGCGCGGTGAACTGCTCGGAGAACCCCGTCCGGCTGCCTCGCGGCGAGGTCGTCCTCACGAGCGCCCCGTGCTACGGCGACCTGCTCCCCGGCAACACCTCCGCCTGGATCCGCACCGAGACATGACCACCTCGGCGGCTTCCCGAGATGCCCCGGCGAACGTCCAGGCCGGCGAGGGCGGGTGGTCGGCGATGCCGCGACCGGCGAGCGTCCACGGCAGAGACGTGACGGCTGAGCGGCGGCCCGCCCGCGGACGCGGACCCCGGGCGGACGGCCGACGAGCACCCTCGGCGGCGACATGACGGCTGGCGAGCACCCTCGGCGGCGACATGACGAGGCGTGGGACTCGGACCGGGGGAAGGTCCGTGTCCCACGCCTCGGGGGTGGGAACCGGAAGCCCGCGGACGGGCTACGGCTCGGTGCTACGGCCCGGGGGCCGCAGCTCGCTGGTTACAGCGGGGGGCGCTTGGCCAGGGTCGGGTCCTCGCCCATCGGGGTCGGGACGACGTTCGCGGCCCGCATGGACGGCGTGACGCCCGCCCAGCGCTGCAGGTCGGCGATGGCCTTGGCGCGCTGCGCGTCCGGCAGCTTGGCGATGAGCCGTCCGCTGTGGTTCATGCCCGGCGCGACGTAGACGGCCGAGTCGCGGCTGCCCTTGCCGAGGCGGAACGGCTTGCTGCCCCACGGGTCGTTGGCGCCGTAGAGGAACAGCATGTGGTTGGCGTTGCCGCGCACCCACGCGTCGATGTCCCGCATCGCCTTGCCGTTGTCGAACTTCATCTGGATGTCGCGCGGCACGTACGTCCGGGGGACGTAGCTGCTCTCGTAACGCAGCAGGTCGTGCAGGTTCGGGAACTTCGGCGACGGCCAGCCGAGCTGGGTGCCCGCCTGGTAGTAGTACGGGATGTACGCCGCCAGGTTCTGGTCCGCGTAGGACGAGCCGTCCGCGATGTCCATGAACACCTTGTAGATGGCGTCGTCGGACGCGTTGGTCGCCGGCAGCGAGGCGCACTCGGCCTGCAGGTGGTACTGCCAGAAGCCCCACTCGAAGTCCATGACGGAGTTCTCGAAGGCGCGGTCGACGGTCTTCAGGATGGAGAACGTCCACCCGTTGGCCTTGGCGTCCGCGGTCAGCCGCGTCTCCATCGCCGTGCGGCGCTTGAGGATCTCGCGGGCCAGGTCCTTGACGTGGGCGCGGCACTGCGGGTCGGTGCCGACCGTCTGGAAGAACCTGTCGTAGGCCTTGTCGTGGTTGTTGTTGTAGTCGTTCGGCGCGACGTACACGACCGAGCCGTCCACGTCGTTGGGGTAGAACCGCTTGTGGTAGGTCGCGGTCATACCGCCCTTGCTGCCGCCCGTGTTGATCCACTTGGCCTTGTAGATCGGCTTGAGCGCCTTGACGATCCGGTGCTCGTCGGTGGCGGCCTGCCAGATGTTGTCGTACTTCCAGTTCGCGGCCGTCGGCCGGGACGGGGTGAAGTACCGGTACTCGACCGAGATCTGGTTGGCCTTCAGCAGCGCCGTCGGCTCCGACTGGAACATCGTCTCGGGCGTGTTGTAGCCGCTGGTGTACTCGACCATCGGCGCGCTCGCGTCGCGGTGCTCCAGCATGATGCGCTGCTCGAACCACTTGCCCCGGGGCTTGCGGTGGTCGACCGGCTGCTTGTAGGTCAGCCAGAACCAGCGGTAGCCGGGCAGCGTGGACGACTTCTCCTGCACGGTCATGCCCGGGATCGCCTTGAGCTGGGCCAGGATGTCCCCGCTCGCGGCCGGGGCCGCGGCGTGGGCCGCGCCGGCGAGGCCGAGTCCGGAGGCGGTCAGGCCGCCCGCCAGCAGCAGGGACATCGCCCTGTGGGAAACGCGCCGCATCTTCTCACCTTCACGTGGGATCGCCACAATTCGCGTTGCGACCGTAGAGGTAAGAAGTAGGACGAAAACATACCGGGGGGACGCTTGTTACACACACGTGACCAAGCAGCGGCCACCGGTACCAGACCGAGCGGCGGCCCGCCAGCGTCAATCCAGGCGACGCCCACCGGCACCAGACCACGCGGCGACGCGATGGCGTCCGACCACGGGGCCCGCCGGCACCAGACCACGGCCCACTGGCGCCAGACCACGGCCCACTGGCGCCAGACCACGGCCCACTGGCGCCGGACCACGCGGCGAACCGCCAACGTCAATCCAGGCGGCGCCAGACCACGCGGCGGCCCGTCGGCGCCAGACCACGCGGCGGCGCGATGGCGTCCGACCACGCGGGCCCGCCGACGCCAGACCACGCGGGACCCGCCAGCGTCAATCCAGGCGGGACCCGCCGGCGCCAGACCACACAGCGGCGCGATGGCGTCGGACCACGCGGGCCCGCCAGCGCCAGGCCAAGCGGCGAACCGCCAACGTCAATCCAGGCGGCGCCAGACCACGCGGCGGCCCGCCGGTGCCAGACCACGCGGCGGCGCGATGGCGTCCGACCACGCGGGCCCGCCGACGCCAGACCACACAGCGGCTGGCCCCGCGTCGGACCACGCGGGGCCAGCCGGTGCCAGACCACGGACCGTCGGCGCCAGGCCAAGCGGCGGCCCACCGGTGCCAGACCACGCGGGGGCGCGATGGCGTCCGACCACGCGGCAGCACGTCGGCGCCAGGCCAAGCAGGCGGCCCGCCGCTGCCAGAGCAGGCAGCGGCCCGTCGGCGTCAGACCAGGCGGCGGACCGCCGGGGTCAGACCAGGCGGCGGACCGCCGGGGTCAGACCAGGCCGCCGCTGAGCAGGTGCGCGACCAGCCAGCCGAGGCCGAGAAGCAGCGCGAGCCTGCGCAGTTGCCAGCCGACCGGCTTGCCGCGGACGGCGAACACCTTCCACACCACCTCGGACAGCGTGTCGCCGGGCTGCCGGTTGAACACCGCGGGAAGCTCGATCGCCAAGAACATCAGGATCCACAGGATCCAGGCGAAGACATAGGGGGACATGGGGCTCGTGACCTCGGACGGGACGGGTATTCCGCCTGGTTGATCCCCGTATGCTGAGATCGTTACCCCGGTTCGGCGCGACTGTTTCCAGAAATCTCCGGAAACTAGCCGAGGACGTCCACCGCCCGTCCGAGCAGGGCGCGGAGCGCTTCCAGCTCGCCGGCGTCGAAGGCGTCCACGAGGCGGCGCTCGACGGCGGAGGCGGCGGCGTCCGCGTGGTCGAGCAGGGCCTCGCCCTCCGGTGTGAGCCGGGTGACGAGCACCTGCGCGTGGTCTTCGGACGGACGGCGCTCGACCAGCCCGCGCGCCTCCAGCGTCTTCAGCACGGTCGTCATGCTCTGCGGCGTCACCGCGCAGTACCGGGCCAGCCGCGCGCCGGAGATGCCGGGCGCGAGCGAGAGCGTGAACATCGCCGCGTACTGCGGGACGGTCAGCCCGAACGGCCGCAGCACCCGCCCCTTCTCGGCGATGAGCGCCTGCTCGGCGCGCTTGATCAGCATGCCCGGTCGCCAGGCCGTGGCCTGCTCGATCCGCTCGTCGGCCTCCATCGCCCTCCCTTTCCGGACGCACCCTACCAAGCTCCGACGACTTGACAAGGCCCGTACATCCATCAGAGATTGTGTTTCCATCAATGCTCTGATGGTCATACGAACTCGAAGGCAGGACATGCCCGCCCCACTCCCAACCCCGCCCACACCCCGGCGCTCCCGCCTGCACGCACCCGGCCGACACAGGTCGCCCTCGGCCCCGTCCGCCCGAAGCACCATCCGTCTGGAGTCCCGTCCGTCGTCTGGAGCCCACCCATGCGCCGCCTGACCACCTCGGCTCCGTCCGGCGCCCCCGCCCGGCAGACGGCCGGTGCTGAGCCGTCCGCCGGGCAGCACCCGTCCGGCCCGGGC
This sequence comes from Actinomadura logoneensis, assembly GCF_003428695.1. GTDB lineage: Bacteria > Actinomycetota > Actinomycetes > Streptosporangiales > Streptosporangiaceae > Spirillospora > Spirillospora logoneensis. Next base: position 7,323 of record NZ_QURH01000942.1, read on the forward strand.
AAGGGCGCTCGGGGAACGGTTGCTCGAGAGACGGGGGCTCGGGGGACGGCTGCTCCGGAAGCGGAGGCTCGAGAGACGGGGGCTCGGGGGACGGCTGCTTCGAGGAGCGAGGCTCGGGGCAAGGGGGTTCGGCGGGCGGCTGCTTCGGGGACGGAGGTCCGGGGGACGGCTGCTTCAGGGACGGGGGCTCGGGCGACGGGGGCGCGGCGAGGGGCTGCTGGGTGGACGCTCGGCGTGGTCTGCGGGGCGCTGCTGCTCATTCCGATCACGGCCACCGGCGCGGCCGAGGCGACCGCCGACGTCGGCCGGTCGCTGCACGCGGGGCTCGCCGCCTCCCAGTGGGTGGTCAACGCCTTCTTCCTGACCTTCGCGAGCCTCATGGCGGGCACCGGCTCGCTCGCCGACCGCATCGGACGCCGCCGGATGTTCACGGGCGGCCTCGCCGTGTTCACCGCGTCCATGCTGGTCGCGGCGCTCGCCCCGGACATCGGCACGCTCGTCGCCGCGCGGCTGCTCGCCGGTGCGGGCGCCGCCGCCGCGACCACCGGCGGCAGCGCGCTGCTGGCCGCCGCGTTCCC
>NZ_QURH01000944.1 GCF_003428695.1 Actinomadura logoneensis
GCCGCACCCCCGGTCGAGGGGGTGGCGGCGCGGCCTCCTACAGGTGGGAATCCATGGGCCAACTCTTCGACTTCACCGAGGTCTTCAACAACCTCGACAAGATCGCCATCAGCTTCTGGGCGACGATCCGGCTGGCCGCCGTGACGGCGGTGCTGTCCATGATCCTCGGCACGGTGTGGGCGAGCTTCCGGGTGTCCCCGACACCGGTGCTGCGGGGCGTCGGCACGTTCGTGGTGAACCTGCTGCGCAACACCCCGCTGACCCTGCTCGCGGCGTTCTGCATCTCCGCGCTGAGCGACATCCTGAAGTTCCACTTCTCCGATGTGCCGTCCGTCAACGGCTACTGGTGGGCGGTGACCGCGCTGTCGGTCTACACCTCGGCCTTCGTCGCCGAGGCGCTGCGGTCCGGCATCAACACCGTCCCGCTCGGCCAGGCCGAGGCGGCCCGCTCCATCGGGCTGACCTTCACCCAGTCGCTGCGCATGATCATCCTCCCGCAGGCGTTCCGGTCGGTGATCGGACCGCTCGGCAGCGTGCTGATCGCCATGATCAAGAACACCACGGTGGTCGGCGCGATCGCCTACGGCGTCGAGGCCGCCTCCGAGATGAAGGCGTTGTTCTTCGACCTGGGCGCCACGCTGCCGATGTTCATCGGCTTCGCCGTCGGCTACCTGGTCCTGACCCTCCCGGCCGGGTTCTTCTTCGGCTGGCTGTCCAAGCGAATGGCGGTGGCGCGATGAGCCGCGACGAGGCGACCGTCCTGTTCGACGCGCCCGGGCCGCGCGCCCGGCGGCGCAACATGATCCTGACCGTGGTCTCCGCGCTGGCGATCCTCGGGATCATCGCCTACGTCATCTACGCGCTGGGCGACAAGGGCCAGTTCGCCAAGGTGAAGTGGGAACCGTTCACCAAGTGGGACGTCTGGCGCACCTACTTCATCCAGGGCACGATCAACACCCTGAAGGCCGCGGCGGTCGGCACCGTCCTCGCGCTGCTGTTCGGCGCGGTGTTCGGTCTCGCCCGGTTGTCGGACCACCGGTGGATCCGCGTCCCGGCGGCGGCGGTGGTGGAGTTCTTCCGCGCCATGCCGCTGCTGATCCTGATCTTCCTGGCGTTCTTCGTGCCGGCCACGGTCAGCCCGATCATCGCCGACGGCCCGCTCGGCAACTTCCAGCGGATCATGGTGGAGAACGTCTTCTCGATCTTCGGGGTGACGATCAACAACGGCACGGTGACCGTGCCCGCGTTCGCCGCCGTGGTGTTCGGCCTCACCCTGTACAACGGCTCGGTGCTCGCCGAGGTCGTCCGGGCGGGCGTGCAGTCGATCCCGCGCGGGCAGTCCGAGGCGGCGTTCGCGCTCGGCATGCGCAAGAACGCGGTGATGCGGCTCGTGCTCCTGCCGCAGGCCGTCACGGCGATGCTGCCCGCGATCGTCAGCCAGATCGTGGTGCTGCTGAAGGACACCTCGCTCGGTTTCATCATCGGCTACGAGGACCTCACGTCCTACGGGTTCAAGATCGAGCCGGCGAACTTCTCCAACCTGCTGCAGGCCGCGATCGTCTGCGCGGCCATCTACATCACGATCAACCTCATCGTGAGCCGGATCGCGACGTGGCTGGAGGCGCGCAGCCGCCGCAGCCGCAAGTCGATCGCCACGATGAGCGGCGACATGAGCGCGCTGCCCGGCGCGGGCATGGGATCCGGCGCGGTGGACGCCTCCTGACGGCCGTCCGGCCCTGCCTTCCGAGGGGCGTCTCCGGGGAATCCGGGGGCGCCCTTCGGGGTTTCCGGGGACGTGACGTACGACGTGGACGGGACCGCAGCGGAGAGCCAGGCCGTCGATGTGGCGGTCGTGGGGGCCGGGCAGGCGGGGCTGTCGGCCGGGTACCAGCTGCGGCGGGACGGCGTGGACTTCGTGATGTTCGACCACGCGCCGCGTCCGGGCGGGGCGTGGCAGTACCGGTGGCCGACGCTCACCCTGGGGAAGGCGCACCGGATCGCCGACCTGCCGGGGATGCCGCTGGGGACGCCCGATCCGGCGCGTCCGGCGTCCGAGGTCGTGTCGGAGTACTTCGGGCGTTACGAGCGGGAGTTCGGGCTCGGTGTGCGGCGTCCGGTGGACGTGTCGTCCGTGCGCGGCCTGCCGGACGGACGGTTGCTGCTGACGACCTCTGAGGGCGACTACGCGGCCCGGTACCTGATCAACGCGACCGGGACGTGGGAGAAGCCGTTCTGGCCGCGCTACGCCGGAATGGAGACGTTCCGGGGCCGCCAGCTGCACACGCACGAGTACCGGGGGCCGGACGGGTTCGCCGGGAGGCGGGTCGTGGTGGTCGGCGGCGGGGCCTCGGGCGTCCAGGCGCTCCTGGAGATCGCCGGGGTGGCCGCCGAGACGCGCTGGGTGACCCGGCGTCCGCCCGAGTGGGTCGAGGGCCCGTTCGACGAGGAGCTGGGCCGCGCGGCCGTCGCGAAGGTGGACGAGCGGGTGCGGCGCGGCCTGCCTCCCGGCAGCGTCGTCTCGGTCACCGGGCTGATCCTGACGGACGAGGTGCGGGCGGCGCGGGCGGCCGGGGTGCTGCACCGGCTGCCGATGTTCGAGCGGATCACGCCGTCCGGTGTGGTGTGGGCGGACGGGTCGTCCTTCGAGGCCGACGTCATCCTGTGGGCCACGGGCTTCCGCGCGTCACTGGGGCACCTGGCGCCCCTGGGGCTGCGCGGTCCCGGCGGCGGGATCGTCATGGACGGCACGCGGGTGGCCGCCGATCCGCGCGTCCATCTGCTGGGGTACGGACCGTCGGCGAGCACGATCGGGGCGAACCGGGCGGGCCGGAGCGCCGCCCGCGCCGTCCGCCGGGCGCTGCGGGGCGGGGCACTGGAGGGACAGGAGGGGCGGGACGGGCGGCGCGGTTCCGCCGGTGAGGTGCGGCACACTCCCGGGCAGACGGGACGGACCGCCACAAATCCATCGGATGGGCGTCCAGAACCTCCGCACCGTCGGCAGCGCGGGGAAATCACCCCGGCCGCCTGACTTCTCCCCGCTGAGCGGCTCGTATCTTTCCGGCGGCAACTGCCCCGTCATGGCCCCAACCGATCCTCCGATGCGGGACGATTCGCATATGACCGCTCGTGCGACCCTTCCCTATGGCTCATGGCCGTCTCCCATCTCCGCCGCCGACGTCGCCCACGCCCGACTGCGGATCGGCTATCCCAGTGTCTCCGGCGACGACGTGTGGTGGCAGGAGACCAGGCCGGAGGAGGGCGGCCGGACGACGGTCGTCCACCTGGCCGAGGGCCGCCGGACCGAGCTGCTGCAGGCCCCCTACGACGCCCGGACGCGCGTGCACGAGTACGGCGGGCGGTCATACCTGCCGGTGCCGGTCGGCGGCGGCCACGCCATCGTGTTCTCCAACTACGAGGACCAGCGGCTCCACCGCCTCGACCCGGGCGACCCCAAGCCGTACCCGCTGACGCCCGAGCCCGCCCGGCCGGGCGGCCTGCGCTACGCCGACTACGTGCTCTCCCCCGACGGCACCCAGGTGTGGTGCGTCTGCGAGGGGCACACCCCGGACGGCATCCGGCGCGCGATCGTCGGCGTCCCGCTGGACGGGTCCGCGGCCGAGGACGCCTCGGCGATCCGCGAGCTGGTCAGCGGCGCCGACTTCTACGCCGCGCCCACCCCGTCCCCCGGCGGCGGGCACCTGGCGTGGGTGCAGTGGAACCATCCCCGGATGCCCTGGGACGGCACCGAACTGCGCGTGGCCGCCCTGGAGAACGGTGAGGCGGTCGCGCCGCGCACGGTCAAGGGCGGCCTCACCGAGTCCGCGCTCGCGCCGCTGTGGCGCGACGACGAGACCCTCTACGTGGTCTCCGACTGGCCGGGCTGGTGGAACATCTACCAGATCGGGCTGCACGGCGAGTCGGCCCAGGCGCTCTACCCGGCCGAGGAGGAGTTCGCCGCACCGCTGTGGACGCTCGGCGGCAAGCCGTACGCGATCCTCGAGGACGGCCGGCTCGCCGTCCTGCACGGCGAGGGCGACCTGCGGCTCGGCCTCTACGACCCGGAGACGCTGGAGCTGACCGACCTGGACCTGCCGTACACCGACTGGCGTCCGGCGCTCACGGTGTCGGGCTCCACGGTGCTGGGCGTCGCGGGCGCGCCCGAGGTGCCCGCCTCGGTCGTCCGGGTCGACATGACGACCGGGAGGGCCGAGAGCCTGCGCCGCGAGCTGGCCGAGCCGCCGAACGCCGCCTACCTGTCCATGCCGCGCGCCGAACGCCTCGAAGGGCCGTTCGGACGTCCGGTGCACGCGCTGGTCTTCCCGCCGTCCAGCCCGGACGCGCAGGGCCCGGAGCACGAGAAGCCGCCCTACGTCGTGTTCGTGCACGGCGGCCCGACCGGGCGCGCGTCCAGCACGCTGGACCTCGAGCGCGCGTACTTCACCAGCCGCGGCATCGGCGTGGTCGAGGTCAACTACGGCGGATCGGCCGGGTACGGGCGCGCCTACCGCGAGCGGCTGCGGCGCCAGTGGGGCGTCGTGGACGTCGAGGACGCCGTCGCCGCCGCGCGCGCCCTGGTCGACCTCGGGATCGCGGACGCCGAGCGGCTGGCGATCCGGGGCGGCAGCGCGGGCGGCTGGACGACGCTCGCCGCGATCACCACCACGGACCTGTTCGCCGCCGGGACGTCCTACTTCGGGATCAGCGACCTGGCGTCGTTCGCGTCGTCCACCCACGACTTCGAGTCGCACTACCTGTTCGGGCTGATCGGGCCGCTGCCCGGATTCGAGCGTGCCTACGAGGAGCGCTCGCCGCTCGGGCACGCGGGCCAGGCGTCCTGCCCGGTGCTGCTGCTCCAGGGCCTGGACGACCCGATCGTCCCCGCCGACCAGTCCGCCCGGTTCGCCGAGGCGCTGGACGAGCGGGGGGTGCCGTACGCGTACCTGACGTTCGAGGGCGAGTCCCACGGGTTCCGGCGCGCCGAGACGGTCATCACGTGCCTGGAATCGGAGCTCGCCTTCTACGGACGCACGCTCGGATTCGAGCCGATCGGCGTCGCGCCCATCGAGCTGACGACCTGAGGAGAATTCCCTCCGGAAAAGGGAAACTGCGGCGCGCCCGGAGGCACGCCGCAGTTTTTCTCTGTCCGGGTCACCCAGCGGTCTAGGCCCGCTTGTCGGCAGCCGACCTCAGGTTGTAAACGTCCTTGTCGAAGTACGGCGAGTAGGACCGCCAGGAGACGCTTCCGCCCTCCTGGTAGCCGCCGACCACACCGTTGACATAGCCGGTGTGCGACTTGGAGTTGTACCAGAGCAGCCAGGGGCTGCCGCTGGTACCGCCGTAGAAGCCCGTGCAGTCCATCCGGATCTGGTACTTCCACTGCCTGGCCGTCTTGGTCTTGCAGAAGATCGGACGGTTGCTGCGGCTCGGGTAGCCCGCGATGTTCACCCAGTTGCCGACACCCTGGTTGATGGCCAGCTTGTTGTAGCCGACCACCTGCTCGATCTTCCGGCCACCGCGCGGGTACACCGCGATGAAGCCGTAGTCGAGGTCCGGGTCGCTGTTGGACGCCCAGCGCTTGTCCACCATCAGCATCTTCGCCGACCAGATGCCGTACGGCCGCTTACCGTTGTCGAACTTCGGCACGAACGCCACGTTGTGCGAGTAGCCGCCGCCGCGTCCGCCGTGGATGCAGTGCGCCGCCGTCAGCAGCAGGCTCTTCGAGTAGCTGTGGACGACGCTGGCCGTGCAGTAGTGGTTGCCCTTCCCGTTGTTGAAGAACACGGCGCCGACGGTGGGGATGCCACCGAACGCGGCGGACTTCGGCACCGCCTGCGCCGTCACGCTCCGCTCGCCCACCTGGGGGCCCGCCGGCGCCGCCGCCTTCGGGCCTCCGACCGGGGTGGCCGAGGCGAGCCGCTGCGGCGTCCAGTAGCTCTCGGCGTCCTGCGCCTCGGTCGCGCCGATCCGGAGGTCGGTGGAGGTGTCCTCCACCGTGTGCGTCCTGGCGTGGCCCTGGCTGACCAGAACCGCGCCCGTGGTGACCGCCGCGACTCCCGTGACCGCTACGACCGCATAGGTAACCCGCATCCGACCCTTTCGCATTCGCCCGAAAATACCGACTCCGTCGTCACGCCACAACGCGAATGATCATTCTGGTCCGGAAACCTAACCGGACGATCGGGATCCGAACAGCGGAGGCACCGGGCGCAGACCCACTCCATGCCGTCGCTTGGCACCAGGCTCGCCCGGCCCGGAGGGACCTTCCCCGGCCCGTGCGTCCCCTTCAAAGCGGTCTGCCCGCCGAGCCGACGTGGGGAGTCGGCCCGGCGGGCTGACCGCGGGCCGCCCCGCGGTCAGCGGACGCGCGCTCAGCGGCCCCGGGGTCAGCGGGCGAACTCGGTGGCGCGGGACTCTCGGACGACCGTCACCCGGATCTGGCCGGGATAGGTCAGCTCGTCCTCCACCTGCTTGGCGATGTCGCGAGCGATCACCTGCGCCTGGATGTCGTCCACGGAGTCGGGCCGCACCATCACGCGGATCTCCCGGCCCGCCTGCATGGCGAACACCTTCTCCACGCCGTCGTGCTTCTCCCGGGCGATCTGCTCCAGCCGCTCCAGCCGCTTGACGTACGCCTCCAGCGACTCGCGGCGCGCCCCCGGACGGCCGCCGCTGATCGCGTCCGCCGCCTGGGTGATGACCGCCTCGACCGTCCGCACCTCGACCTCGTTGTGGTGGGCCTCGATGGCGTGCACGACGTCCTCGTGCTCGCCGTAGCGCCGGGCGATCTCCGCGCCGATCAGCGCGTGGCTGCCCTCCACCTCGTGGGTGAGGGCCTTGCCGATGTCGTGCAGCAGCGTCCCGCGCTTCACCACGTCCGCCGGGAGCCGCAGCTCGTGCGCCATGATCCCGGCGATGTGCGCCGACTCGACCAGGTGCTTGAGCACGTTCTGCCCGTAGGACGTGCGGTACCGCAACTGGCCGAGCAGCGCGATCAGCTCCGGGTGCATCTCGGTGATGCCGAGCTCGACCAGAGCGTCCTCACCGGACCGCACGCAGAGCTGCTCGACGTCGGAGCGGCTGCGCTCGTACACCTCCTCGATGCGGGACGGATGGATGCGGCCGTCCAGCACCAGCTTCTCCAGCGTCAGCCGCGCCACCTCCCGGCGGACCGGGTCGAAGCAGCTCAGCAGCACCGCCTCGGGGGTGTCGTCGATGATCAGGTTGACGCCGGTCGTGGACTCGAAGGCGCGGATGTTGCGGCCCTCGCGGCCGATGATCCGGCCCTTCATCTCGTCCCCGGGCAGGTGCAGGACGCTGACCACCGACTCGGCGGTCTGCTCGGCGGCGACGCGCTGGATCGCCAGCGTGACGATCTTGCGGGCGCGCTTGTCGCCCTCCGCCCGCGCCGCGTTCTCGATCTCCCGGGTGAGCGGCACCGCCTCCCGCTTGGCCTGGTTCTCGATCGCCGCGACCAGCTCGGCCTTGGCCTGCTCGGCGGTCAGCCCGGCGGTCCGCTCCAGGACGGCCCGCCGCTCCTCCTCCAGCGTCGCCAGCTCCTCCTTGCCGGCCTCCAACGCCTTCTTGGCCTCGTTCAGGCGTCCTGACCACTCCTCCAGCCGCCGCACCTCGGCGTCGAGCCGCTGCTCGCGCTCGGCGAGGCGGGCCTCGCGCCGCTCCAGGTCCTCGCGCAGCGTCCGGAGGTCCTCGCGCAGCTCCCTGGCCTCCTCCTCCAGCTCCGCGCGCGCCGTCCCGGCGTGCCTCTCCGCCTGCGCCTCGGCCTTGGCGACGATCCCGCGCGCGTCGTCGCGGGCGGCGCGGCGGATCTCCTCCGCGCCCTCGCGCGCCGTCCGGCGGATCTCGTCGGCCTCCGCGCGCGCCGCGCGGCGGACCTCGTCGGCCTCCTCCCGGACCGTCCGGCGGATCTCGTCCGCCCCCTCGCGGGCGCGCCC
>NZ_QURH01000943.1 GCF_003428695.1 Actinomadura logoneensis
CGGCGGGCACGTACGGGCCGGGCAGGCGCGGGGCGCGGCGCAGCCGGTCCAGCAGGACGGCCAGCAGCCGGGCCCGCTCGGCGCCGCCGTCGTCCGGTTCGGCCGAGAGCGCGAGGACCAGCTCGCGCAGCAGCGGATCGACCGCGACGACGGTGGGCGCGGAGAGGCGGCCGAACGGGTCGTCCGACGGGGGGATCCCGACCAGGCACAGGTCGGCGGCGCCGAACGCGCGGTGCTCGTGGACGACCCCGCCCGGCACCCACAGGCCGCGTCCGGGGAACGCGAGCCAGACGCCGGCCTCGGTCGTCACGGTGACGACACCGGAGCGGGCGTAGATGAGCTGCGGGTTGTCGTGCCGGTGCGCGCTCGCCCCCGCGCCCCGGCTCAGCGGCCGGATCCCCGTGGGCGCCTCCGGCAGGTGGCGCGTCGGGGAGGGGAGGGACGGGGGGACGTGCGGCATCGGTGGCTCCTCGGCGCGACGTCGGATGCGCGGCGTCGCGTTCGGGACGGTGACGGCGGGACGGGTGGCGGCGGTAGTGGGGCGGGAGGTGGCGGGTTCGCGGTACAGGATGGCGAGATGTCGGAAGCGCGACAAGGCGGGCGGCGGCGACGCTGGCGGGTATGAAGCGTTCGGTTCTGCTGCTGTCCGCCGGGCACTCGTGTGTGGACGTCTACCAGGGCGCGGTGCCCGCGATCGTCCCGTTCCTGGTGTCCGAGCGGCACTACGACTACGCGGCGGCGTCGGCGGTGGTGCTGGCGGCGACGCTGCTGTCCTCGGTCGTCCAGCCGGTGTTCGGGCTGCTCACGGACCGGTGGCGGATGCCGTGGCTGATCCCGGTGGCGATGCTGCTCGCCGGGTTCGGCATCGCGGCGGCCGGGACGTCGGGGGACCGGATGGCCGTCTGGACGCTCGTCGCGCTCTCCGGGCTCGGCGTGGCGGCGTACCATCCGGCGTCCGCGCGGCTGGCGCGGACCGTCACGCGCGGCGACCACACGGCGATGAGCTGGTTCTCGCTCGGCGGCAACGTCGGGTTCGCGGTCGCTCCGCTGCTGGTCACGCCCCTGCTCGCCGCGGGCGGGCTCGGCGCGACGCCGTGGCTTGCCGTCCCGGCCGTGGCGGGCGTGCTGATGACCGTGCCGGTGACGCGGACGCCGGCGCCCGCGCGCGGAGCGTCCGGCGCGTCACAGGGGCGGGACGACTGGGGGATGTTCGCGCGGCTGTCGCTGGTGGTGACGTTCCGGGCGGTGGCGTTCTTCGGCGTGAGCACGCTGCTCGCGGTGGTCGCGAAGCAGCGGATGGACGGCGGGTCCGCGGCGGGGGCGGCGGCGCTGTTCCTGCTGTTCGGCGGCGGCGCGGTCGGGACCGTCCTCGGCGGACGGCTGGCCGGGCGGTACGGGCGCGTCCGGTGCGCGAGGGCCGCGTACGCGCTCGCCGTGCCGTCCGTCGCGGGCGTCGCGTTCCTGCCCGGTCCGCTGCTGCTCCTCGGCGTCGCGGCGACGGCGGCCTGCCTGTTCGTGCCGTTCTCGCTCCAGGTCACGCTCGGCCAGGACTACCTGCCCGGACGCGTCGGAACGGCGGGCGGCGTCACCCTCGGCCTCGCGGTCAGCGTCGGCGGGGTGGTCAGCCCGGCGCTGGGCGCGCTCGCCGACGCGACCTCGCCGTCCACGGCGCTGGTCCCCGTGATCGCCGCGCCCGCGCTCGCCTGGACGGTCGCGCGCACCCTCCGCGAGCCCGAGCCCATCGAGACCGCCGCGTCCTCCCGTCCCGCCGAGGCCCCGGCGTAGCTCCGGCGCGTCCTCGTGAGCGCGTCGTCGAACCCTGGTGGTGGTCAGGACGGGGTGGCGATCAGATCGCGGACGACGCGGACGAAGGCGTCCGCCAAGGGGGTGGACGCCCGCCAGGCGAGGGCGACGCGGAGCGGCTCGACGTCGGTGAGCGGCACCCAGGCCAGGTCGGGACGGGAGTAGTAGTGGCCCATGCCGGCGGGCGCGAAGCAGATCGCGGCGCCGCCGGCGACCTGTTCGAGCATCTCCTCGACGTTGTCGTTGGTGGGGCCCCAGACGGGTGGCCGGCCGTCCGGGCGGGGGTTGACCGCCCACCAGTCGACCCAGGCCCGCGGCGCGCGCTCGGTCCACATGAGGGGTTCGTCCGCGACGTCCATGACCGACAGGCCGGGACGGGACGCCAGCGGGTGCCCGACCGGGAGGCCCACCACGCGCGGCTCGGTGTGGACGACCTCGGACCGCAGCCCGGACAGGTCGGCGGGCAGCCACGCGAACGCGACGTCCACCCGTCCGTCGCGGAGCGCGGCGACCTCGCCGCCCCAGTCGAAGCGTTTCGGCTCCACCCGGACGCCCGGGTTCCGCCGGACGAACTCGGCGCGGGCGCGGGTGGTCAGCTCGCCCGCGCCGGTCGCCTCGAACCCGACCCGCAGCACGCCCGAGAGCACGCGGCGGTGCCGTTCGGCGGCGGCGCGGACCCGGTCGGCGGCGGCGAGCGCCCGGCGGGCCTCGGCGATCACGTCGCGTCCGGCGGGGGTCGGGGTCATGCCGCCGGGGTGCCGGTCGAACAGGCGCACGCCGAGCTCCGACTCGAGGCGGCGCAGCGCGTACGAGAGGGCGGGCTGGCTGACGTACAGCGACGCGGCCGCGCGGCCGACGTTCCCCGCGTCCGCGATCGCGGCGAGGTAGCGCAGCTCTCTCAACTCCACGCAGGGATGATAAACGCGCTTTATGGCTTAGGTGATCTTCTGTCTTGGACGCGGCGGGACGCCCGGGTGGATAACAGTGCGCATGAGCGAACAGCGAGTGTGGTTGATCACGGGTGCGACGTCGGGGTTCGGGCGGGCGATCGCGGAGGCGGCCCTCGCGGCGGGCGACGTCGTGGTGGCGGCGGCGCGCCGTCCCGAGGCGCTGGACGACCTGGTGGCCGCGCATCCCGACCGGGTCCGGGCGGTCGCCCTGGACGTCACCGACCAGGCCGCCGCCGCGGGCGCGGTCGCCGAGGCGGTGCTGTGGCACGGCCGCGTGGACGTCCTGGTGAACAACGCGGGGCGCGGGCTGGTCGGGGCGGTCGAGGAGACGTCCGACCGGGAGCTCCGCGAGCAGATGGAACTGCACTTCTTCGGACCGGCGGCGCTGGTCCGGGCCGTCCTGCCGCACATGCGGCGGCAGGGGTCCGGCGCGATCGTGCAGATGAGCAGCATGGGCGGCCGGATGTCGTTCGCCGGCGTCGGCGCGTACTCGGCGAGCAAGCACGCCCTGGAGGGGCTGACCGTCGCGCTGGCGCAGGAGGTGGCCGCGTTCGGCGTCCGGACGCTGATCGTGGAGCCGGGCAGCTTCCGGACGTCCTTCGCCGGGACGGGCGCCCTGGCGCAGGCGGCGGAGATGCCGGAGTACGCCGACCTGGTGGGGCCGGTCCGCAGGAACCTGCCGGACAGCGACGGCAGGCAGCCGGGCGACCCGGCCAAGGCCGCCGCCGCGATCCTCGCCGCGCTGGACGCGGCCGAGACACCGCTGCGCCTGCCTCTCGGCAACGACGCGGTGGACGCGATCGAGGCGTCCCTCGCCCGCGACCGCGCGGACGCCGCCACCTGGGAGAAGGTGTCCCGCAGCACCGACTTCGAGGACTGAATTCCCCGGCGCCCCCGCCTCAACCACCCGCGTCGCCGGGCCAAGCCCGGCGGTGTGCGGGTGGGGGGCGGTGGGCGTCCGGATGCGGACGCGGCGGGTGGGAGGGGCTTGCCGGGGCCCGGTGATCGGCCTACCGTGCGCTTGTTGTCGGGGGCAACAAATTCGACCGCGCGGAGGCTCCCTTGCGCACCCTCACACCCCGGAACCGGCCCCGGTCCGCCCTGCGGACCCCGCCCCGATCCCTCCTGCTCGGCCTCGCGACCGCGCTCGGCGCGCTCGGGGCCACCGTCCTCCCGGCGGACGCCGCGCCCGTCCCCGGACACCTCCGGGAGCGGGCCGCCCCGGCGGACGCGCCCTACCTCGACGCCCGGCGGCCCGTCCGCGACCGCGTCGAGGACCTGCTCCGGCGGATGACGCTGGACGACAAGCTCGGCCAGATGACGCAGGCCGAGCGCGGCGGCGCGACCCCGGCCGACGTCACGGCCTACCGGCTCGGCTCGGTGCTGTCCGGCGGCGGCTCGGTGCCCGCCGAGAACACGCCGCGGGGCTGGGCGGACATGGTGGACGGCTACCAGCGCGGGGCCCTGGCCGCCCCGCTCCGCATCCCGATGATCTACGGCGCGGACGCCGTCCACGGCCACAACAACGTGTACGGCGCGACGATCTTCCCGCACGACATCGGCCTCGGCGCGACCCGCGACGCCGGGCTCGTGCGCCGGATCGGGCGGGCGACCGCCGAGGAGGTCGCGGGCACCGGCGTGCAGTGGACGTTCGCGCCCTGCCTGTGCGTGGTGCGCAACGACCGCTGGGGCCGCTCCTACGAGTCGTTCGGCGAGGTGCCGGAGCTGCCGTCCGCGATGACGACCGAGATCGTCGGGCTGCAGGGCGAGCGGCTCGGCGCGGGCCGGGCGTCCATCCTCGCCACCGCCAAGCACTACGTCGGCGACGGCGGGACGACCGGCGGCAAGGACCAGGGCGACACGCAGCTCTCCGAGGCCGAGCTGCGGAGGATCCACCTGCCGCCGTTCCGCGAGGCCGTGCGGCGCGGCGTGGGCTCGGTGATGGTCTCCTACAGCTCGTTCAACGGCGTGAAGATGCACGGAAACCGCTACCTGATCACCGACGTCCTGAAGCGCGAGCTGGGCTTCCGGGGCTTCGTGGTCAGCGACTACAACGGCATCGACCAGATCGGCGGCGGAACGCCCGGACTGACCCCCGAGCGCGTCACGGCGGCGGTCAACGCGGGCATCGACATGTTCATGCAGCCGTGGGACTGGAAGGAGTTCATCGCCACGCTGCGCGGTGAGGTCGCCAACGGGCACGTCCCGATGTCGCGGATCGACGACGCGAACCGCCGCATCCTCACGGTGAAGTTCCAGATGGGCCTGTTCGAGCACCCGTTCGCGGACCGTTCGTGGCAGCGCACCTTCGGGTCGGACGCGCACCGGGCGCTCGCGCGGCGGGCGGTGGCCGAGTCGCAGGTCGTGCTGAAGAACGCGGGGAACGTGCTGCCGCTGCCCCGGCACGGCGGGAAGATCTTCGTCGCGGGCAGGAACGCCGACGACATCGGCAACCAGACCGGCGGCTGGACGCTGACCTGGCAGGGCTCGTCCGGGCCGATCACCCCGGGCACCACGATCCTGCAGGGCATCCGGCGGACCGTCCGGCCGGGGACGACCGTCACCTACAGCAAGGACGGCACCGGGATCGACCGGTCCTACAAGGTCGCCGTCGCGGTGGTCGGGGAGACCCCGTACGCCGAGTTCATGGGCGACCGTCCGGACGGCATGGGCCTGGACGACCAGGACCTCGCCACCCTCGCCACGCTGCGCGCGTCGGGTGTCCCGGTCGTGGTGGTGCTGGTGTCGGGGCGTCCGCTGGACATCACCGCGCAGCTGCCGTCCTGGGCCGCGCTCGTCGAGGCGTGGCTGCCCGGGACCGAGGGGCAGGGCGTCGCGGACGTGCTGTTCGGAACCGTCCGGCCGACCGGGCGGCTGCCCGTCAGCTGGCCGCGTTCCGCGTCCCAGGAGCCGGTGAACAGGGGAGACGGAAAGTCCCCGTTGTTCCCTTACGGGTTCGGTCTCACCTATCGCCACTGAGTGGCCGGTAAAGGTCACATGTCCGGTTGCCCGTGTGCCGGGGAGTGATCACCGGTGATAGTGGAGCGGCTGAGTACAAAGGTGACCGAAGGGGCGGACAAGATGAAGAAAATCGTCATCCACAAGACCGGGCCGGTCGCGCTGCGCGGCACCGCGAGCGCCAAGCACGCGGGCTGAGGCCGCTGAGCGACACGGTCGACGACGGCCCGTCGGACGCCCAGCGCGTCCGGCGGGCCGCCGCACGCCGGACCACGGACGCGACCGGAGCGGGCGCGTCCGACGCCGACGCGTCCGGCGCGGGAGCCTCTGACACGGGCGGGCTCGAGGCGAAGGCGGCCGGGCCGGGGACGGGGAAAGCGGCGTCCCGGCGGGGGATGGGGGCACGGTACGAGCTGCTGTTCGCGGCCTACCTGACCTCCTCGTTCGGCAACTGGATCTACAAGGTGGCGCTGCCGCTGCTGGTCCTGCACCGCACCGGGTCGGCCCTCCAGACGGGGGCCGTCTACACGCTGGAGTACGCGCCGTTCCTGCTGCTGTCCATCCCGGGCGGTGTGCTCGCCGACCGCTTCCCGCGCCGGTGGGTGCTGGTCGCCGGGGACCTCGGCGCGGGCCTGGTCGCGGCGGCGCTGGCGCTCGTCGTGGTCGCGCACGGCCCCCTCTGGACGATCTACGCCGCCGCGTTCCTGCTGGCCTGCGCCGAGCCGGTCTACCACCCGGCGTTCCAGAGCGTCATCCCCGAGATCGCGCCGCCCGGACGGCTCGGCGCGGCCAACGCCCGCCTCTACGGCGGCGACAACCTGCTGAACCTGCTCGGCCCGGTCCTCGCCGGAGGGCTCGTCGCCCTCGTCGGACACGGGCCCACGATCCTCCTGGACGCCGCGACCTTCCTCGTCTCCGCCGGCCTGATCGCGCTGATGGGCCGTGTCCGCCCAGCACCGGGCCAGGTCCCGGAGGCGCCCGTCCCGGCGGCGCGGAGCCGGGTGCGGGACGAGATCCGCGAGGCGGCCCGGTACGCGGCGCGGCATCCGGCGCTGCGCGCGGGCGCGCTGCTGTTCGCGGCGAGCAACCTGCTGATCTGGTCCGTCCAGGCGAACTTCGTGTACTACGTCGCGGACTACCACGCGTACGGGCCCCCGCTGGTCGGGCTGATGGTCGGCCTCCAGGGCGCGGGCGCGCTGCTCGGCGCGACGCTCACCCACCGGCTGCTGTCGCGCGGGCGCGCGCCGGGGCGGCTGCTCGTCCTGATGCTGGGGTTGCAGGGCGGCGCGTTCCTGCTGCTGGTTCCGGCCCGGCACGTTCCCGACATCGGGGCGGCGTGGACGGCGGTGTTCCTCTGCGGCGCGGTCGTGAACGTCTCGTGGTTCACCCTCCGCCAGCAGATCACCCCGCCCGCGCTGCTCGGACGCGTCGTCGCGACCACCCGCATGGTCGCCTACTCGACCATTCCGCTGGGAACCCTCGCCGCGGGGACGCTCGAATCGTCGTTCCACGACATGTACGCCGTCTTCGCCGTCGTCGGATGCGCGCATATCGTGATGGCGTTCGCGGCGTCCCGGACGGCCCTGCCGAAAACCACCGGAAAAGCGCCCGTTACCGAGCCGGTCGAAAATCGGGTTGCGGACCCGGAATGAGTCCGGCAGAGTAATCCCCATCAGCAGCGGACGCCGTCCGCGAGAGAGGGGAGAGGGATCGTGCGACGCCATCACCGAATGCCGCACAGTCGTCGTCTCTCCGGTCTCGGGAGCGGTGTCCGACGGACGTGACCTGCGCGTCCTGACGTCCTTCACCGCCCGCGGGCCCGGAGCCCGGCGGGCGGTTCCGCGTTCCGGAGGCCGCCCGGGAGGGTTGGCCGAGTGGGAAGGCAGCGGCTTGCTAAGCCGTCGTCGGGGTTCTCCCCGCGCGAGTTCGAATCTCGCACCCTCCGCGCCGGGCGGATAGGAGAGCTGGTGCTCTCGGCGGCCTCATAAACCGTTCCAGGCGGGTTCGATTCCCGCATCCGCCACGCGTTCCGAGAAGTGTGCGCGAACAATTCCATATCGAGTCTCCGTGGCGCAGTGGAAAGCGCGTCGGGTTGCGGACCCGAAGGGCGCAGGTTCGAATCCTGCCGGAGACGCGGCTTCCATGGTGTGGTGGTCCGCACGCCGGGTCGTGGCCCCGGAGGTTCCGGTTCGACTCCGGATGGAGGCCCTCAGGGAGGCCGGCCGCCGAGTGGGGCGGCCGGCCTCCGAAACCCG
>NZ_QURH01000948.1 GCF_003428695.1 Actinomadura logoneensis
CCGCCGACGGCCCGGCCGCACACCTCGCGTGTGCCGGCCGGGCCGTCGCCGTCCGGGCCGCCCCCTGCTGTTCGGGCTGCACCTTGCTGGTCGCGATACGCCCGCCGTTCAAGCTACGCCCCGCGTTCGGCACCGCCCTCGGAGGCGTCCGCCCGCCGACGCGCCGCGCCCCGGAGCCGGCGCGTCCGCGCGGGGACGCCGGTCATGGCGCGCATGATCACCCGTGGCTGGTCACCCGTTGCTCGTCACCGTGGGGATGACGGGGACGCAGTTGGGCGACTGCACCTGCATCGGGATCGGCATCGGCATGACGAAGCCGGGGAAGGGGAGGACGGTGAAGGTGCACGGGGCGGCGGCCGGATCGGCGGCGGAGGGCGTCGCGGCCTGAGCGGGGACCGTGCCCAGCAGGGCGCCGAGGATCGCCGTGGCCGCACCGACGGTAAGAGTTCTGGTCATCAAACAAGCTCCCGTTCTTCGCGCGGTCCCTCCCTGGGACCGATTCCACGGCGAGATACCCGATGGTCACTCTAGGTAACTGAGCATCGCGTAATGCAATGGCCGAGGTTTGCGCAGGGGAGTGGTGTCCGGGGAGCGGCTCATCCCGCGGATGCCGGACATGGCGCCCGGATGCCGGACATGCCGAAGGGCGCTCCGTCCGTCCCCGGTCGGGGATCGGCTGGAACGCCCTTCGGCGGCGGGGTCGTGCCGGGTCAGGCGAGGGTGAGGAAGAGCTTCTCCAGCTCCTCCTCGCTCATCGGGGGAGCGTCCTCCTCGGCGACGGCCATGCACTGGCGCATCCCGCTGGCGACGATCTTGAACCCGGCCCGGTCGAGGGCGCGCGAGACCGCGGCGAGCTGCGTGACGACGTCCTTGCAGTCACGACCCGCCTCGATCATGGCGATCACGCCCGCGAGCTGGCCCTGGGCACGGCGGAGCCGGTTGAGGACGGCGCCCTGCGCGGTCTCGTCGACCTTCATCGCTGACCTCCTGTCGAGCTGAGCGGCGGCCTCCATGGTACCCACGGGGGTATATGGACGGGCCGGTTCTGTAACGCGCGTCTCATGGCCGTGCGTCCGCGCGGTCCGGGCGGCGGGCTCAGTCATGGGAGAACCTCACCTCCGGCAGCAGCCGGCCCAGCCAGCGCGGGCACCACCAGGCGGCCCGGCCGGTCGCGCGCAGCAGCACCGGAAGCAGCACCAGCCGGACGAGCAGCGCGTCCAGCAGGACGGCCACGCCCAGGATGACGCCCATCTCCTTCGGCGGCAGCGGGCCGGACAGCGCGAAGGTGAAGAACACCGCGACCATCACCCCGGCCGCCGCGAAGATCACCCGGCCGGAGCGGGCGAGTCCGCCGATGACCGCCTGCCGCGCGTCGCCGGTCCGCTCCCACTCCTCCTTGGCCGTGGCCAGCAGGAACACGGTGTAGTCCATCGCGATCGCGAAGATCATGGCGAAGAAGAACACCGGCGCCCAGCCGTCCAGGAAGCCCTGCGGGGTGAAGCCGAGCAGGCCCGACCCGTGGCCGTCCTGGAACACCAGCCGGGCCGCGCCGAACGCGGCGGCGGTGGACAGCAGGCTGGTCAGCGCGCCCAGCGCGGCGACCAGCGGCGCGCGCAGCGCGAACAGCAGCAGCAGGAAGCCGAGACCGACGACCGTGCCGAGCACCAGCGGGGTCTTGGAGTCCAGCAGGTCCTTCAGGTCGAGGTTCTCCACGGCCGCGCCGCCGACCAGGGCGCCGTCCGGCAGGTCCGCGCGGAGCCGGTCCACGGTCTGCGCGAGGGCCGGGTCGGAGGGGTCCACCTTCGGGACGGCCTGGACGAGCGACAGCCCGGAGCCGTCCGCGGCCGGGGCGGCGGGCATGACGCCGGCGATGCCGGGGTCGTTGCGCAGCACCGACGAGGCGGCCTCCACGCCCGACTGCGGGGCGATCACCTGGAGCGCGCCGGGCGCGCCCGGGCCGAACGCCTGCTGGACGGCCGAGTAGCCCATGCGGGCCGAGGCGTCCTCGGGGACGACGGTGATGGACGGCATGGCGGTGCGCAGTCCCACGACGGGCAGCGCGAGCGCGACCAGCACCACGGTCGCGGCGATCCCGAACAGGGCGGGGCGGCGCCACAGCAGGCGGCCCCACGCCTCGAAGCGGTTGGGCCGGGCGGTCGCCGCCTCCTTGCGGCGGGCCCACGGCGGCGTCCCGAGGTCGATCCTGCGGCCCAGCATCCCGAGCACCGCGGGCAGCAGCGTCAGCGTCGCGGCCAGCACGAACACGACCGCGAGCATGATCCCGCCCGCCATGGAGCGGAAGGCCGGCGACGGCACGAGCATCACGGCCGACAGGCTGACCAGCACGGTCACGCCGGACAGCAGGACGGCCTTGCCCGCGGTGTCCATCGTCTCGACGACGGCCCGGACGGGCCCGGAGCGGCCGAGCGCGTCCCGGAACCGCATCACCAGGAACAGCGCGTAGTCGATGCCGAGCGCGAGCGCGAACATCATCGCGAAGTTCATCGCCCAGATGGAGATCGGGGTCAGCTCGGTCAGCAGCACCAGCGAGCCCGCCGAGGCGGCGAGTCCGGCGAGGGTGAGCAGCAGTGGCAGCCCGGCGGCGACGAGCGAGCCGAACGCCAGCACGAGGATGGCCATGGTCACCGGCCACGACAGCATCTCGGACTTCATCATCGCGTCGTGGTTGGCCTTGTTGAAGTCGCTCCACAGCACCGAGGCGCCGGTGGCGCGCACCTGGACGCCGTCCGCCGACAGCTTGGCGAGCGGGTCCTTGAGGTCGTCGGCGGCGCGGACCATCTCGTTCGGGTCGGCCGCCGCGCCGGCGAGGACCACCGCGGTCCGGCCGTCCTGGCTGACGGTGGCGCCCGGCTGCGGCCGGACGATCTGCCCGACCCGGGAGTCGGCGTCCAGCACGCCCACCGCGCGGTCCACGACGGCCGCGACGGCGGGGTCGGTGACGGGCCGGTCGGCCTTGACGACCACCTGGATCGCGCTGGAGGCGTTGCCGCCGAAGTGGCGTTCGGCCAGTTCGCGGACCTGCACCGAGTCGGACCCGTCCGCCTGCCAGCCCGCGCCGGACAGCGCCGAGTTGACCTTCGGCGCGAACGCGCCGAGCACCGCGACCAGGACCACCCAGGCCAGCAGGACCAGCCGGGCGTGCCCGGCGGCCCAGCCGCCGAGCCGGCCCAGGATGCCGTCCCGTTCCGGCGGGCGGTCCGCCTTCCGCGTCCGCCTGCCGAGGCTCTGCGCCACGCTCATACCGCTCCTCTCCCTGTCAGACATACCCCATGGGGTATCCACCCGAGGCACTGTACCCGATACCCCAAGGGGTATTGAAATGTGGCATCGACCACCTCTCCGGTGGACTGCGTAAGGCCCCTGAGCTGCGGGGTTTCGGTGGGATGGCGGCTTTCGGCGGGCTTCTCGGCGGGCGGGTAGGGGTGCGCCGGAGATTGTCGGAGGGTGTTGATACAACCACTGAGGGTGTTCGCTCGGGGGAAGGGGAGGTCCGATGCCGAGGCGGCGTGTGGTGATCATCGGCGGGGGAGTGGCGGGGACGGCCGTGTTCGCGGCACTGGCCCGCGCCGGGGTGGACGCCGACATCGTCGATCCGCTGCCGCCGGGGTCCGGCACGGCCTTCGGCGTGCGCGACCCGGCGCTGCTGTGCAACACCTCGGCGGGGCTGATGTCGCTGCTGCCCGGGCTGCCGGACGACTTCGCCCGCGCGCGGGGAGCGCCCGCCGACGGCGAGGCCTTCGCGCCGCGCGCGGAGTTCGCGCGCTACCTCCGTGACGTCTACGAGAGCTGGGCCGGACGCCCCGGCGGCACGCACCGCCGGGTGGCCCGCCGGGCGGTGGCCGTCCAGCCGCTCGGGGAGCGCGACGGCTACCGCGTGCTGCTGGAGGGCGGTGCGCACCTGCCCGCCGACGACGTCCTGGTCTGCCTCGGGTGGGGTCCGCCCCTGGTCCCCGCCGGGCTGCGCGGCCGTCCGGGCATCGTGCCCAGCCCCTTCCCCGAGGGCCGGATGCTGGAGGCGGTGCCGCCGTCCGGGCGGGTGCTGGTGCTGGGGACGAGACTGTCCGCGATCGACGCCGTCCTGCTGCTCACCCGCCACGGGCACCGCGTCACGATGGCCTCACCGTCGGGGGAACTGCCCGCCGTCCGCACCCGCACCGTCCGGGGAGCCGTGCGGATCGATCCGGCGCTGGTCGCCGCCCTCGACCCCGCCGATCCGCAGTTGACCCGGCACATCCTCCACCTGGTGACCCGAACCCTCGGCACAGCTCTGACCTGCGCGAACGGAGGAGGAAGCGTGGCGGAACGCCTGCGGTCGGAGGTCGAGGCCGCCCGCCGGGGCCGGGTCGGCTGGCAGGACGTGCTGGTCGAGCTGGTCGACCTCGCCAATCCGCTCCTCGTCCGGCGGGACGGGGAGGCGCGCCGCCGAGTCCTGCGCGCGTGCGAGCCGCTGATGCGCTACCTGGGCTCCTTTCCACTCCCCAACGCCGAACGCCTGCTGGGGTTGCTGGAGAGCGGTCAGGTCAGGGTGCGCGCCGGAGTGCCGCGGCGGCTGGACGGCGGAGTGCCGCGACGGCTGGACGGCTCGTCCCCGTGGCGGGTCGAATGGCCGGACGGGTCGTCCGAGGGCTTCGACGCGGTGGTGTGCGCGACCGGCTTCACCGCCAGGCGCCCGCACCTGCGGAACGGGGCTCTGATGCTGACGTCCGACGCGGCGGGAGCGGCGGGTGCCCCTCTCGAACTGGACGCCGACCTGCGCCTGCGCATGGACGGCCGGACGTACGGCCGCATGGACGGCCGCATGGACGGCCGCGCGGACGGCGGCACGGACGGCCGCAGCGAGCGGATCTGGTTGCTGGGCGTCTCGTCCGGCCCGCGTGTGCCGTTCGTCAACGCCGTCCACCACGCCACCGACCAGGCCGAGGCGTTCGTGCGGGCCTTCTCCGGGAGTCCGCCCGCGTCACCCGAACCGGGCCGTCCACGCGTCGAGTGACCAGGAGGCCTGGTCGAGGAAGGGCAGGTCCGAGCGCACCATCGGACGGACGGCCAGCATCGGCAGCGGACTGCGCAGCGGCCGGAACGCCGGGTTGCGGATGCCCGCGGCGGCGGGCGGCCCCGGATGGAACTCGCCGACCATCAGGCCGTGCCGCACGAACGACGGCTTGAGCCGCCGCTGCGCGCCTTCGATGACCCTGCCCCAGTCGTCTTCCCCGACCTCGGGGAAGACGACGAGCAGCGCGCGGTACGGATCTTCCTCCCAGCCGCCGGTGCGCGTGCGGTGCGGATCCTTCGCCCAGCCGTCGGCGTGCGTGCGGTCGGCCGTGAACCAGGCGAGGTACCGGCGCATCACGCGCGCCACCTCGTCGGGTCCGTCCGGGCGTGTCGGCCTGACCGCGCCCAGAAGCCGGCCGCCGTCGAGCGCCCGCCGCGTGTAGGGGCACACCGCGCCGGGGCGGCCCAGCTCCGGATGCGGACGGCACAGGTAGTCCCGCACCCAGCGGGCGGTCAGCACGAGCGGGTCGGACGGCTCCGGAGGCTCGGAGCGCGGCGGACCGGGGCGGCGGTCGAGCGCCTCCCCGGCCACGAGCGGCCGGGGAGGCTCCCATCGTCCGGTCATCGAGCCGAGAACACCTCGACCGGCTCGTCGGAGACGTAGAAGCGGCGGGCCTCGGCCAGCAGCGCCCGGGTGCTGATGTGCCCGTCGCGGTCGGTGTCGAGCCCGCGGGCCGACGCGGACGCCTGCCGTTGGTTGGCGCCCATCGCGGTGAGGACCTGCGTCCACACGTCCACCGAGACGCGGCCGTCGTCGTCGTGGTCGGCGACGGCGATGACCGCCTCGGCCCAGGGGCGCAGCGAGTCGTCGAAGCCGCGGAGGCCCGCGTGCAGCGACTGCTGCGCGGCGGCGAGGAAGGCGGCCCGGTCGATCGGCCCGTCCGGGTCGGCCTTCGCGCTGCGCGCGAGCCCGTCGAAGTACAGCCGGGCCCCCTCGATCAGCGCGCGGCCCTTCGGCGACCGGGGGTTCTGCCGGAGCGCGCGCAGGATGCCGTCGGCCATGAACTCCAGGTCCAGGCGGGAGATCGCGCCGTCGTGGTTGCGGTCGAAGGTGGCGAACCGCTCGGCGATCTTGATCTCGTACGAGCCCCGCCTGGCCCGCCGCTCCCGCTTGCCGTTGCGTGGCTGCTTGTCCCGTTTGCCGCCGCGCGCGGGCTGCCTGGGCTTCTTGGACGCGCTCACATGGCCCTCCATGGACGTGATTGTCGCGATTGGCACCCCTAGCGTTACCCTGCGTGACTTCTGGTAGCCGAGATCATCTCTCTGGCGATCGGTAAGAGTCGGCAAACCGCCGTACGCGCTGCGGGGGTTAGAAGCGCAGGGTCACCGCGACCGGTAGGTGGTCCGAGTAGGGGACGGGCGCCTTTGCCGGGTCCTGGGCGGTCAGGCCCGGGGTGACCAGGATGTGGTCGATCTGGTCGGTCGGCCTGGGGCGTGCGGGGTAGGTGGCGAACGGGCGGACGGCGGCGAACGCGTCGTTCAGCCCCGCCCCGAGGAGCACCTGGAACGCCCGGTCGCCCGGCTGCATGTTGAGGTCGCCGCCGAGGACCACCGGCACGCCTCCGGCGGCGGCCGAGCGCGCGATCCGGGCGAGCTGTTCCGCCTGCGCGAGGCTGCTCCAGCCCTCCGGCGGCTGGGTGTGCGTGGCGACGAACCTGACGACGCGTCCGCGCCACCGCACCCCGACCTCCAGCGCCTGGGCGCCCGTGGGGCCGCCCTTCGCCAGGACGTGGTTGCGGACGGATACGACCGGCAGGTTCGTGAGCAGCGCGTCGCCCCACACCTCGTCCCCGGCGGGCGCCCAGACGGGCTTCAGCCCGAGCCGGTCCGACATCAGTCTGAGCTGGTCGCGCCCGCCGTTCAGGAACCAGCCGCGGTCGACCTCGCTCAGCAGCACGACGTGCGGACGCAGCGACCGCAGCGCCGCCGCCTGTCCGGCGGCGGCCATCGTCCCGTCCATGCCGTAGCCCATGCGCAGGTTGTACGCGGCGACGCGGAGCCCGTCGCCGGGCGCGGCACTCCAGGACGGCGTGCCAGGCAGGGCCATGGCCAGCGGAATCACCATCGCGGACGCGACGGCCGCGCCGAGCACGGTCCACTGCCGTCCCCGTTCGGGACGCTCTGTCCGCGTGAACGAGACCGCTGCGACCAGCACGGACGCCGCGAGAGGCACCCACCGGTTCGGCATTCCGAGGTCGTAGGCCGAGTAGTAGGCGAAGAAGAGCACGACGAAGACCAGGAACCCGGTCGCGGTCGCCACTCCGCGCCGCGCCGAGAAGCCGCTGGCTCCGGCCTGCGAGCCTTCCTCGCCTACGGTTTGGCGCGAGGACGAGCGGGCCGCCCAGCCCAGGCATCCGGCGAGGGCGAGCTGGCCCGCGACCTGCGCGGCCACCGTCCAGGTGGGGGAGACGCCGTGGACGCCGTCCACGGTCGCGCGCCCGAAGGCGAACCCGGCCGCCGACAGGACGAGCACGACCCCCGGCACCACCGGATGGCGCGTCCAGGTCGCGGGCCGTTCGACGACGCCGACCGAGAGGACGGCGCCCACCGCCACGACCACGGCTGCCCAGGTCGCGCCGTCCGCGCTGGCCTGGGCGTGCGACGAGCTGCCCGTGTAGAGGCCCCACAGCAGCAGTGCCGGTCCGAGCGTCCACCACAGGCGGCTCCCCGAACCGGTCTCGTCCGCTGGGCGCGGTCGGGGGCGCAACGTGAGAGCGAAGAGTCCGAGTTCCAGCGCCAGGACCAGCCATGGCCACGCGCCCGTCCGCCAGGCCAGGTCGGTGCCGCCGAGTGCCGCGTGCACCACGCCCGACGCGGCCAGCCCGGCGACGAACCCGGTCGCGGCCGGACGCGCGTCCCGCGTGGTCGCGGCGGCGGCGACCAGCCAGCACAGCCCGGCGAGCAGTCCGGCGCTCGCCACCGCCGCC